>NZ_JBQJIN010000025.1:0-79054 GCF_052078695.1 Lysobacter sp. CA196 | reverse complement strand
CTATTGAGGACGTGCTTGCGGTGGGGTGATGCACTTGGATGTTGACTCCGCCTTACCTTTCTTTTGTTGCTTTAGACAAAAGAAAGTAACCCGCCGCTTTAGTGGCGGAAGCTTTTGGCGTTTGATCCTGATCTTGCTTGATAGATACGCCGCGAGACCGTGGCACCGCGGTCGCGGCTTGCGCCGCTCCTACCCCTGGCGAAAGCACCCCGCTTCGATGGGCGACGTCAGCCTCGCCGCCTCTGCGCGTCCCTTGGTCGCGGCTTGCGCCGCTCCTACCCCGGCGAAAGCACCCCGCTTCGATGGGCGACATCGACGTTGTTACCTCTGCGCGTTCCGCGGTCGCGGCCTGCGCCGCTCCTACCCGGAGAGCTGGGCACCGCTGGCCGGGGTAGGGACGCCGACCCAGCAGGCCGACCCGGTTCGCGCAGCGTGCGCAGGCGGCGATGCCATCGGCAGGCCGCCACTCAAAAATCGATCGGGGCAGGCCGAGGCGTCCCGGCCTTCACGGCTGTTGCCAGACTCGGCAAAACAATCACTTACCGGCGTATCGGTGACCGACTCGTGGTCCTGACTGTATACGCGTGCTCCCTAGCACACCCTCATTGCTGCGCCGCGTCATGCAACGCGGTCCCAGGTTGTGGTTAATTTAGATCGATCCAATTTGGGGGTTGGGTATGCCGGGACGGTCTTTTGGGGCTCGCCAGGCAGTTTACTTAGATCGAGAGAAAAGCCGTTTGAGACCAGGGAGCGGTCGCCATTGCAGTCCACTTTTTCTTGGGGAGCACCGCGAAGATGAGCCATTCCACCCTGCGACGCAGCGCACTGACCGGTGCTTTGCTGTCGATCCTGTTCGCGCCTGCCATGGCGCAGGCGCAGTCCGCCGAGACGCCGGCCGATCAGGCCGGCGCGGGCGCCGACGAGAGCAGCCGGGCGAACAAGCCAACCGAAATCGACAAGATCACCGTCACCGGCTCGCGCATCAAGCGCAGCGAGATCGAAGGACCGGCGCCGGTCTTTACGATCACCGCCGCGCAGATCGAGAAGGAAGGTTTCAACACCGTCTACGACGCGCTGACCACGCTGACCGAAGCCATGGGCACGGTCGAGTCGGACATCGCCTGGGGCCAGCACACGGTCAACGCCAGTCCGCTCAACCTGCGCAACATGGGCCCGGGCCGCAGCCTGCTGCTGATCAACGGCCGTCGCGTCGTCGACTACCCGCTGCCGTACCAAGGCAAGAGCAACTTCGCCAACTTCAACAACATCCCGACCGCGATCGTCGAGCGCATCGAGGTGCTCGCCAGCGGCGCCTCGGCGATCTACGGCTCCGACGCGGTCGCCGGCGTGATCAACGTGATCCTCAAGAAGGAATTCCAGGGCGATCAGGTCAAGATCCGCGGCGGCACCTCGACCCGCGGCGGCCGCGATTCGATGGACCTGTCCTGGGCCGGCGGCCGCAGCGGCGACAACTGGAACGTGACCTACGCGCTGCAGTGGTTCCACCGCGAAGCGCTGCCCGCGGGCGAGCGTCCGTTCATGGACTCGGATTTCGACGCGCCGGCCACCTCGCTCAATCCGCAGGACCGCAAGGTCGGCATCCTGCCGTCGGTCGGCATCCGCATGTTCAACGCCGACACCGGCCGCCGCATGGCGCCGCCGCCGGGCGCTTGCGATCAGTTCAACGGTGAGTTCTTCCTGCAGAACCGCCGCACCTACAACCGCAACGCCAACACCATCAGCGACACCGGTTGGCAGTGCGGCCAGAGCGCGGTGTTCCAGCACTGGACCCTGCGCAACGGCAGCGACGACCGTTCCGGCTATCTGTACGGCAATTACGACTTCGCCAACGGCATGCAGGGCTGGGTCACCGCCGGCGTGTGGAGCTCGCGCGGCACCAACATGACCTTCATGCCGGCCTGGAGTTCGAACGGCGCCTATTTCGACCAGGGCGTCGGCGCGAATCTGGATCTGGTGCGCTATTTCACCCCGCAGGAAATCGGCGGCGCCAAGAGCGGCTACACCCGTTCCGACGAGTTGTCCTGGGATCTGTCGGCCGGCCTGCGCGGCCAGTTCGGCGATCGCTTCGACTGGGACTTCAGCATCGGTCGCGCCGAATACACCGTCGACGAGAAGTTCCCGACCGTGCTGCTGGCCGAGGCCGACCGTTACTTCCTCGGCGCCAACCGCGACCGCGTCGATACCAACCGCTTGTGGAACCCGATTTCGCCGCAGGATTACGCCTCGATCACCACCCGCGGCAAGAACCGCGCCGAGTCCTGGCTGACCTCGGCCAACTTCATCGTCAGCGGCGACCTGTTCGAAGGTTGGGCCGGCCCGATCGGTTTCGCCGCCCAGCTCGAAGCGGCCAAGCAGGGCTATAGCCTGGCACCGGACCCGAACACGCTCGGCGACAACCGCAAGTACGACCAGACCGCCAATCTCGACCTCGGTTCGGGCACGCGCAACCACTACGCCGCCGGCGTGGAGTTCAAGATTCCGCTGCTGGAATCGCTGACCGCATCGGTGGCCGGCCGCTACGACAAGTACGACGCCGTGTCCGGCGACGCCGCTTCGACCTACAACGCCGGCCTGGAATGGCGCCCCTTCAGCAACCTGTTGGTGCGCGGCACCTATGCGACCAGCTTCCGTGCGCCGGACATGCATTTCGTCTACGCCACGCCGAGCACCTCGGTCGCCGACCAGACCGATTACCTGAACTGCCTGCGCGCGGGCCAGCAAGGCAATTGCACCTGGGACGCCGGCTTCAAGGTCGAGGACGCGAACATCGCGCGCCAGGGCACGCCGAACCTGAACTACGAAACCGGTAATTCCTGGACCGCCGGTTTCGTCTGGGACATCACCGACGGCCTGTCGGTGTCGACCGACTACTGGCGCATCGAACTGGAAGACGAAATCGACGACGTCGGCGCCAACGACGTGCTGCTCGACGAGGCCTACTGCCTGACCGGCAAGACCCCGACCGGCGAGCCGCGCGTCAGCGCACCGAGCGCGGACCGCTGCAAGCTGCAGATCGGCCGCGTCACCCGCGCCGCCGATCCGGATGGCGCCGGCCCGCTGCTCGGCCAGGTCACCGACATCCGCACCGGCCCGGTCAACCGCGCCGCGCGCAACGTCGAAGGCGTGGACGCTTCGCTGAAGTACCGCTTCACCACCGAACGTTGGGGCGATTTCAGCCTGGGCCTGAACTACACCAACCTGCTCAAGCTCGAAACCCGCACCGACGCCAGCGAAGAGATGCAGGACAAGCGCAACGACGAGCCGCGCAGCAAGTTCCGCGGCAGCGTCAACTGGCAGCGCGAGAAGTGGAACGCGACCGTCTATGCCGACCGCGTCGGCAGCGTGCCGAGCGTGCGCTTCAACGGCTGCCTGCCGTTCTCCGACGGCTACGTGCCCAACTCCGACAACTGCGTCGACAACGACTCGGCCAGCCCGACCTACGGCCAGGCCACCAAGAAGTACTACGGCCGCGTCGGACCGGCGATCACCTGGAACCTGAGCGCCGGTTACCAGATCACCGAAAAGGCCAAGGTCAACTTCTACGTCAGCAACATCTTCGACGAAGTCAACGAAGACAAGGACCCGTACAAGAAGGACTTCGCCTTCATCGCCGACCGCATCTTCAGCCCGGTCGGCCGCGAGGTCGCCATCGAGTACGTGCTGGACTTCAACTAAGGCAGGCCAACCCGTTGCGGCGGCGCAGCCGCGCCGCCGCAACGGCATCTCCCACACCACAGGCAGGGCAAGGCAACGATGACTCGCAATCCGGTACGGCGCAGGCGCGGTTTGGTTTCGGTTTTCGACGGCAAGGCCTGGCCGATCGCCGCGGCACTGACCCTGGCGCTGGCGGGCGTGTCGAATGCCAATGCCAATGCCAATGCCGCCACGCCGAGCCGCGATCCGGTGAGCGAGGTCAACACCTTCATCGGCAGCAAAGACGACGGCAACACCTTTCCGGGCGCGAGCGCACCGTTCGGTCTGGTCCAGATCAGCCCGATCGGCGATCACTACAGCGGATGGCGCTACGACGATCCGAAGATCCGCGGCTTCGGCCACTCCTTCATCTCCGGCGCAGGCTGCTGGGAGCAGGGCGGTCAGCTGTCGGTGTTGCCGACCACCGGCGAAATCGGCCCGGGCAAGCGTTTCGATACCAAGGAATTCAAGTCCTTCGACCAGAAGGCCTACGCCTCGGCCTATACCCACGACGGCGAAGTCGGCCAGGCCGGTTATTACAAGGTGCGCCTGACCGGCGAAGCCGGCGGCGACATCGAGGCCGAAGCGACCGCGCTGACGCGCGCTGCGGCCGAGCGCTACACCTTCCCGGCCGGGGCCAGGCAAGGCACGATCCTGGTCAATACCGGGCAGGCCAACGAACGCCATCTCGTCGTCGGCAGCAGCGTCCAGGTAATCGGCGATCGCGTCGTCGAAGGCAAGATCGTCACCAAGAGTTTCTGCGGTGGCCAGCAGTACACGACCTGGTACCGCATGGAGTTCGACCGTCCCTTCGCGAGTTTCGGCACTTGGGACGAAACCGGCGGCCACCCCGGCGGCCGCGCCAGCATGCAGGGCGACACCCGCCCGCACGGTGCCTGGTTCACCTTCGACACCAAGAACGGCCGAGCGGTCAGCGCGATCAGCGCGATCTCGCATGTCGATGCCGAAGGCGCGCGCCGCAACCTGCGCGACGAAGGCATGAAGAACGGCAAGGCGCTGAGCTTCGATGCGATGCGCAAGCAGGCGCAGGACGGCTGGCGCAAGGAACTGGAGTCGGTACGGGTCGGCGGCGGCAGCGCCGACGACCGCGTGGTGTTCTACACCGCGCTGTACCACTCGCTGCTGCAGCCGCTGACCGGCAGCGACAGCGATGGCCGCTACCGCGGTTACGACACCGAAATCCACAAGGCCGAAGGCTGGACCTACTACGAGTACTTTTCGTTGTGGGACACCTATCGCTCGCAGAACCAGTTGCTGGCCATGCTGCGTCCGCAGCGGGCGCGCGACATCGCCAACTCGATGCTCAAGATCCACGAGCAGAACGGCTGGCTGCCGCGCTGGGGCTACGCCAACTACGACAGCAACGTCATGACCGGCGACCCGGCGACGCCGTTCATGGTCGACCTGTGGCGGTTCGGCGCGCTCGAAGGGCGCGAGCAACAGGCCTACAAGGCCCTGCGCGAGAACGCTTACGGCACGCCGCCGGCGTTGGTGCGCAGCAACGGCCGCGCCGGCAATCCGAGCTACCTCGAACGCGGCTTCGTCCAGTACGACCGTGCGTTCCCGGCCAAGAGCATGGACGTCGACCCGCACCACGGCGGTTCCTCGACCCTGGAATACGCCTTGGCCGATTGCTCGCTGTCGCAGATGGCCGACGCGCTGGGCCAGGGCGCCGACGCGGCGACCTTGCGCGAGCGCGGCCGCAACTGGCGCAAGGTCTGGGATGCCGGGGCGGCCGATCCGGAACTGGGTTTCCGCGGCTTCCCGCGTCCGCGCCTGGACGACGGCAAGTTCTATGTCGAGGCCGACGGCGGCTACAGCCCGCGTTCGCACCACGGCTTCCACGAAGGCACGGCCTGGCAGTACCAGTGGCTGGTGCAGCAGGACATGCCCGGCCTGGTCGCTGCGATGGGCGGCAGCGAGCAGACCGGCAAGCGCCTGGATGCGTTCTTCGCCTACGAGCAACTCGTCACCGATCCGCTCAATGCGGCGCGCAAGCAGTGGGTGGTCGGGCCGTACAGCTACTACAACCAATACCGTTACAACCCGAACAACGAGCCCGATCTGCACAGCCCGTGGATGTACACGCTGATCGGCCAGCCGTGGAAGACCACCGCGGTGCTGCGCTCGGCGCAGGCCTTGTTCACCAACGCGCCTAATGGCGTGACCGGCAACGACGACCTCGGCACGATGTCGGCCTGGTATCTGTTCAGCGCGATCGGCCTGTACCCGGCGGTGCCGGGCACCGGCGAACTGCTGCTGCACACGCCGCGCTTCGAGAAGGTCGAACTCGACCTGGGTCAGGGCAAGACCCTGACCATCGAAGCGCCCGGTGCGGACGGCCGCGGCCTGCAGTACGTGCACTCGGCCAGCTTCGACGGCAAGCCGCAGGACCAGGTCTGGCTGGATTGGGCGAAGTTGCGCAACGGCGGCACTTTGCGGTTCGCACTCGACAAGACGCCGCCGGTGAGCGGCTGGGGTACCCAGGCGGAAGCGCTGCCGAAATCGGCCTGCGCCTCGCCGAAGTGATGGGTTCGATGCGCCGAAATCATGGCGCTGAACTCATGGCGCTGAAGTTGAGGCAATGAGGTTGAGGCAATGAGGTGATGGCAGTGAAGTCCGGTCTGGGTTCGTCTTCTTCCAGACCGTCATCCCCGCGAAGGCGGGGGTCCAGGGCTTCACTGCGTTATAGGTCTGAGGTCTCTGGATCCCCGCCTGCGCGGGGATGACGAAACTCAGAGCGGCATGGCCCCGGAGTCCGCCCATTTCGCAGGGACCACGGAACTCAAAGCGGCAGGCGATTCGAAGCAGTCCGAGGAAACCGATTCGATGAAAGACGCATTGGCGAAGATGGGACGTTCGAAACTGCGCGTGGCGATGCTGAGCCTGGTCGGCGCGGCGATCGGCCTCGCGCCGCTGGCGCACGCGGACGAGGTTCCGCTGGCCGCCGCGAACAAGCCCACCGCCCAAGCCGGTACGGCGCTGGCCGCGCCCGAACTGGTGCCGCTGCCGGCGAAGCTGCGGCGCGGCGACGGCGAGTTCGTGCTCGACGATACGACCACGCTCTACGCCAACAACGCCGAAGCGCGCGCGGTCGCCCAGTTGCTGCGCGATGAACTGACCGCGACCCAGGGCTTGACCCTGCCGCTGCGCAGCGGCGCGCCGCGCACGCACAAGGGCGAGGCCGACCCCAGCCGTTATGTGCAACTGGTCGCCGAGCCGGTCGCCGCCCACGCCGATGCGCGCTCGAAAGAACGCTATACCCTGGAGATCACCGCGCGCGGCATCCGTCTGTCCGGTCCGCCCGCGGGCTTGTTCTACGGCTACCAATCGCTGCGCCAGTTGTTGCCGGCAGCGCGCAGCGCGCAAGCGTTGCGCTTGCCGGTGTTGAGCATCGAGGACCAGCCGCGTTTCGTTTATCGCGGCATGCACCTCGACGTCGGCCGGCATATGTTCCCGGTCGCCTTCGTCAAGCGCTATCTCGACCTGATGGCGCAGTACAAGCTCAACACCTTCCACTGGCACCTGACCGAAGACCAGGGCTGGCGCATCGAGATCAAACGTTATCCGAAACTGACCAAGATCGGTGCGCAGCGCAAGGAAACCGTGCTCGGCCGCAACATCGATCCCTATGTCGGCGACGGTAAGCCCTACGGCGGCTTCTATACCCAGGACGAAGTGCGCGAGGTGGTGGCCTACGCCAAGGCCCGCCATATCACGGTGATCCCGGAAATCGAAATGCCGGGCCACTCGTTGGCCGCGCTGGCCGCGTATCCGGAACTGGCCTGCACGCCGGGGCCGTTCGAGGTCGGCAGCAACTGGGGGGTGTACGACGACATCTACTGCCCGAAGGAAGAAACCTTCAAGTTCCTGGAGAACGTGCTCGACGAAGTGGTGGCGCTGTTCCCGGCGCCTTACCTGCACATCGGCGGCGACGAAGCGCCGAAGACGCGCTGGCAGAGCAGCGAGGTCGCCCAGGCGGTGATCCGCCGCGAAGGCCTGAAGGACGAACACGAGCTGCAGAGTTATTTCATCCAGCGCATGGAGAAGTTCCTGCATTCGCGCGGCAAGCGCATCATCGGCTGGGACGAGATTCTCGAAGGCGGCCTGGCGCCCGACGCGACGGTGATGTCCTGGCGCGGCGAAGCCGGCGGCATCGCCGCGGCGCGCCAGGGCCACGACGTCATCATGACCCCGACCCAGTGCTGCTATTTCGACTATGGCCAGGGCCCGGCGCGCCACGAACAGTGGAACCTCGGCGGCGAACTCAGCCTGGACAAGGTCTACGGCTACGACCCGGTGCCGAAGGAGCTCGACGCCGCGCAGGCCAGGCACGTGCTGGGCGTGCAGGGCAATGTCTGGACCGAGTACCTCAAGACCGAGGCGATGGTCGAGTACATGGTGTTCCCGCGCTTGCTCGCCCTGGCCGAAGTCGCCTGGACGCCGCAGAGCGACCGCGATTTCGCCGACTTCCAACAGCGCCTGCGCGGTCAGTTCCCGCACCTGGACCGTGCACAGGTCGGCTACCGCATCTCGGCGCCGGCCGGGCTCGTCGACGTGATGCAGGTGCAGGGCAGGGACGCGCCCGACGAATTCGCGCAGGTGTTCGAGCTGACCGCATCGGTGCAGGGAGCCACCATCCACTACACCGTCGACGGCAGCGAGCCGACCGATGCCTCGCCGGTGTACGCAGGCCCGATCGAACTGCGCGTGCCGCTCGACCAGGTGCGCAGCTTGCGCACCGTCACCGTGCTCGGCAACGGCCGCCGCAGCGGCGTACACAGCGCCCAGGTGCAGTACCGCAGCTATCGCGCGGCGGTCGCGCCGCCCAAGCGCAAGAGCGCGGGCTTGAGCTATCGCCTGTACGAAGGCCAGTTCTCCACCCTCGACGAATTCGAGGCCGCGACCGGGCCGGTCGAGCAGGGCGTGGCGACCTCGCTGGATCTGGCGCCGTATGCGCGGCAAAGCCGCTACGGCCTGCAGTACGAAGGCCTGATCGAAGTGCCGGCCGACGGCGTCTATCGTTTCGCTCTGCAGGGCGACGATCGTTCGGCCTTGTACGTCGACGGCGAGCGGGTGATCCGCAACGACAGCTACGACCAGACGCTGCAGGGCTCGCTGCCGCTGCGGCGCGGCTGGCATCGCCTGCGCCTGGCTTGGTACCAGCGCGGAGGCGGGCAGAGCCTGCGTCTGCGTTGGGCGGCGCCGGACCAGGCGCTGCAGGATCTCGATGCGAAGGGGGCGGT
This sequence comes from Lysobacter sp. CA196, assembly GCF_052078695.1. Taxonomy (NCBI): domain Bacteria; kingdom Pseudomonadati; phylum Pseudomonadota; class Gammaproteobacteria; order Lysobacterales; family Lysobacteraceae; genus Lysobacter; species Lysobacter sp. CA196. The sequence goes on along the minus strand of NZ_JBQJIN010000025.1, from coordinate 70,073 downwards.
GCATTGATGCGCGCCGCGCCGTTCGCAGCGGACGTTCGACGATGTGCGGGTGGATTTTTTTGCTTGAGTTTTAGATCGATCCAAATAAACAACGCCACAAAAACGCCACAAAAAAACGCTGCATACAGCACGAACGCAACCTTGGCCGAGGGTTCGGCCGCGATTGGGAGGGGTAGCAGGTGAACCACAATCAGCACCGCAACGAGCGCCAGCATCCGAGCCGTACTTCGGCCGAGCGCCACCGCGCACACAGGAACGTCTTGACCGCGGCGATGCTCGCCGCCTTGTATCTGCCGTTCGCCGCGGCCGCGCAGGAAGCGAGCGCGGAGGCGGCAACGGCGGCCGGCGAGGTCAAGGCGATCGACAAGATCACCGTCACCGGTTCGCGCATCAAGCGCGCGGAAATCGAAGGCCCGGCGCCGGTCACGGTGATCAGCGCCGACCAGATCAAGCGCGAAGGCTTCTCGACCGTGTACGAGGCGCTGAGCACCCTGACCGAGGTCACCGGCTCGGTCCAGGCCGACGTCAACAAGGGCCCGACGCCGAACGCCAGCCCGCTCAACATGCGCAACCTCGGGCCGGGCCGCACCCTGCTGCTGATCGACGGCCGCCGCGTCGCCGATTACCCGCTGCCCTATGAGGGCCGCGGCAACTTCGCCAATTTCAACAACATCCCCATGGCCGCGGTCGAGCGCATCGAAGTGTTGGCCAGCGGCGGCTCGGCGATCTACGGCTCCGACGCCATGGCCGGCGTGATCAACGTCATCATGAAGAAGAACTTCAACGGCGACGAAGTGCGCATCAAGGGCGGCACCACCAGCCGCGGCGGCGGCGATTCCTTCGACCTGTCGTGGACCGGCGGCCGCACCGGCGACAAGTGGAGCGCGACCTACGGCGTGCAGTGGAGCGGCCGCGAGACCTTGTTCGCCGGCGACCGCGAGTTCGTCGATTCCGACCTCGAGCCGGCCAACACGGTCAAGCCCTTGGTCAACGACCCCTGGCCCTGGGTCTGGGGCGTGGAACTGATCGACAGCGCCAGCAAGCGGCGCGTCACGCCGCCGACCGGCGCTTGCGACCGCTTCCAGGACCTGCCGCTGCATAACTTCATCGGCAACGAGGGCAACGCGCCCGAGTTCCCCGGCTACAGCTGCACCCAGAGCAAGGGCAACGCCTTGTGGAGCCTGCGCAACGGTTCCAACAACGTCTCGGCCTTCGGCAACTTCAGCTACGACTTCGACAACGGCATGCAGGCCTGGGTCAGTGCGTCGTTGTGGGACAGCGAAGGCGAATCGCGCCAGGACGAGGCACTGCGCTTCGAGTTGAATCGCGGCGGGGCCTTCTACGATCAGGGCACCGGCCGCAGCTACCAGGCGCGTCGCGCTTTCACCGTGCCCGAGGCCGGCGGCCGCGATCCGTTCCTGTTCTATACCAACGAACGCTCCTGGGACCTCGCCGGCGGTCTGCGCGGCAGCTTCGGCGAGAAACTCAACTGGGACGCCACCATCGGCCGCACCGAGTACAAGGTCGACTTCAGCTTCCCCTCGGTGGTGCAGAGCGCGGTCGACGAGTATTTCCTCGGGCCTCAGCTGGGCACGAACGGCGGCTTGCCGGCCTATCAGTTGAACCAGAGCCGGTTCTGGAACCCGATGGACATGGCGACCTTCCAAAGGTTGACCACCCACGGCCACTCCAGCGCCAAGTCGTGGATGAACCAGGCCCAGTTCGCGGTCAACGGCGATCTGTTCGATCTGCCGGCCGGCCCGGTCGGTTTCGCCGCGGTGCTGGAAGCGGGTTCGCAAGGCTATCGCCTGAGCCCCGATCCGCTGACCTTCGGCCCCAACAAGCAGTACGACCAACCCGGCGGCACCAACCAGGGCGGCGGCGACCGCAAGCGCTACGCGGCGGGCGTCGAGTTCAAGTTCCCGCTGCTGGCATCGCTGGACCTGACCACGGCCGGCCGCTTCGACCGTTACGACGACGACAGCCGCAAGGAAGGCAACTTCACCTGGAACGCGGGCCTGGAATGGCGCCCGATCGACAGCCTGCTGCTGCGCGGCGCCTACAACACCACCTTCCGCGCGCCGGACATGCATTACCTGTTCGCCACCAGCGGCACGGGCACCCAGGAAAGCGCCGACGTCGCTTCGTGCATCAAGCGCAACCAGGGCCCGAACTGCGGCTCGGCGTCGGTGTATTACCGTCACGCCACCAGCCGCACCGGCAACCTCAAGCTCGACAGCGAGACCGGCAAGTCGTGGAGCGCCGGCCTGGTCTGGGATGCGACCGACAACCTGTCGTTCAGTGCCGACTACTGGCGCATGACCATCGACAACCAGGTCCGCGATTTCGACATCGCCGACATCCTCGACCTGGAAAGCCAGTGCATCAACGGCGTTCCGCGCAGGTCCTCGGACCGGATGCAGGTCACGCCGGGCTCGTCGACCTGTTCGAACATCCTCTCGCGGGTGACTCGCAGCAGCCCGGGCACCAACGCCTTCGGCGTCGCCGACCCCAACTACCCGCTGGGCCAGGTGACCTCGGTGCGCAGCGGCCCGATCAACATCGCCTACCGCGAAGTCGCGGGCGTCGACGTGTCGGCCCGCTACAAGCTGCCGGCGACGGCCTGGGGCGATTTCAGCTTCGCGCTGAATTACACCAACCAGTTGAAGAACAACGAGCAGCGCGACCCGGGCGCGCCGATGCAGGAAAACCGCGACAACGATGTGCGTACCTTCGCCCGCGCCAGCGCCAGCTGGTCGCGCGGTCCTTGGAACGCCACCCTGTTCGCCAATCGCATCGGCCATACCAACGGCGACAACTACAACCGCTGCGCGCCGGTCATGCCGGGCCAGACCTCGACCGAATGCCGGATGGTCGGCAAGCTGAAGGCGCCGGTCTACTTCAACCTGACCGCCGGCTACCAGTTGACCGAACAGGCCCGGATCAACCTGTATATCGACAACCTGCTCGACGAGGCCGAGTACAAGGACCCGTACAAGATGTTCTTCATCTATGCCAACGAACGCGTGTTCTCGCGGGTCGGCCGCGAAATCTCGGCCGAGTTCGTTTACAAATTCGATTGAGGCAGGTCGATTGAGGCAGGTTCGATTGAGGCCGGCTCGATTGAGGCCGGCTCGATTGAGGCAAGCTCTGAGCGAAGTAACGCACGTACGAGCGGCCGGTCGTTCGCGACCGGCCGCGGCAAACGCTCTCCAGTAAGCGGTGGTGGCCCGGCGATTCCGCGCTCTCCAGGCGGGACGCAGGGTTTTTTCCCGATTCTCGGGCAGGGGGCGCCTGGATAGGCGCCCCCGTTTTTCCGAGGCCTCGGCCACGATCTGGCGATGACTCATGGCCGGCCGCCGCAAGCGGCCGCGCAACCACGGCAAGCGACTCCCTCGGGGCAAGCATGGCGACACTTCGGTCCAAGAACACCTTCGTTTCGGCACTGCGCACGGCCGCCGCGATCGGCCTGATGCTGGCCGCGGCCCTGAGCGCGGATTGGGCCCGGGCGGCCGAAGCGAGCTCGCAGCCCCTGCACGGCGATTGGCAGTTCCGGCTGATGCCGGGCGATCCCGAAGCCGCCGCGCATGCCGCCGCCACCGATTGGCGCAAGGCGCAGGTGCCGGGGCATGTGCATACCGACCTGTTCGCCGCCGGCCTGATCGCCGACCCCTACGTCGGCGCGCGCGAGCGCAGCCTGCAATGGATCGGCCTGGCGCAGTGGGAATACCGCACGAGTTTCGACGTCGACCGCGTCACCCTGGCGCGCGCGCACGTCGAGTTGGTGTTCGAGGGCCTGGATACGTTCGCGACCGTGCAGCTCAACGGCGTCGAACTGCTCAAGGCCGACAACAGTTTCCGCACCTGGCGCGTGCCGACTTGGGCGCAGTTGCGCGAGCGCGGCAACGAACTGCGGGTGGTGTTCGATTCGCCGATCCGCCGCCTGCTGCCGCAGGTGCAGGCGATGCCGCACAAGATCGCCGGCAATTACCCGTCGCCGTACGGCGACGAGCCGCGCGACGCGATGACCGCGAACTTCGTGCGCAAGCCCGGTTATCACTACGGCTGGGATTGGGGCCCGCGCTACGTCAGCGCCGGCATCTGGCGCGCGGTGCGGCTGGAAAGCTGGGACCGCCTGCGCCTGGCCGACTTGCACGTGCAGCCACGCCGCATCGCGCGGGAAGCGGCCGAGGCCACGGTCGAGCTGGAGATCGACAGCGACCGCGCCGGAGCGGCCACGGTCGAGATCGACTACGCCGGCCCCGACGGCGAGGGCAAGACCCTGAAGCATGAGACCGAACTGCGCAGCGGCCGCAACACCGTGTCGGTGCCGCTGACGATCGCCCAGCCGCGCCTGTGGTACCCGGTCGGTTACGGCGAGCAGGCCTTGTACACCTTCAAGGCGCGGGTGCGCGACGCCGAGGGCGTGCAGGCGGTCGGCCAGCGTCGCACCGGCCTGCGCAGCATCGAGCTGCGCCGCGAGCGCGATGCCGGCGGCCAGGGCTTCGCCTTCGTCGTCAACGGTATCCCGGTGTTCGCCAAGGGCGCCAACGCGATCCCGTTCGACGCCTTCCCGGCACGGGTGACCCGCGAGCGCCTGCGCCGCGACCTGCAATCCGCGCGCGACGCCAACATGAACATGCTGCGCAACTGGGGCGGCGGTTATTACGAATCCGACGACTTCTTCGAGCTGGCCGACGAACTCGGGCTGATGGTCTGGCAGGACTTCATGTTCGGCGGCGGCATGCCGCCGGGCTTCGATCCGGCTTTCCGCGCCAACGTCGTCGCGGAAGCGCGCGACAACGTGCGCCGCCTGCGCAACCACCCGAGCATCGTGCTGTGGTGCGGCAACAACGAAGAAGAAACCGCGTGGAAGGACTGGGGCCATCGGACCAAGCTGGCGGCCGCCGATCCGAAGTTCGCGCAGACGGTGTGGGAAGGCTATGTGGCCTTGTTCGGCACGGATCTGCGCCAGGTCGTTGCCGAAGAAGGCGCCGGCGTGCCGTACTGGTCGAGTTCGCCGAGCAACGACCTGGCCGACAAGGCCAACGATTCCGACAACGGCGACAAGCACTACTGGGACGTATGGGGCGGCCCGGCCTTGCCGGCGACGGCCTACCTCGACGAGACCCCGCGCTTCATGTCCGAGTACGGCCTGCAGGGTTGGCCGTCGCTGCGCACCATCGCCAGTTTCGCCCGGCCCGAAGAGCAGGGCATCAACGCGCCGGTGATCCGCGCGCACCAGAAGTTCCTCGCCGGCGACGGCAACTCGCGGCTGCTGCTGTACATCCGCCGCGAATACGGCGAGCCGCGCGACTTCGCCGATTTCGTCTACCTGAGCCAGCAAGTCCAGGCCGAGGGCATCGAGTTGGCGGCCCTGCATCACCGCGCCTCGCGTCCGCGCACGATGGGTTCGCTGTACTGGCAGTTGAACGACGTCTGGCCGGGCGCGTCGTGGTCGAGCCTGGACTACTACGGGCGCTGGAAGCCGTTGCATTTCCACGCCAAGCGCTTCTTCGCCGATGTCGCCGTTGCGCCCCTGCGCCGGCCCGGCAGTGGACGCACCGAGCTGAGTCTGCTGTCGGATCGCACCACGCCGCTGCAGGGCGAGTGGCGCCTGCGGGTCATGGATTTCGACGGCCGCGTCCATCGCGACGAGCGCAAGCCGGCGACCCTGGCGGCCTTGGCCTCGACCGCAGCCGGCGTCTGGAGCGACGCCGAGCTGCTCGGCGATGCCGACCCCTTGCGCACCGCGGCGGTGTTCGACTTGATCGTCGACGGCAAGACGGTGTCGCGGCGTGCGGTGTACTTCGGCGAATCCAGGCGCCTGGCCTGGCAGGACCCCGAGCTGCGCGGCGAATTGCGCCGCGATGGCGACGGCTACCGTCTGCAATTGAAGGCGAGCAAACTGGCGCGCGCGGTCTGGATCGACTTCGGCGACCACGACGTCGAGCTGGCCGACAACGCCCTGACCTTGTTGCCGGGCGAGAGCGTGGAGATCGCGCTGAAGTCGAAGGCCGGCCTGGACAGCCTGCAGCGCGCCTTGAGCCTGCGCTCGTTGTATCGGCCTTGACGGACTAGGGACTTCGTTTCCGGGTTTCGCTGTCGAGAGCAAATCCCCCGCGCTGCAGTGATCGGGTTTGATCGGCTGTCGCCGGGCGCTCGCCCCCTTTTCCAAAGGGGGCGATGATTCACGTGTTCGGGACTCGGGATTTGGGATTTGGGATTCGAGATTTGGGACTCGGGACTCGAGATTCGGGCAGCAGCTGTGGGCGGCACTAGATCCAGGTTCTCCAGCTTCGGTAATGCTGGCTGTTCCCCCCTTTGGATAGGGGGCAGGGGGGATTTGCTCTAAGGCTCCCGCAACAAGCCCGTCTTGCATCCCATACCAACCACCCGCAGGCTGTGGCGTTCGCGCCACGTGCATGGAAGCGACACCCTTCAACCCCGTTCGCGCAGTCGCCGCGTTATGAGGTTGCAGCCCCCGTTCTTAAGGAAGAGGTGACCGGTGAAACCGTCCTTCGCAGTCGTTCGTTCCGTGTTTTGCCTGTTGCTCGCCCTCGGCACCGTCGCCAGCGCGCAGATCCGCGGGGATATCACCGCACCGCCCTTGCTCGAGGTGCGCGGCGCCGAAACGCCCATCGTGCTCGAATCGGCGCGCGTCGACGGCGAGATCGTCGGCGGGTTGGCCCGCACTTCGGTCGAGCTGGTGTTCCGCAATCCGAACCGGCGGGTGCTCGAAGGGCAGTTGCAATTCCCCTTGCGCGACGGCCAACAGATCGCCGGCTTCGCCCTCGATATCGACGGCAAGCTGCGCGCCGCGGTGCCGGTGCCCAAGGACAAGGGCCGGCAGGTGTTCGAGGCGATCGAGCGCCGCGGCGTCGATCCGGCCTTGTTGGAGAAGACCGCCGGCAATCAGTTCAAGCTGCGGGTCTACCCGATTCCGGCCCAGGGCACGCGGCGGGTGCGGCTGGAACTGGTCGAGTCGCTCGCACGCGAAGACGGCGAGTGGCGTTACGAGCTGCCGCTGGCGTTCGCGGCGCAGGCGCGCAGTTTCAGCCTCGAGCTGGTCTCGGCGCAGAAGCCGCGCATGGTCGGCCTGAACCAACAAGTCGAGATCGCCTCGCAAGCGGGCCGCTACCGGCTCGCCCTGCGCAGCCGCCCGCTCGGCGACGGTCTGAGTCTGCGGGTGCCGGCGGCGACCGCACCGCGGGCTTACACGCAGGACCGGGACGGCGAACGTTTCTTCCTGGCCGAAGTGCCGCTGGCCGGGGCGCGCCAGCCGCGCACGCTGCCGAAGTCGGTCGGCCTGTTGTGGGACAGCTCGGCCTCGGGCCGCAAGCGCGAGCGGGCCAGCGAGCTGGCGCTGTTGGATCGGTATTTCCGCGCTGCCGGCGAGGTCCGGGTCAGCCTGATCCGGCTGCGCGACCGCGCCGAGAAGGCGCAAGCCTTCGTGGTCACGGGCGGCGACTGGTCGGCGCTCAAGCGCGAGCTCGACAGCACGGTCTACGACGGCGCGACCGACCCGGGCGGTTGGCAGCCGCAGGCGGGCATCGAGGAATACCTGCTGGTCAGCGACGGCTTGTTCAATTACGGCCAGCGCCGTTTCCCGGCCTTGCTCGCCGGCCAGCGTCTGTACGCACTGAACTCGGCCGGCGCGGCCTCCGACCACGACGGCCTGCGTGCCCTGGCGCAGGCGCACGGCGGCCGTCTGGTGGCCTGGCAGCGCGCCGGCGAACTGGATCGCGCCGCCGATGCCTTGCTCAACGAAGGGCCGCAGTTGCTCGCCGTCGACGGCCTGGGCACGAGCGAGGTGGTGGCCGATTCGCCGTTCGCCGACGGCGGCTTGCTGCGCATCGCCGGCAAGCTTAACGACCGCCCGGCCAAGCTGAGCCTGAAGGTGCGCGACGGCGGCCGGGTCCGCGAGATCGCGGTGCCTATCGAAGCCGATGCCGATGCCGATGCGCCGGCCAGTGCGCTGCCGGCAGCGTTGTGGGCGCAGTACTCGATCCGGGCGATGCAGGCCGATGCCGAACTCAACCGCGCCGCGATCGCGCGTCTCGGCCAGCGCTTCGGCATCGTCACCGCCGAGACTTCGATGATCGTGCTCGACGATCTGGCCGACTACGTGCGCTACGACATCGCCCCGCCGGATCGCCTCGACGAGTTCCATCGGCTCAAGGCCGAGCGCAGCGGCGAAAGCGAACGTTCGCGCCGGCAGAGCCTGGACCGGGTCGCGGCCTTGTATGCGCAGCGCATCGAGTGGTGGCAACGCGAGTGGCCGAAGGGCATGCCGCCGCAGCTGGCCGACGAGGCCAAGCTGCGGCGTGCCGCCGGGGGGGCGCAAGGCGAGGTGCAGCGTTCGCTGGCCTATCAGCCGGCGCCGGCCGCCCCGGTCGCCGCTTCCGCGCCGATGCCGGCCGCCGAAGCGGACGCGACGGTCCTGGAGTCGGTGGTCATGACCGGCAGTCGCGACCAGGCGAAGGAGGGCTCGGCCCAGCCCGGCGCCGGCGCCCGCATCGTCCTGCAGCCTTGGCAGCCCGATTCGCCGTACGCGCGGCGCCTGCGCCAGGCCGGCGCCGACCGCGTCTATGCGATCTACCTCGACGAGCGCGATTCGCACGCCACCAGCACCGCCTTCTATCTCGATGTCGCCGACGTGCTGGTCGAGAAAGGCCAGCGCGATCTCGCCTTGCGCGTGCTCTCCAACTTGGCCGAGATGGACCTGGAGAACCGCCACATCCTGCGGGTGCTCGGTTATCGCCTGATGCAGGCCGAGCAGCCGGCGCTGGCGGTGCCGGTGTTCGAGCGCGTGCGCGGCCTGGCCGAGGAAGAGCCGCAGAGCTTCCGCGACCTGGGTCTGGCCTATGCCGCCAACGCCCAGTACCCGCAGGCGGTGGAGGCCTTGTACGAAATCGCCCTGCGCGACTGGGACGGCCGCTTCCCGGGCGTGGAGGAAATCGCCATGGCCGAACTCAACGCCATCGTCGCGGCGCATCCGCGAGGCTTGGACAGCTCGCGTATCGATAAGCGCCTGCTGCGCAACCTGCCGCTGGACCTGCGGGTGGTGCTGAGCTGGGACAGCGACAACAGCGACATGGACCTGTGGGTGACCGACCCGAACGGCGAGAAGTGCTACTACGGCCACAAGCTGACCTATCAGGGCGGGCGCATCTCCAACGACTTCACCGGCGGCTACGGCCCGGAGGAATTCATCCTGCGCGACGCCAAGCCGGGCAAGTACAAGGTCGAGGCCAATTTCTACGGCGACCGCCAGCAGTTGGTGACTGGGGCGACGACCCTGCACCTGTGGCTCAGCACCGGCTTCGGCGGCGCCCAACAGCGCGAGCAGAAGGTCACCCTGCGCCTGAAGGACCGCAGCGAGGTGGTGATGGTCGGCGAGTTCGAGGTGAAGTGAGGCGGGTCGGATGAGGTGGGGGGGCAGGGCGGTACGTCGCAGCGAGCCGGCCGCCTGATCCGGGTCCGGTTCGCCGCCGCCGGTTCGCTCGAGCCGGGGGTGGGGCGCGGTCGCGGCTTGCGCGGCTCCTACCCTGGGCTGCGAGGGCCAGGCGGGCGTGCTGGACTCTCGGGCTGCTAGAATCGGCGGTTCTCATCCGCATTCAAGACCATCGGACATGATCGAGCTCAATCCCGTCCGCCAGCGCATCGCCGACCTTCGTGGCCGGCTGGATTCGCTCAGGGGGTATCTTTGACTACGACAGCAAAGTCGAACGCCTCGAAGAAGTAAACCGGGAGCTCGAAAGCCCCGATATCTGGAACAACGCCGAACAGGCCCAGGGCCTGGGCCGCGAGCGCGCCAGCCTGGAAAAGGTCGTCGACGGCATCCGCCGTCTCACCGACGGGCTGGTCGGCGCCGACGAACTGCTCGAACTGGCCGAAATGGAAGACGACGAGTCGACCGCGCTGGCCGTGGTCGAGGACGTCGAGCGCTACGCCAAGCAGGTCGAGGAACTCGAATTCCGGCGCATGTTCTCCGGGCCGATGGACGCCTCTTCGGCTTTCGTCGACATCCAGGCCGGCGCCGGCGGCACCGAAGCCCAGGACTGGGCCGAGATCCTGTTGCGCATGTACCTGCGCTGGGCCGAATCGCGCGGCTGGAAGGCCGAGCTGATGGAAGTCAGCGGCGGCGACGTGGCCGGCATCAAGTCGGCGACCTTCCGCGTCGAAGGCGATTTCGCCTACGGCTGGCTGAAGACCGAGACCGGCGTGCACCGCCTGGTGCGCAAGTCGCCGTTCGACTCCGACAACCGCCGCCACACCAGCTTCACCTCGGTGTTCGTGTCGCCGGAAGTCGACGACAAGATCGACATCGAGATCAATCCGGCCGACCTCAAGACCGACGTCTACCGTTCCTCGGGCGCCGGCGGCCAGCACGTCAACAAGACCGAATCGGCGGTGCGCATCACTCACGTGCCGAGCGGAATAGTCGTGGCCTGCCAGACCGAGCGCAGCCAGCACGCCAACCGCGACCGCGCCATGAAGATGCTGGCGGCGAAGTTGTACGAGCTGGAAATCCAGAAGCGCAACGCCGTGCGCGACGCGGTCGAGGCGACCAAGTCCGACATCGGCTGGGGCAGCCAGATCCGCAACTACGTGCTCGACCAGAGCCGCATCAAGGACCTGCGCACCGGCATCGAACGCAGCGACACCCAGAAGGTGCTCGACGGCGATCTCGACGAATTCGTCGAGGCCAGCCTGAAGTCGGGTCTGGAAGTGGGCTCCAAACGCATCGACGCGGTCTGAGACTCGGGACTCGGGTCCTGCAGCCGTCGCGTCTGTCAGGTCGTCATCCCCGCGAAGGCGGGGATCCAACGACTTCGCAGTGCGCATCGGTGAGGCCCTGGATCCCCGCCTTCGCGGGGATGGCGGGCTGAAGGGGAGCGGTGCGGCGGGTGGAGCGGGAATGCGTTGCCGCACACACGCCGGCTGCCGCCGTCCTCCCATCGCCTTGCTCGCCCGGCAGGATCACCCGCCAAGCTCGCCCGCCAAGCTCGCCGCCAAGACCGTCCGCATCCGCCAGCGCCATCTCCACGCCTGCCGTCGACCGCCCCCAAGCGCCCGCGCCACGACTTCAGTACTCTGCATCCCTCCAGCTTTCCCAAGCCCTTACCTGAACTCCCAGACCATGACCGACGAAACGAGCCTGCCGCCCATCGACGAGAACCATCTGATCGCGGAGCGTCGCGCCAAACTCACGGCCATGCGCGGCGAGGGCATCGCCTTCCCGAACGATTTCCGCCGAGGCGACTTCGTCGGCGACCTGCAGGCGCAGTACATCGATGCCGAGCATTGGACCCAGCAAGCGCTGGACAGCGAGGCGCGTCGGGTCGCGGTCGCCGGCCGCATCCTGCTCAAGCGGGTCATGGGCAAGGCCAGCTTCGTCCAGATCCAGGACGAGTCCGGGCGCATCCAGCTGTTCCTGCAGTCCAACGCGCTCGGCGAGACCTACGACAAGTTCAAGGGTTGGGACGTCGGCGACATCGTTGCCGCGGAAGGCCCGATCACCCGCACCAAGACCGGCGAGCTGTCGGTCAAGGCCGAGACCCTGCGCCTGCTGACCAAGGCGCTGCGTCCCTTGCCGGACAAGTTCCACGGCCTGGCCGACGTCGAGCAGCGTTATCGCCAGCGCTACGTCGACCTGATCGTGTCGCCGGATGCGCGCGACGTGTTCGTCAAGCGCTCCAAGATCATCCGCTCGATGCGCGCCTGGCTGGACACGCGGCGCTTCCTCGAAGTGGAAACGCCGATGATGCATTACATCCCCGGCGGCGCCGCGGCCAAGCCGTTCACCACCCATCACAACGCGCTCGACCTGCAGTTGTACCTGCGCGTCGCGCCCGAGCTGTACCTCAAGCGCCTGGTGGTCGGCGGCCTCGAGCGCGTCTACGAGATCAACCGCAATTTCCGCAACGAGGGCGTGTCGACCCGGCACAACCCCGAGTTCACCATGCTCGAGTTGTACGAGGCCTACGCCACCTACACCGAGATCATGGACCTGACCGAGGCGGTGATCCGCCACGCCGCGAACGACGTCCTCGGCACCACCCAGGTCGAGTGGGACGAAAACCCCATCGACCTCGGGCCGAAGTTCCGGCGCTGGTCCATGACCGACGCGGTGCTCGAACACAACCCCGAGATCAAGCGCGAGGAACTGCGCGACCTGGATGCCATGCGCGCTCACGGCGCGCGCCTCAAGGTCGCGGTCAAGCCGAACTACGGCTGGGGCAAGCTGCTGCTGGAGATCTTCGAAAAGACCGTCGAGCACACTTTGATCCAGCCGACCTTCATCACCGATCACCCGGTCGAGGTCAGCCCGCTCGCACGCGCCAACGACCTCGATCCGGAACTGACCGACCGTTTCGAATTGTTCATCGGCGGCAAGGAATTGGCGAACGGCTTCTCCGAGCTCAACGATCCGGAAGACCAAGCCGCGCGTTTCCAGGCCCAGGTCGACCAGAAAGACAGCGGCGACGACGAGGCCATGCACTACGACGCCGACTACATCCGCGCGCTCGAAGTCGGCCTGCCGCCGACCGGCGGTCTGGGCATCGGCATCGACCGCCTGGTGATGATGCTGACCGGCTCCTCGTCGATCCGCGATGTGCTGCTGTTCCCCTATATGCGCCCCGAAGCCGGCCTCTGAGCCGTTTCAGGGCGGCGGCGCCCGGCGGCCTCCGGTTTGCGTTGGGGCCGCATGGGCCGCAACGCCGGGCAAATCCATCGACCCAGTCCAAACGCAGCCAAGCACAATGGACGGCCAACGCAGGTTGGCCGTTTCTTCAGTCGGCGCGCGTTGAACCGTGACGTACAGCGCTCATTCGCATACTGAGTCCGGGCGATAGCGGGCGAACCCGGATCGTCTAGGGACCTTCGGCGGCTGTCACAGGCATCCTGGCGGGGTATGCTCCCAGATCGGTCACCACAGGGGGTGACCCCATTACGGAAGCCGGTGTGAACGTCGTTATCGTCGATGACCAAACGTCCGCGCGCACCATGCTGCGCCACATCATCGAGGACATCGCGTCCGAGTTGTCGGTGCACGATTTCGGTGAGCCCGAGGCGGCGCTGGCGTGGTGCGAAACGCACCAGCCCGATCTGTTGCTGCTCGACTACCGCATGCCGGGCATCGACGGGCTGGAGTTCGCGCGCCGTTTCCGGCGCCTGCCGATGCACCGGGACATCCCGATCATCCTGGTGACGGTGGTGGGCGACGAACCGGTGCGCCAGGCCGCGCTCGAAGCCGGGGTGATCGATTTCCTGGTCAAGCCGGTACGCCCGCGCGAGCTGCGCGCGCGTTGCCGCAACCTGCTGCAGCTGCGCCAGCAGTCCGAGAACGTCAAACAGCGGGCCTTGTCGCTGGAGCAGCGGCTGCTGTCGAGCATGCACGAGGTCGAGGAGCGCGAACGCGAGACCCTGTCGCGGCTGGCCCGTGCCATCGAATACCGCGATGCCGGCACCAGCGCCTACCTGGAGCGGATGTCGCACATCGCCGGCCTGATCGCCGAGCAACTGGGCATGTTCGAGGACGAGATCCGGGTCATCGAGATGGCCGCGCCGCTGCACGACATCGGCAAGATCGCCATCCCCGACGCGGTCCTGATGAAGCCCGGCCCGCTGACCGAGGAGGAGACGGCGGTCATGCGCCGCCACCCCAAGATCGGCTACGAACTGCTCAGCGGCAGCCAGAACCGGTTCATCCAGGCCGGGGCCCTGATCGCCTTGCGCCACCACGAGCGCTACGATGGCAGCGGCTACCCGGACGGGCTGGTCGGGGACGATATTCCCCTGGAAGCCCGGATCGTGGCGGTCGCGGATGTGTTCGACGCCCTGATTTCGCCACGTCCGTACAAAAAGGCGTGGGACGTGGAGGAGGCATTGGGGTATATGTACGCTCAGCGCGGTCGTTTGTTCGATCCACGTTGCGTGGACGCCCTGATCCGCAGCCGAGCCCGGCTCGACGAAATCTGCGATCGTTATTCGGCCAGCTTCCCCCGTCCCGGCTTGGAGTAGCCGATGGCTTCCATCCTGCGCGTGGTCAAGGAGCGCCTCTCGAACCGCCCGGACAGCGAGCATGGGCAGGCTCTGGTGCGGCTGGTCATCGCCTGCCTGATCGTCGCCTACCTGCTGGGCCTGCAGGCCTTCGACCAGGCCAGCGTGGCCACACAGACCATGCTGTGGGTGATGTCGGCCGAATCGGTGGTCGGCCTGGGCCTGATGGCGGCGATCGTGCGCCAGCCCGGGGTTTCCCACCTGCGCCGCTGGATCGGCATGCTCGCCGACTATTCGACCCTGGCGATGCTGATGTCGCTGGACGCGCCCTCGCTGGCGCCGCTGTACGTGATCGTGCTGTGGGTGACCATCGGCAACGGCCTGCGCTACGGCACCACCTACCTGTACACCGCCGCGTCCCTGGCCGGCGCCTCGTTCCTGGCGGTGGTCCTCAAGAACGACTACTGGAGCAGCCAGCCGTATCTGTCGACCGGGCTGTGGCTGGGCCTGGTGGCGATCCCGGCCTACTTGTCCTCGCTGCTGCGCAGCCTGCAGAAAGCGACCGAGGACGCCCGCCGCGCCAACGAGGCCAAGAGCCGGTTCCTGGCCAATATGAGCCACGAGCTGCGCACCCCGCTCAACGGCATCATCGGCATGGCCGAACTGATGCACGGCACCCGCCTGGCCCCGGATCAGCGCGAATACGCCGACGTCATCCACGCTTCGGCGCAATCGCTGCTGTTGCTGGTCAACGACGTGCTGGACATCTCGGCGATCGAGGCCGGCAAGCTGCAGCGCCGCGACATCGACTTCAACCTGCAGGAAGTGATGAAGCGGCTGCAGAAGATGCTGCAACCGCTGGCCGCGGCGAAGGGGCTGACGCTCAAGGTCGACGTCGAGCAGGACGTGCCGGTACGCCTCAACGGCGACAGCGCGCTGCTGACCCAGGTGCTGTTGAACCTGCTGCACAACGCGATCAAGTTCACCGAGAAGGGCGGGGTGTCGCTGGTCGCGCGCCTGGTGGGCGGGGCTACCGGCCCGGGCGCGCCCGGGGTCGAGCGCCAGGTGCGCCTGCGTTTCTCGGTGCGCGACACCGGCATCGGCGTGCCGACCGAGGACGTCGACCGGATCTTCCAGGCGTTCGAGCAGGTCGACAACGGCCCGACCCGGCGCTTCGGCGGCACCGGCCTGGGCACCACGATCGCCAAGACCCTGACCCAACTGCTCGGCGGCGAAATCGGCCTGGAGGCCAATCCCGGCGGCGGCAGCCATTTCTGGGTCGAACTGCCGCTGCGCCTGGAAGAGGCCGCCCTGGCCGCGCCCGACGCCCAGCAGGAGGGCAGCGGCAAGGTCATCTCGTTCGAGGACCCGTTCCTGCGGCACAAGACCCGGGTGCGCAGCCTGCGGGTGCTGATCGCCGACGACCAGTCGGCCAACCGCACCGTGCTGACCCGCATCCTCGAGCGTGCCGGCCACCGCGTGCAGGCCGCCAACGACGGCGAACAGGCCCTGGACCAGCTCGAACTCGGCCAGTTCGATCTCGCCGTGCTCGACATGCACATGCCCGGCCTCAGCGGCCTGGACGTGATCCGGCAACTGCGTTTCATGCAGGCCGGCAACGGCCGCCGCACGCCGACCATCATCCTCAGCGCCGACGCGACCCTGCAGGCCTCAGAAGCGGCCAGCGAAGCCGGGGCGATGGCGTTCCTGACCAAGCCGATCGTGGTCGGGCGCCTGCTCGAAACCATCGCCGACGTGGTCGATTCGCAGCGCTTGCCGGCGGTGCGCGCGATCAGCGACGTCAGCCGTCCGCTGACCAACCCGGCGGTGTTGGCCGAACTGGCCGAAATGGGTTTGGGCGATCAGTTCCTGCGCGATTTCGTCGAGCAGTGCCTGAAGGACGCGCAGTCCTGCCAGACCGACCTGGAAGCCGCGGCGGCGGTGGCGCGTTGGGACGAGTTCCGCGAGATCGCCCATGCCTACAAGGGCGTGGCGGAAAATCTCGGTGCGCACTCGATCGCTGAGCGCTGCTCGCAGGTCATGCGCGCAAGCGACGATGTGCTGGTTCGCGAGTGTCCGAAACTGGTCGTGGATCTCGCGACGCAATTGTCGGCGGTCGCCGACGTCAGCCGTCAGGAAGTCGCGCGCCTCAGTCGCGGCAACCGCGGCAAGGACGTCCCCGACGTTTCTTGACAGCATCCTGCCACGCGAGGTGCGTGGCAGGCCCCCCCCTGCAAGACATCAGGCCAGCGCCAGCGCCGGCACGATCGCGCCGGCCCGGCGCTGCTGCGCACGCACCAGGCGTTCCATGGTCTTGAGCCCGCGATCGTTGAGGCGCATCGCCGCATCGACCCATTCGGTGGTCACCGACAGCAGCTCGTCGAGACTGACCGGACGGCAGGCCTGGCGGACCGTGTTCATCGCCCGCAGCGCATTGCCCATGCGCTGGTTGCGCTTGATCAGTTCGGACGCCGCCTGCAGGCCGTAACCGCGCGGCACCACCTGGTCGACCACGCCCATGCGCAGCAGTTCTTCGACCGGATAAACGCGGGCGTTGAGCATCATGCGTTCGGCCTGGACCGGGGTGACGCGACGGGTCAGGAAGGTGTAGGCGCCCATGCCCGGGAACAGGTCGAACAGCACTTCCGGGAAGCCCATGCCGGTGCCGGCCTCGGCGATGATGGTGTGGCAGCACAGCGCGGCCTCGAAGCCGCCGCCGAGCGCGTCGCCCTGGATCACCGCGATGCTGTGGACCCGGTCTTCGTGCAACCGATACAGATTGAAAGCGACCTCGATGCACAGGCAAGCGTACTCGAGCAGGCGCTGACGGTTGCCGCTGCGGATCATGCGCGAGAACAGCGCCAGGTCGCCGCCGAGGTTGAACACGTCGGCATCGGAAGCGAGCACGAAATGGCGGATGCCGGCGCGCGGATCGGAATCGGAAGCGAGTTCGCGGCGGATGCGTTCCTGCACGCGCTTCATATCGTCGAGCAGATGCTCGGAGAAGCAAGGCGAGTAGGGCGCGTCGTGGTTGGCGGGCTGGGCGTGCATATACCCCCAATCGGTACCGCTGGCCGGGTCGGCGACATGACGGAACAGGGCGGGGACGTTCGCGATTGGCAGACGGGCGGACATGGACATGGCGGGACTCCTGAAGGACGGGTGGCGGGTCGGGATTACCCGCGTTTCGATGCTACACCTCGCCCAGGCATCGTTCAGACAAGGTTCGGTCTCCGTCCTGGCGCATTCATTTCCGGCACATTCCGCAGCCCGCCCCTGGCCGTTTCCAGGCCCCGGCCCGTGCCCGATTCGGCAACGAAACCGGCAACGAAAAAGGCCCCTCGCGGAGGGGCCTTTCGGGGACGGTGCCTGGAGCGCCGGCACGTGCCGTGAAGCTTACTTGGGCGCGTCGCGCAGCTCCCGGCGCAGGATCTTGCCGACATTGGTCTTGGGCAATTCGGTGCGGAACTCGACGAACTTGGGATGCTTGTAGCCGGTCAGGTTGATCCGGGCGTGCGCCTTGACGTCCTCGGCGGTCAGCGCCGGGTCCTTCTTGACGATCACCACCTTGACCGCCTCGCCGGACTTCTCGTCGGGCACGCCGACTGCGGCCACTTCGAGCACGCCGGGCATCATCGCGATCACGTCCTCGATCTCGTTCGGATACACGTTGAAGCCCGACACCAGGATCATGTCCTTCTTGCGGTCGACGATGTAGAAGAAACCCTGCTCGTCCATGCGCGCCATGTCGCCGGTATGCAGCCAGCCGTCGTCGTCGATGACGTTGGCGGTTTCCTCCGGACGCTGCCAATAGCCCTTCATGACCTGCGGGCCCTTGATGCACAGTTCGCCGACTTCGCCGACGCCGAGCATGTTGTTGTTCTCGTCCTTGACGCAGGCGTCGGTCGACGGGATCGGCAGGCCGATCGAGCCGTTGTACTCGGCCAGGTCCATCGGATTGATGCAGGCGGCCGGCGAGGTCTCGGTGAGGCCGTAGGCTTCGACCAGGGTGATGCCGGTGACTTGCTTCCAGCGCTCGGCGACCGCGCGCTGCACGGCCATGCCGCCGCCGAGGGTCAGGTGCAGATGGGAGAAATCGACCTCGTCGAAACCCGGTGTGTTGAGCAGGCCGTTGAACAAGGTGTTGACGCCGGTGATCGCGGTGAACGGGGTCTTCTTCAGTTCCTTGACGAAGGCCGGCATGTCGCGCGGATTGGTGATCATGTGGTTGAGGCCGCCGAACTTCATGAAGACCAGTCCGTTCGCGGTCAACGCGAAGATGTGGTACAGCGGCAGCGCGGTGATGATGATTTCGTAGCCGGGCTTGGCGTTGGTGCCGACCCAGGCCGCGGCCTGCTGCATGTTCGCGACCAGGTTGCGATGGGTCAGCATCGCGCCCTTGGCCACGCCGGTGGTGCCGCCGGTGTATTGCAGGAAGGCGATGTCGTTCGGCGAGATCTCGATGTCCGGCAGTTTGTGCATCTGCCCGAGAGTCAGGGTGTCGCGGAAGCGCACGGCGCCGGGGATGTCGTAGTCCGGCACCATCTTCTTGACGTACTTCAGGACGAAGTTCATCACCGGGCCCTTGAGCCCGCCGATCATGTCGCCCAGGCCGGTGGTGATGACCTGCTTGACCTGAGTCTGGCCGACCACGTCCTGCACGGTCTTGCCGAAGTTGTCGAGCACGAAGATCACCGCGGCGCCGGAGTCGTCGAGCTGATGCTTGAGCTCGCGCGCGGTGTACATCGGATTGGTGTTGACCACGGTCAGGCCGGCGCGCAACACGCCGAAGGTCGCGATCGGATACTGCAGACAGTTGGGCATCATGATCGCGACGCGATCGCCCTTCTTGAGCTTGAGTTCGCCGAGCAGATACGCGGCGAACTGCGCGCTGAGCCGGTCGATGTCGCCGTAGGTCAGTACCTTGCCGAAATTGGAGAAGGCGGGACGGTCGCGATAATTTTCGATGGCGTTTTCCAGCACCGATACGATGGACGGAAACTCGTCCACGTCGATCTGTGCCGGCACGCCATCAGGATACTGAGCAAGCCACGGACGTTCGAAACTCATCGCGATCCCCTCTCTAATCGCTCGTCGATTCTGGCCGCCGGCCCGCTGTGTGCGCTGCCGTACGGTATTTTCTCGATTGGAGCATAGGCTCTACAGACTGGCAAGGCGATGCTGCGAAGGGCGGTGCGGACATTGTCCGAGGCCTTGCGGACCTGTCAGGATGAGGCTCCGAGGCGGCGCGCGAACGGTCGTGCCAAGCGACCGCCGCCGCTACCGGTGCGAGGATTGCGGCCAGGGGGAGGAGGTCCGATGAAGATTGCGAACAGCCGCGAGGATGGGATCGCCGCGCGGCCGACAAGGCGCCTTGCGGCGCCATGGCGCGGCCATGCACTGGTCTTGCTGCTGGCCATGATCCTGGCGGTGCTGGCCACGGCCTGCGGCCGCGACCCGCCGGAACAGCGCCTGCGCGATTCGGTCGCGCAGTTGCAGACGGCGATCGAGGAGCGCGACGCCCCGGCCCTGCAGGACTGGCTGGCGGCCGATTTCGTCGGCCCCGAGGGGCTGGACCGCGAAGGTGCGCGCCGGCTCGCGGTCGGCAGCTTCCTGCGCTATCGCCGGCTCGGCGTCGCCATCGGCCCGCTCGACATCGCCATGCGGCCCGACCATGCGACCGTGCGTTTCACCGCGGCATTGACCGGCGGCTCCGGTCAGCCCTTGCCCGAGGCCGCGCGGCTGTACGAAGTGGAGACCGGCTGGCGCGAGGAAGCCGGCGACTGGCGCATGACCTCGGCACGTTGGACCGCGAAGCTGTAGTTCGGCCGCCGCCGTTCGCAACGCCACTCTGGCCGCACGCGAAACCGAGAGCGAGCAAACGAATACGACGAGAGCGGCCGAAGCCGCTCTCCCGGGATGCCGGTGGCGGCGAGGCCACCGGCGGGTCTTCCGCTCGGTCAGTTACCGCTCAAGCCGCCTTGCGCGCAGCCAGTTGGCGCAGCACGTAGTGCAGGATGCCGCCGTGGCGAAAGTACTCGACTTCCTTCGGCGTCAGCAGCAGCACCTTGACCTCGAACCGCTTCTCGCTGCCGTCGGCCTTTTTCGCCACCAGGGTGGCGGTCTTGGCGGCGCCGTCGTCCAGGCCGATCACGTCGACGACTTCCGAGCCGTCCAGGCCGTGGCTCTGCGCGTTCTCGCCGTCCTTGAACTGCAGCGGCAGCACGCCCATGCCGACCAGGTTGGAGCGGTGGATGCGTTCGAAGCTTTCGGCGATCACCGCCTTGATCCCGAGCAGGTTGGTGCCCTTGGCGGCCCAGTCGCGCGAGGAGCCGGTGCCGTATTCCTTGCCGGCGAACACCACCAGCGGCACGCCGTCGGCCTTGTACTTCATCGCCGCATCAAAGATCGCGAGTTTTTCCGGCGCGGCGCCGTTGCCGCCGTAGTACAGGGTGTTGCCGCCTTCTTCGCCGCCGAACATCAGGTTCTTGATGCGGATGTTGGCGAAGGTGCCGCGCACCATCACATCGTCGTTGCCGCGGCGCGAACCGTAGCTGTTGAAGTCGGCCGGTTGCACGCCGCGCGAGACCAGGAAACGGCCGGCGGGCGAATCTTTCTTGATGTTGCCGGCCGGCGAGATGTGGTCGGTGGTGATCGAGTCGCCAAACAGGCCCATCACCCGCGCGCCGTGGACATCGTCGATGCTGCCGACCTGCATGGTCATGCCGTCGAAGTAGGGCGGGTTCTTGATGTAGGTCGAACTTTCTTCCCAGCGGAAGGACTCGCCGTCGGGCGAGGCGATCTGGTTCCAGCGGGTGTCGCCCTTGAACACGTCGGCGTAGTTCTGCGCGAACAGTTCCGGGCCGACGGTCGCGGCGATCATGTCGCCGATTTCCTTGTTGCTCGGCCAGATGTCACGCAGGTACACGTCCTGGCCGTCGGCGCCCTTGCCGATCGGTTCCTTGGTCAGGTCGATATTGACCGTGCCGGCGATCGCATAGGCGACGACCAGCGGCGGCGAGGCGAGGTAGTTGGCCTTCACTTCCGGATGCACGCGGCCTTCGAAGTTGCGGTTGCCCGACAGCACCGAGGCGACGACGAGTTCGTTCTCGGCGATGCCCTTGGACACTTCGTCCGGCAGCGGGCCGGAGTTGCCGATGCAGGTGGTGCAGCCGTAGCCGACCACGTAGAAGCCGAGCTTTTCCAGGTCGGCGAGCACGCCGGCCTTGCGCAGATAGTCGGTGACCACCAGCGAGCCCGGGCCGAGCGAGGTCTTGACCCAGGGCTTGGACTTCAGGCCCAGGCGTGCGGCGTTGCGCGCGAGCAGGCCGGCGCCGAGCATCACCGCCGGGTTGGAGGTGTTGGTGCAGGAGGTGATCGCAGCGATCACCACCGAGCCGTCGCACAGGTCGGCGTCCTGATCGTGGATGCGGATCTTCGACACCGGCTTGGCCGCCAGGTGATCGGCCTGCGTTTGGCCGCCGCCTTCGCCCTTGAGCTCGTCTACGGCGCAACCAAGTCTGGGCTTCCGGTTGGCGACCAGCGGCCCGAGGTTCTCGCTGAAGTTGGTGTGCACGTTTTCGAGCAGAACGCGGTCCTGCGGACGCTTCGGGCCGGCCATCGACGGACGCACGTCGCCGAGGTCGAGCTCGAGCGTGGCCGAATACGTGGCGTGGGCCTGGCCGGGCTCGTGCCACAGGCCCTGGGCTTTGGCATAGGCCTCGACCAGAGCGATCTGTTCCTCCGAGCGGCCCGACAGGCGCAGATAGGTCACCGCCTCGGCGTCGATCGGGAAGATGCCGCAGGTCGCGCCGTACTCGGGCGCCATGTTGGCGATGGTCGCGCGGTCGGCCAGCGGAAGGTGCTGGAGGCCGTCGCCGAAGAACTCGACGAACTTGCCGACCACGCCGTGCTTGCGCAGCATCTGGGTGACGGTCAGGACCAGGTCGGTCGCGGTCGCGCCTTCCGGCAGTTGGCCGTTGAGCTTGAAGCCGACCACCTGCGGGATCAGCATCGACGAGGGCTGGCCGAGCATCGCCGCCTCGGCCTCGATGCCGCCGACGCCCCAGCCGAGCACGCCGATGCCGTTGATCATGGTGGTGTGGCTGTCGGTGCCGAACACGGTGTCGGGGAAGGCCTGTAAATCTCCGTCGACTTCGCGGCCCATGACCACGCGCGCCAGGTTCTCCAGGTTGACCTGGTGGACGATGCCGGTGTTCGGCGGCACCACCTTGAAGTTCTCGAACGACTTCTGGCCCCAGCGCAGGAAGCTGTAGCGTTCCATGTTGCGCTGGAACTCGATTTTGCCGTTCAGGTCCAGCGCCTCGGGGCTGCCGAACACATCGACCTGGACCGAGTGGTCGATGACCAGTTCGGAGGGAATCAGCGGGTTGATCTGGCGCGCGTTGCCGCCGAGCCGGCCGACCGCGTCGCGCATCGCCGCCAGGTCGACCACGCAAGGCACGCCGGTGAAGTCCTGCAGGACCACGCGCGCCGGCATGAAGGCGATCTCGGTGTCGGGCTCGCGGGTGGCGTCCCATCGCGCGACCGCCTCGATGTGGTCCTTGCCGACCGTGGCGCCGCCGTCTTCGTGGCGCAGCAGGTTCTCGAGCAGGATCTTCATTGAGTAGGGCAGGCGGCTGATGTCGTAGCGCTCGCCCAGGGCCGGCAGGCTGAAGTAGGTGTAGTCGCGGCCGTTGACGGAAAGTTTGCGGCGGGTCGAATAGGAGTCGGGCATGTCGGTGGAGCTCCTTGGATACGGCTGGCGTGCCGCCGGGGCGGTACGGAGGCTGGCGCGTCGGGGGAACGGGCGCGGTGGCTGGCGTTGGCGCCGATTATCGCTTTATCGGGTTCAGGAAGCGTGCAGACCATGGTCGCAAGCGGGCTACAGCGTTCCGCCGCAAGCGTATGGACGGATCGCGCAAAGCCTTGCGCGGCGAGGCCCGGCGCCGTGGCCGCGTTTGCCGCGAAAGCCCTTTGAAGGCAAAATACGCGGTCGAGGCCGTGCCCTTTCGCGGGCGCCCACGGCCTTGCCTCCCAGCAATTCGCCACCAGCAACTCGCCACGTTAAATCCGCACGCGCCGGTCGCGGCGGCGGACCCACGCAGCCAGTGCCACGTCTTTACCGCTTCACTCCGACGGGAATCTCCATGCTCTCCAGCTATCGCCTACACGTTGCCGAGCGCGCCGCGCTGGGCATTCCGCCGCTGCCCCTGACCGCCCAGCAGACCGCCGAGGTCATCGAGCTGCTGAAAGCGCCGCCGGCGGGCGACCATGCTGCCGAGGAGCAGGCATTCCTGCTCGACCTGATCACCCAGCGCGTGCCGGCCGGCGTCGACGACGCCGCCAAGGTCAAGGCCTCCTATCTCGCCGCGCTCGCTTTCGGCACCGAGAAGAACGCCTTGATCAGCCGCGAGCGCGCGACCGAACTGCTCGGCACCATGCTCGGCGGCTACAACATCCATCCGCTGGTCGAGCTGCTCGACGACGCCCAGGTCGGCACCATCGCCGCCGAAGCGTTGAAGAAGACCCTGCTGATGTTCGACGCCTTCCACGACGTCCAGGACAAGGCCGAGGCCGGCAACGCCAACGCCAAGTCGGTGCTGCAGAGCTGGGCCGACGCGGAATGGTTCACCAGCCGTCCGGAAGTGCCGGAAAGCCTGACCATCACCGTGTTCAAGGTGACCGGGGAGACCAACACCGACGACCTGTCGCCGGCGCCCGATGCGACCACCCGCCCGGACATCCCGATGCACGCGCTGGCGATGCTGAAGAACGCCCGCGACGGCATCGTGCCCGAGGAAGACGGCAAGCGCGGTCCGATCGCCTTCATCGAATCGCTCAAGGACAAAGGCCACCTGGTCGCCTACGTCGGCGACGTGGTCGGTACCGGTTCCAGCCGCAAGTCGGCCACCAACTCGGTGCTGTGGTTCACCGGCGAAAACATTCCGTTCATCCCGAACAAGCGCTTCGGCGGCGTGTGCCTGGGTTCGAAGATCGCGCCGATCTTCTACAACACCATGGAAGACGCCGGCGCGCTGCCGATCGAACTCGACGTGTCGCAGATGAACATGGGCGACGTGGTCGAACTGCGTCCCTACGACGGCAAGGCCATCAAGGACGGCCAGGTCATCGCCGAGTTCGCGCTGAAGTCCGACGTGCTGCTCGACGAAGTGCGCGCCGGCGGCCGCATCCCGCTGATCGTCGGCCGCGGCCTGACCGCCAAGGCGCGCGAAGCGCTGGGCCTGCCGGCGTCGACCCTGTTCCGCCTGCCGCAGAACCCGGCCGACACCGGCAAGGGTTATTCGCTGGCGCAGAAGATGGTCGGCCGCGCCTGCGGTCTGCCCGAAGTTGATGGTGTGCAGCGAGGCGTGCGTCCGGGCACCTATTGCGAGCCGAAGATGACCTCGGTGGGTTCGCAGGACACCACCGGCCCGATGACCCGCGACGAGCTCAAGGACCTGGCCTGCCTCGGCTTCTCGGCCGACCTGGTGATGCAGTCGTTCTGCCACACCGCGGCCTATCCGAAGCCGGTCGACGTCAAGACCCACCACACCCTGCCGGAGTTCATCTCCAACCGCGGCGGCATCTCGCTGCGCCCGGGCGACGGCGTGATCCACAGCTGGCTCAACCGCATGCTGATGCCCGACACCGTCGGCACCGGCGGCGACTCGCACACCCGCTTCCCGGTCGGCATCTCGTTCCCGGCCGGCTCCGGCCTGGTCGCGTTCGCCGCGGCCACCGGCGTCATGCCGCTGGACATGCCGGAATCGGTGCTGGTGCGCTTCAAGGGCGAAATGCAGCCCGGCGTGACCCTGCGCGACCTGGTCAACGCGATTCCGCTGGCCGCGACCAAGTCCGGTCTGCTGACCGTCGCCAAGCAGGGCAAGAAGAACATCTTCTCCGGCCGCATCCTCGAAATCGAAGGCCTGCCGCAGCTGAAGGTCGAGCAGGCG
Source organism: Lysobacter sp. CA196 (assembly GCF_052078695.1). Classification (NCBI taxonomy): domain Bacteria; kingdom Pseudomonadati; phylum Pseudomonadota; class Gammaproteobacteria; order Lysobacterales; family Lysobacteraceae; genus Lysobacter; species Lysobacter sp. CA196. The sequence goes on along the minus strand of NZ_JBQJIN010000025.1, from coordinate 45,108 downwards.
TTCGAGCTGTCCGACGCCTCGGCCGAACGCTCGGCCGCCGGCTGCACGGTCAAGCTCGATCCGGAACCGATCATCGAATACCTCACCAGCAACATCACCTTGCTGAAGTGGATGATCGCCGAGGGTTACGCCGACCCGCGTTCGCTCGCCCGCCGGATCAAGGCGATGGAAGGCTGGCTGGCCAGCCCGCAGCTGCTGGAAGGCGATGCCGATGCCGACTACGCCGCGGTGATCGAGATCGATCTGGACCAGATCGTCGAGCCGATCGTGGCGTGCCCGAACGACCCCGACGACGTGAAGACGCTGTCGGACGTCGCCGGCGCAGTCATCGACGAAGTCTTCATCGGTTCGTGCATGACCAACATCGGTCACTTCCGCGCGGCAGCGAAGCTGCTCGAAGGCAAGCGCGACATCCCGACCCGCCTGTGGGTCGCGCCGCCGACCAAGATGGATGCGTCCGAGCTGACCAAGGAAGGCCACTACGGCACCTTCGGCACCGCCGGCGCGCGCATGGAAATGCCGGGCTGCTCGCTGTGCATGGGCAACCAGGCGCAGGCGCGCGAAGGCGCGACCGTGTTCTCGACCAGCACCCGCAACTTCCCGAACCGCCTGGGCCGCAACACCAACGTCTACCTCGGCTCGGCGGAACTGGCGGCGATCTGCTCGCGCCTGGGCCGCATCCCGACCCGCGAGGAATACATGGCGGACGTCGGCGTGCTCAAGGCCGACAGCGACAAGATCTACCGCTACATGAACTTCGATCAGATCGAAGACTACAAGACGGTCGCCGACACGGTGGCCGCGGCCTGATCGCCGAGCGGTAATGCATGACGAAAAACCCCGGCCGAGGCCGGGGTCTTTTGTTGGGCGTGGTTAGCGCCGTTCTAACCGGCGAAGGTTTCGCCGCACGAGAACCCGCGCCGCCAAAGGGTAGGAGCGGCGCAAGCCGCGACCGAAGGCAGAGGTGATCGAAAGCGCAGCGGCCGAAGCCGGGCCTTCGACTTGCCTGGAGCTGCATCGCTTCGGGGCCGCCGCTTGCGTACGTCTCTGCGGTTGGTCGCGGCTTGCGCCGCTCCTACAGGGAAGGTGTCCGCCACAAGGGCGCCACGCCAGCAAAGGGTAGGAGCGGCGCAAGCCGCGACCGCCGAAGCGACGCACCCACCCGCACAACGCGGCAACCGGAACGAGGTCGCGGCTTGCGCCGCTCCTACCAAGGAAGCTGTGCCGCGACCCTCAGCCCAAGCGCGCCTCGATCGCATCGACCATGGCGCGGCGGCGCAGCAGGAAATCCCAATAGCTGCCGCCTAGCTGGCGCCACAGCACCGCCGAGCGCACCGCGGCGAGCAGGGCGGCGCGGACTTCGGCGACCACGCCGGGCTGGCCGAGGTAATGCGGGTTGCCCTGGACCAGCACCCGCGGGCGCAGGTGGCTCAGGGTCTCGGCGTACAGGCCACCGAGGGCGGCGATCACGTCGGGGTGGCTGCTGCCGAGGCGGCCGGCAGCGGTGGCCTGGCCGTGGATACCGCGCAGGACCTTCTCGGTCATGGCGGCGTCGCGGACGAAACGGCGCTCGAGCTGCAGCACTGCCAGGGCGAGGCGCGGCAGGTGCTCGTCGTTGGCGCGGTTGACGAAATAGTCCTGCAGCAGCACCAGGCCCGGGCGCAGATTGGCCAGGCCGCCGTAGACCGCGGCCGGGGTCGAGGCGTCGATGCGGAACACCGAATCCAGGGCGGTGTCGAGCACCGCGGCGTTGGCCTGGCCGGTGTCGGCGATGCGCCGCACCTGGCCCAAGGCCTGGGCCAGGCCGGCGAGTGCGAGTACGCGTTCGGAGATATCGGCCATTACGTAGTGGATTCCTTGGGGGGCAGGGGAGCGGCGCAGTCGGGTGCGTCGGTGGCGGCGATCACCGCGCCGCCGAGGCAGACCTCGCCGTCGTACAGCACCAGCGATTGGCCGGGCGTGACCGCGCGCTGGGATTGGGCGAAACGGACTTCCACGCTGCCGTCGTCGCGCACCCAGACTTCGCAGTCCTGGTCGGGCTGGCGGTAGCGGGTCTGGGCGCTGCAGACGAAGCGGCCGGCCGGCGGCCGGCCGGCGATCCAATGGGCGGTTTCCGACCACAGGGTCTGCGAATGCAGCCAGGGGCTGTCGCTGCCCTGATCGACGTACAGCACGTTATCGGCGACGTCCTTGCCGACCACGTACCACGGCGCCGGCTCGAAACCGCGCACGCCGCCGATGTTCAGGCCTTCGCGCTGGCCGAGGGTGAAATAGAACACCCCTGGGTGGCGGCCGACGACCTGGCCGGCCGGGGTGCGGATCTCGCCTTCGCGCGCCGGCAGATAGCGCGAGAGGAATTCGCGGAAATCGCGTTCGCCGATGAAACAGATGCCGGTCGAGTCTTTCTTGGCCGCGGTCGGCAGTTGTGCCGCGCGCGCCATCTCGCGCACGTCGCGCTTGAGCAGGTCGCCGAGCGGGAACCGGGTCGCCGACAGCTGGGCTTGGCCGAGCTGGTGCAGGAAATAGCTCTGGTCCTTGCTGCGGTCGAGCGCGCGCAGCAGACGGAACTCGGCGCCGACCTGGTCGACCCGAGCGTAATGGCCGGTGGCGATGAACTCCGCGCCCAGCTCGCGCGCGGCGTCGAGGAAATGCTTGAACTTGATCTCGCGATTGCACAGCACGTCCGGGTTCGGGGTGCGCCCGGCGGCGTATTCGGCGAGGAAGTGCTCGAACACCCCGGCCCAGTACTCGCCGGAGAAATCGCGGAAATGGATCGGCAAGCCGAGCCGGCCGGACACCGCGACCGCGTCGCGGCGGTCGTCCTCGGCGCGGCAATCGCCGCTGCCGTCGTCGGCCCAGTTCTGCATGAAGAGGCCGGCGATCGGCTCGCCGGCGTCGCGCAGGCGCAAGGCGGCGACCGAGGAATCGACCCCGCCCGACATGCCCACGATGGTGCGTACCGATACGGCCATGACGGTCAGACCGGGTCGGGCGAGACCATTTGCTGCAGCAGATCCAGCGAATGGCGGCGTCCGCCGAGGTAGTCGGCGACCACCCGCCAGACCAGCGGGCTGCGGTGCTCGGGCGAGCGCGCCTGCAGTTCGGCCGGGCTCATCCACAGGGCCTGGACGATGCCCTCGTCGAGGCGCCGGCCGGGGTCGTGGCGGACCGGTTCGGCGGCGAAGGCGAAGCGCAGGTAGTGGCGGCCGCCGGCGCCGTCCTCCTGCAGCGGCGCCTTCCACTGGTAGGCGCCGACGAAGGCGGTCAGGCGCACGTCCCAGCCGGTCTCCTCGCGGGTCTCGCGCAGCGCGGCGTCGATCAGGCTTTCGTCCGGCTCCAGGTGCCCGGCCGGCTGGTTGATCACCAGGCGCCCGCCGACCGATTCCTCGACCATCAGCAGGCGGCCGCCGTCGACCACGATGGTCGCGACGGTGACGTCGGGTTGCCAGAAACGGCCTTCGCGGTAGGTCACGTCAGAATTCGTCCTGGCCGGGGGTGAGTTGCGATTCCATCTCGTCGGCCGCGCGGACCACATAGTCGATCGCATCGTCGAGGTCTTCCTGGCTCGCGTCGGCGTCCAGTTTGACCACGAACACGGCCACCGAGTCCTGTTTGACCCAACCGCCCATCTTGCTGAGCTGGCTGTCCTCGAGCAGGCGGTTGGCGACGTCGGCCGGGAACTGCTTGTCGGAGGTGCGATAGCCCGGCGACCAGACCTCGCGGACCTGCAGCTTGCCGTAGCGCTCGGTGTGCGAGATCACATAGGCCATCTGGCTGCGGTCCTCGTCGAGGCCGAAGGTCAGGGTGTAGTCGCCGTCCTTGTCGACCTCGTACTTGTAGCCCAGGGCGTCGAGCTGCTTGCCGATGCGCGGGTCGGCGGTCTTGGCGGCGGCTTCGGCCTTGGGCGCGGCCGGGGCGGTCGCGGCCGGAGCGCTCTTGAGCGAGGCGGCGTCCGCCTTCGCGGCCGGCGCGGCCGTCGCCAGGACGGGCAGCAGCGAGGACAGCAGGGCAGGCAGGTAACGGGGCAGACGCATGAGGGTCCTTGAATTTCGCGGCGCCGGCGCAACCTTGACCGGCGGCTCCGACCAAGATGGCGGCGCTGCGGCATTTTGCAATGCGGCCGGGCATGCGTCCATGTCGCACGGCGGCGGCATCCACGGCAGTACGGGGCAGGGGTTTATAATCGCGCAATGGCAAAACAGACCGAACAAGAACACAGTCATGGCGTATTGGTGGAAGTCGGCAAGCCCGAAGTCGCGCGGCCGCCGCTGTATTCCGTACTCCTGCTAAACGACGATTACACCCCGATGGACTTCGTGGTCGAGGTCCTGATGCGCTTTTTCCCGATGAACGTCGAAAAAGCCACCCAGATCATGCTCCATGTGCATACCCGCGGCCGCGGCGTATGCGGCGTCTTCACACGCGAGGTCGCCGAGTCCAAGGTCGCGCAGGTGAACGAATTTTCAAGACTTCACCAACACCCCTTGCTGTGTACGATGGAAAAGGCCTAAAAGGTAGTTGTCGCACCCGTTGGGGCGGGGCATGGAAAAGCCGGCGAGCGCCCCCACGTAGCGTGCATACGTTCTGGAGGCTCCGCCCCATGTTCAGCAAGGATCTCGAATACAGCATCGGCCAGTGCTACAAGCGCGCCCGCGAGGCGCGCCACGAGTACATGACGGTCGAACACCTGCTGCTCGCACTACTCGACAACCCGTCCGCCGAGGCCGTCCTCAAGGCGACCAACGCCGACTTCGCGCGCCTGCGCAGCGACCTCGAACAGGCCATCGCGACCTCGGTCCAGGTGCTGCCCGACGACGTCGACCGCGATACCCAGCCCACTTTGGGTTTCCAGCGTGTGCTACAGCGCGCTGTCTATCACGTGCAGTCCTCAGGCAAGAAGGAAGTCACCGGCGCCAACGTGCTGGTCGCCATCTTCGGCGAGAAGGATTCGCACGCGGTCTACTTCCTCAACCAGCAGGACGTGGCCCGCCTCGACGTAGTCAATTACCTGTCGCACGGCATCGTCAAGCACAACGCCGAAGACGGCCACGGCCACCACGAGGAAAGCGAATCCAAGCCGGCCGAAGGCCCGGAGAGCGAAGGCAAGTCCGACGCCCTGGCCGAATTCGCGAGCAACCTCAACCAGCTGGCCCGAGAGGGCAAGATCGACCCGCTGGTCGGTCGCGGCGACGAGGTCGAACGCACCATCCAGGTGCTGTGCCGCCGGCGCAAGAACAACCCGCTGTACGTCGGCGAGGCCGGCGTCGGCAAGACCGCGATCGCCGAAGGCCTGGCCAAGCGCATCGTCGACGGCGACGTGCCGGAAGTGCTGCGCCACGCCACCATCTTCGCCCTCGACCTCGGCGCCCTGGTCGCCGGCACCAAGTACCGCGGCGACTTCGAGAAGCGGCTCAAGGCGGTATTGGCCCAGCTCAAGAAGCAGCCCGAGGCGATCTTGTTCGTCGATGAGATCCACACCATCATCGGCGCCGGTTCGGCCAGTGGCGGCACCATGGACGCCAGCAACCTGATCAAGCCGGCGTTGTCCTCGGGCGAGCTGCGCTGCATCGGTTCGACCACGTTCCAGGAGTACCGCGGCATCTTCGAGAAGGACCGCGCGCTGGCGCGGCGCTTCCAGAAGATCGACATCGTCGAGCCCACCGTCGGCGAGACCTACGAGATCCTGCAGGGCCTCAAGCCCAAGTACGAGTCGCACCACGGCGTGACCTACGCCGACGAAGCCTTGCAGGCCGCGGTCGACCTGTCGGTCAAGCACATCGGCGACCGGCTGCTGCCTGACAAGGCCATCGACGTCATCGACGAGGCCGGCGCGCGCCAGCGGCTGTTGCCGGAGAACGTGCGCAAGCAGTTGATCGACATCGAAGAGATCGAGATGATCGTGGCCAAGATGGCGCGCATCCCGACCAAGCAGGTGTCGGCCAGCGACAAGGACGTGCTGCGCAACCTCGAACGCAACCTCAAGATGGTCATCTTCGGCCAGGACGCGGCGATCGAGACCCTGGCCTCGGCGATCAAGCTGGCGCGCTCGGGGCTCGGCAACCCGGACAAGCCGATCGGCAACTTCCTGTTCGCCGGCCCGACCGGCGTCGGCAAGACCGAGGTCACCAAGCAGCTCGCGCTGCAGCTCGGCATCGAGCTGGTGCGCTTCGACATGTCCGAGTACATGGAGCCGCATTCGGTCAGCCGCCTGATCGGCGCGCCTCCGGGCTATGTCGGTTTCGACCAGGGCGGCCTGCTGACCGAGAAGATCGTCAAGACCCCGCATTGCGTGCTGCTGCTCGACGAGGTCGAGAAGGCGCATCCGGACATCTTCAACATCCTGTTGCAGGTGATGGACCGCGGCACGTTGACCGACACCAACGGTCGCGAGGCCAACTTCAAGAACGTGGTACTGGTGATGACGACCAATGCCGGCGCGGCCCAGGCCTCGCGGCGTTCGATCGGCTTCACCAAGCAGGACCATTCGACCGATGCGATGGAAGTGATCCGCAAGGGCTTCAGCCCGGAATTCCGCAACCGCCTCGATGCGGTGGTGCAGTTCCAGGCGCTGGGCTTCGATCACATCCTGCGCGTGGTCGACAAGTTCCTGATCGAACTCGAAGCGCAGCTGCACGAGAAGAACGTGACCTTGACCGCGACGCCGACCGCACGCGACTGGCTGGCCCAGCACGGTTTCGACCCGCAGATGGGCGCACGTCCGATGGCGCGTGTGATCCAGGACAAGATCAAGCGTCCGCTCGCCGACGAGCTGTTGTTCGGCAAGTTGGTCGGCGGCGGCCGGGTCACCATCGACGTGCGCGACGACGAGCTGATCGTCGACGCGCATGCCGAGCCGGAGCGCCTGCTGCCGGTCACGGTCTGATCGCGCAAACGATGAGGGCAAGAAAAAGGCGGCCTCCGGGCCGCCTTTTCGTTGTTGCCTGTTTCTTTGCTGGCTGGTGAGGCGCCTCGGTCAACGCGCGCGGCGATAACCCCGGAACGCGGTCTCGTCGATCTTTTCGACCGACTCGATGTCGCAGTAGTCGCGTTGGGTCTTGACTCGCGTACCGCTGGGACATAGACGGCCCTTGGTCTTTTCGGCGATCACCACGAGCTGCGGCGTGAAGCTCAGATCGTAGCAACCCTTGCGTACGTTCAAACGGTAGTAGTTGTCGGCATCCTTGACCAGGACGGCCTTCTCTCCGACACGCGACAACTGGGCCTCGGCGCCGAGATCGACGCAGGCGTCGATCGGATCCGCGAACGCAACGGTCGCGGAAAGGCAGAGCAGGGTGGCCAGAGCGGTCCTTGATAGAGGCGACATGGGGGCGTCCTAATTGAGCGAGCTCGGATTGAGCTGAGGCCACGTTAGTCGCCAGCCGCCGCATTCGAATCTGGAAGAAGTCGTTGTGACCTTCGTCACGGCATGACGTTTGGCATAAACCGTTTCGCCGCTTCGTGCATCTACATCTGTTTGTGGTTTCTTATCGGGCTTCGTGCGGTGCTCGCGAAGGTCGCGGTGCGACGCCGTGCTCGCCTTGCGGACAGCAGATCGCCTTCGAGCGTGGCGAAGAAGAATCGTGTCGAGATCTGTGAGGTCCATCGCGCGTTGTACCGCAGTGCAGCTCGATCAACGAGCGCAACCGATGCTAGCGTCGTCAGGCACCATCGGCAGGTTGCACTACACGCACCTCGTCGCGTCGTCGTCCGCCATCGAAGTCTGCTATCCAAGTCTGTCATCGGCTTCGTTGGGGATTCGCAGCAAGCGCCCATGGACGGCGAGCGCCGACGAGCTTTCGTCGACTCAAGGAAGGAGTACCCATGAAGCTTCGCAAGTTCTCGCTCGCGGCCGTCGCCGCGTTCGCCTTCGGTTTTTCGGCTTGGGCCGTGGCGGGCATCTGGCCGGGTCCGTGCCAGCAATGCCGCAACGCTTATCAGGCCTGTCAGCTCGATCCCGACGCCGAGTGCGAATCCGAGTTCAGTCGTTGCCTGATCCAGGCCGGCTGCCCGCTGGAATAACTCGTCGGCTCATCGTCTTTGCTTCACGCCGGCCGCAGCGGCAGCGATAGCCATGCCCGCGTGGCTGCGAGCCGGCGCCAAGACCCTCGTCCCATCCCACCAAGGAAAGGAGCTTACCCGTGAAACTGCGTGGTTTTTCGCTGGCCGCGATGGCCGCCTTCGCGTTCGCCAGCGCCGCATCGTTGACTGCGACCGCGGCCGATCCCTGCGACGCTTGCTGGCGCACCTACAACAAGTGCATCGAGGTCGGCAGCGATTCGGGCTATTGCGAGTACAAGGTCGCGCAATGCCTGGCGCGCTACGGCTGCCCGGCGCCGCCGTTCTGAGTCGTAGCCGCAGGCCGGGCGACGTTTGGCGGCCGAGTGCCAGGCGCTCGCCCGGATAGCGGTGCGGGGTCGGGGTGGCCGCAACGGCTGGTCCATCGCAACGGCCCGCTTGGACAGTCGCAGCCTTGCCGAGGCTTCCAGGCGAGGCTCTCAGATGAATCAGGGGGGCATGAAAAAGGCGGCCTGCGCCGCCTTTTTTCAATAACTTACCGCGCTTACTTCATGCGGTAGGTGATGCGACCCTTGGTGAGATCGTAGGGCGTCATTTCGACCTTGACCTTGTCGCCGGTCAGGATGCGAATGTAGTTCTTGCGCATGCGACCCGAGATATGGGCAATGATCTCGTGCCCGTTTTCGAGACGCACGCGGAACATGGTGTTCGGAAGAGTTTCCGCCACCGTGCCCTCGAATTCGATCACGTCATCTTTTGCCATGTGTTTCCTAGGGAGTCGCGAAAAGCGGGCGTCGCGCGCCCGCGAAGCCGCACATTCTGCCACGCCGGCGGCCTGGTAGCAAAAATCCGTTAATCGCGCCGTCCACTGGGACTGGGCCCCGCTGGGAGCCAGTACCCAAACCGCTCGCGCTAGTACTCCGCCAGGCGCGAGGCCGGCCAGTCGCCGAAGCTCCCGGTCCAGGGCTCGGCCGGTTCGGCGATGGCGGTCAGCGCCGCGACCTCGCCCAGGAAAGCCTCGCGCGGCATCGACTCGGCGCCGAGGCTGAGCAGGTGCGGGTTCTCGACCTGGCCGTCGAGCAGCGGCCAGCCCCACTCGTGCAGGCGCCGCGCCAGCGCCGCCAACGCGACCTTGGAACCGCCGGAGCAGGCACTGAACATGCTTTCGCCGAAGAACATCCGCCCGATCGCGACCCCGTAGACGCCGCCGACCAGACGCTCGCCGTCGTAGACCTCGACCGAGTGGGCGTGGCCGAGCTCGTGCAGGCGCCGGTACGCGGCGAGCATCTCTTCGGTGATCCAGGTGCCGTCCTGGTGCGGGCGCGGCGCCTGCGCGCAGGCGGCGATGACCTCGGCGAAGGCGGTGTCGGCGCGCACCGTCCAACTGCAATGGCGCAGGCCGCGGCGGAACTTCGACGACAGCCGCACGCGATCGGTGCGGAACACCGTGCGCGGGTCCGGGCACCACCACAGCAACGGATAACCTTCCGACGGCCACGGGAACACGCCGTGGCGGTAAGCGTTGAGCAGCCGGCCCGGGCTCAGGTCGCCGCCCATCGCGAGCAGACCGTCGGGGTGGCGCAGAGCGCGTTCGGGCGGCGGGAAGGGCGCGTCGGGGTCCGGCGAGAGCAGGATCGGCAGCTGGCTCATGGGCCCGGCTCCGTGGCGGTCGCCTGAGTCTGCGCCTCGACCGCCTTGAACGGGGTGTGTAACGACAGGGTACGTGCGTACTGGCGCACCGAGGCGGCCTCGTCGCGGCACCACGGCCGCAGGGCGCCGCGGAAACCCGGGTCGGCGATCCAGTGGCGGCTGCGCACGAAGCTCGGCAGGAAGCCGCGCGCGAGCTTGTGTTCGCCCTGGGCGCCGGGTTCGAAGCGGGTCAGGCCTTCGCGCAGGCAGTAGTCGATGCCCTGGTAATAGCAAGTCTCGAAATGCAGCCCGGGCAGGCCGACCTCGGCGCCCCAATAGCGGCCGTACAAGGTGTCGCCGCCGCGCAGGCACAGCGCCCCGGCGATCGCCTCGCCCTCGCGTTCGGCCAGGAAGATCACCAGCGACTGCGGCATGCTCCGCGCGAGGTGGCGCAGGAAGTCCAGGGTCAGCGCCGGGTGGTTGCCGTATTCGGCGAAGGTGGTGAGGTAAAAGCGGTGCATCGTCGCCAGGTCGGCATCGCTGGCGTCGCGGCCTTCGACGGTGCGGAACACGACCCCGGCGCGGGCGACCTTGGCGCGCTCCTGGCGGATGTTCTTGCGGTGCTTGTGGTCGAACGCGGCCAGGAACTGGTCGAAGTCCTGCCAGCGCCGGCCCTGCGCATCGGCCTCGTTGCGCCAGTGGTACTGCACGTCGATGCGTTGCAGCCAGTCGCCGCCGGCCTCGTGCTCGAACGCGCTGTCTTCGCCGGCTTCGTGGAAATTCACGTGCGCCGAGGACAGGCCCTGGCGCTCGCACAACTGCGCCATCGCCGACAGCAGCAACGGCCGCTGCGCGTCCTCGCGCGCGAGCAGGCGCGGCCCGGTCACCGGCGAATAGGGCACCGCGGCCAGCCATTTCGGGAAGTAGTCGCGGCCGTGCTGGGCGTAGGCATGGGCCCAGGCGTGATCAAACACGAACTCGCCGTGCGAGTTCTGCTTGAGGTAGGCCGGCATCGCCGCGACCAGCGCGTCGCCGTCCCACACGCTCAAGTGGTGCGGGGCCCAGCCCCATTCCTCGCGCAGGCAGCCGTGTTGCTCGAGACCGGAGAGGAAGGCGTGGGCGACGAAGGGGTTGCGGCCGTCGTGCAGCGCGTCCCATTGCGCCGGCGCGACCTCGGACAGCGAGGCGAGCAGCCGGATCGACAGAGCATCGGGGCTGGCGGTCACGGGCGGCCTGAGTCGGTAACGGCGCGCCCACACTCCGAACAGAGCAGCGGGCGCGGCGGTCGTGCGTGGATGTCGTGCTTCGGCGCCAGGTTGCAGGCGCCGGGTTCGCGGCCGATTCGCATCGATCCGCGAGGCCGCGGCATCAGGCGTCCTTGTCGAGGAACTTCTCGGCGTCGAGCGCGGCCATGCAGCCGAAACCGGCCGAGGTGATGGCCTGGCGATACACCTGGTCGGCGACGTCGCCGGCGGCGAACACGCCCGGCACCGAGGTCTGGGTGGCGTTGCCGTCGAGGCCGGTCTGAATGGTCAGGTAGCCGTTCTTCATCTCGAGCTGGCCGTCGAACAGGGTGGTGTTCGGGGTGTGGCCGATGGCGATGAACAGACCGTGGATGGTGAGGTCGCGGGTCGTGCCGTCCTGCACCGACTTCACCCGCAGGCCGGTCACGCCGACATCGTTGCCGAGCACTTCCTCGACGGTGTGGTGCCAGACCGGTTCGATCTTGCCGGCCTGGATCTTGGCCTGCAGCTTGTCCTGCATGATCTTTTCGGCGCGCAGGGTGTCGCGGCGATGCACCAGGTAGACCTTGCGCGCGATGTTGGACAGATACAGGGCTTCCTCGACCGCGGTATTGCCGCCGCCGATCACCGCCACGTCCTGGTCCTTGTAGAAGAAGCCGTCGCAGGTCGCGCAGGCCGACACGCCGCGGCCCTTGAAAGCGTCTTCCGAGGGCAGGCCGAGGTACTTCGCGGTCGCGCCGGTGGCGATGATCAGGGCGTCGGCGGTGTAGTCGCCGTTGTCGCCCTTGAGCCGGAACGGACGCTTGGACAGATCGGCGGTGTGGATGTGGTCGAACACGACTTCGGTGTCGAAGCGTTCAGCGTGCGCCTGCATGCGCGTCATCAGATCCGGGCCCATCAGGCCGTGCGCGTCGCCGGGCCAGTTGTCGACTTCGGTCGTGGTCATGAGCTGACCGCCCATTTGCAGGCCCGTGATCACCAGCGGCTTCAGGTTCGCGCGAGCGGCGTAGACGGCGGCAGTCCAGCCGGCGGGGCCGGAACCGAGAATGACGACACGGGAGTGCTTGGAAGGGGTCATGTATATAATCGCGGCAGTTGGGAGCGCGCTCTGCGCAGAATGAAACTCGACATTCCGGCCATACGCCGGCGTGTTGAAGTTTCAGGAGCAGGGCATAGCTTGGAGGCGGCGTCCCGGCAAAACAAGGCGTGTCGTACGGACGCAACGTTGCGTCCCCGCGAACCGCCCGTTGCCGGCTAACGCGGCGCTCGCCTGTGGGCTTATTTAGCAGGCGTGCTTGGCAGGCGTGCTTGGCAGGCGCAGCGCGTCGCGCAGCGCGGCCGCCTTACCGGAACCGCTTCAAGAACAGACGCTCACGAAGACTCGTTCAAGCACATTCGCCACCGCTCCACGTTCCACCGCAACGTTACGACACCACACGACAACTTAGACAATCAGGCTTGGGGCGCCGCGCATGCGGCGTTTTTTCTGGGCCGCACTGGAGACAGCAATGCGTATCGGCGTACCGAAGGAAACCAAGACCCTCGAAGGGCGCGTCGCGCTCGTTCCCGCCGCGGCGGGCGATCTGGTCAAGCGCGGCCACGAGGTCTGGCTGGAACAGGACGCGGGCATCAAGAGCGGGTTCAAGGACTCCGACTACACCCGTCTGGGCGTGAAGATCGCCCCGGACGCGGCGGCGCTGTACGAAAAGGGCGAGCTGATCGTCAAGGTCAAGGAGCCGATCGCCGGCGACCTGCAGCACCTGCGCAAGGATCACCTGCTGTTCTGCTACCTGCACCTGGCCGCCGAACCGGTGCTGACCAAGCAACTGCTCGACATCGGCCTGACCGGCATCGCCTTCGAGACCGTCGAGCTGCCCAACGGCGACCTGCCGCTGCTGGCGCCGATGTCGATCATCGCCGGCAAGATCGGCGTCCAGGTCGGCACCCACCTGCTGCACCAGCCCATGAGCGGCAAGGGCAAGCTGCTCGGCGGCCTGCCGTCGACCGAGCGCGGCAAGGTGGTGGTGTTCGGTGCGGGCCAGGCCGGCGGCGCGTCGGCGGCGCTGGCCGCGGCCGGCGGTTCCAACGTCACCGTGTTCGAAATGCGCCAGGACCGCATGGACCAGATGATGCGCCTGGGCAACAACGTCACCGCGTTGTTCCCCTACGTCGACGTGGTCGCCCGCGAAGTGGCCTCGGCCGACCTGGTGATCGGCGCGGTGCTGGTGACCGGCGCGCGCGCGCCGCACGTGCTGACCCGCGAAATGCTCAAGGGCATGGAAGACGGCAGCGTGGTGGTCGACATCTCGATCGACCAGGGCGGCTGCTTCGAGACCTCGCGTCCGACCACCTGGAAGGAACCGACCTACGTCGAAGAGGGCGTGACCCACTTCTGCGTGACCAATATGCCGGGCGCGGTGCCGCAGACCTCCTCGCAAGCGATCTGCGCGGCGATCCTGCCCTGGGTCAACAAGCTGGCCGCCGGCGCCGAGTGGCGCAACAACCCGGCGCTGGTGCGCGGCATCAACGTCGAAGCCGGCCAGCTGATCCACCCGGCCCTGCAGGGCATGAAGCTGTAAGCGGCTGAGAGACGGCCGGACCGCCGGGCGCGGGGGCGAGGCATCGCCACCGCTCGCCCGGGACGGTTTGCGCCGGCGGAGCGGGGCGGTAAGGTGGGGCGGTGGCCGATCTCGGAGCCAACGTCCCGCCGCCGCCCCGTTTTTATTGGGGCGGGTTTGATGGGGCGGTTGCGTTGGGCCGGGCGCGATTCCCGGTCGGACGACGATGCCGCGGTGCAATCGGGAGCAGGGCGCGGGCCGGCCCTGGGTGGGCGGTCAGCCGCTTTCTTTCCACTTCGCTCGATTCGGCTGTATATTCAACAACTAACAGTATCAACCTAAGGCAGCACATCACGGTGGCGCAAGCTCCCACAGCCAGTCGCAAGAAGGCCAAAGCGGCCGAGACCGAAAAGCGCCCGCCGTCGCCGCGACGTCAGCGGCTGATGCGCGACATCGTCCTGATCGTGATCGCACCGCTGCTGCTGTATCTGCTGGCGAGCCTGATGACGTTTTCGCCGTCCGATCCGGGCTGGTCGCATTCGGGTTCGATCACCGCGCCGCTGCACAACGTCGGCGGCCGCGTCGGCGCCTGGACCGCCGATGTATTGCTGTACCTGTGCGGCTACGTCGCCTTCCTGCTGCCGATCATGCTCGGCGCGATCGCCTGGATCGCCTTGTTCGGCATGGACACCGACGGCGACGGCGAAGCCGACCTCGGCCCGGCGCTGCGTCTGATCGGCATCGTCGGTTTCCTGGTCTCGGCGACCGGCCTGTTGCAACTGCGTTTCGGCCCGGCCGAAGATTTCTCCGCCGGCAGCGGCGGCATCCTCGGCCAATTGGTCGGGCGTTCGCTGTACTCCGGCTTCGGCCCGGTCGGCGGCAATCTGTTTCTGCTCGCGCTGCTGTTGATCTCGGTGACCCTGGCCACCGGCATCTCCTGGTTCGCGGTCATGGACAAGCTGGGTCAGTGGACGATGGCCTTGGGCCCTAGCCTGAGCAAACTGTTCCGCCGCGGCAGCCAGCAGGCGACCGAATGGCGCCAGGCCCAGGTCATGCGCGAAGAGCGCGAGGAAGTGCGCAAGGTCGACACCGAGCTGCGCTCCAAGCGCGAGAAGGTGCGGATCGAACCGCCGCCGGCGCCGGTGGTGGAAAAGAGCGAACGCGCCAAGCGCGAAACCCAGATCCCGTTGTTCAACACCGGCGACGGCAGCGGTCTGCCGCCGCTGGCCTTGCTCGACGATCCCAAGCCGCAGCCCAAGGGCTACAGCGAAGAGACCCTGGAAACCCTGTCGCGGCAGATCGAATTCAAGCTCAAGGATTTCCGCATCGACGCCCAGGTCATGGGCGCCTATCCCGGGCCGGTCATCACCCGCTTCGAGGTGCAGCCGGCGCCCGGCGTCAAGGTCAGCCAGATCAGCACGCTCGACAAGGACATCGCCCGCGGCCTGTCGGTCAAGTCGGTGCGCGTGGTCGACGTGATCCCCGGCAAGTCGGTGATCGGCCTGGAAACGCCGAACACCAGCCGCGAAATGATCTACCTGTCGGAGCTGCTGCGCTCGAAGGAATACGACAAGTCCGGCAGTCCGCTGACCCTGGCGCTGGGCAAGGACATCGCCGGGCGGCCGACGGTGGCCGATCTGGCGCGCATGCCGCACCTTTTGGTCGCCGGCACCACCGGTTCGGGCAAGTCGGTCGCGGTCAACGCGATGGTGTTGAGCCTGCTGTACAAGGCCTCCGCAAAAGAACTGCGGATGCTGATGATCGACCCGAAGATGCTCGAACTCTCGGTCTACGAGGGCATTCCGCATCTGCTGGCGCCGGTCGTCACCGACATGAAGGAAGCCGCCAACGGCCTGCGCTGGTGCGTGGCCGAGATGGAGCGCCGCTACAAGCTGATGTCGATGGTCGGCGTGCGCAACCTGGCCGGCTTCAACAAGAAGGTCCGCGACGCCGAGGAAGCGGGCCAGCCGATGATGGACCCGCTGTTCAAGCCGAACCCCGAGCTGGACGAAGCGCCGCGGCAGCTGGAAACCTTGCCCTTCATCGTCATCTTCATCGACGAATTCGCCGACATGATGATGATCGTCGGCAAGAAGGTCGAAGAACTCATCGCCCGCCTGGCGCAGAAAGCGCGCGCCGCCGGCATCCACCTGATCCTGGCCACCCAGCGTCCCTCGGTCGACGTCATCACCGGCCTGATCAAGGCCAACATCCCGACCCGCATCGCCTTCCAGGTGTCGAGCAAGATCGACTCGCGCACCATCCTGGACCAATCCGGCGCCGAGACCCTGCTCGGTCACGGCGACATGCTGTACCTGCCGCCGGGCACCGCCATGCCCGAGCGCGTGCACGGCGCCTTCGTCTCCGACGAAGAAGTGCACCGCGTGGTCGAGCACCTCAAGCAGGTCGGCGGCCGCCCGGACTACATCGAGGGCGTGCTCGACGAAGTGCAGACGATGGGCGACGGCACCGTGGTCGGCGCGACCGGCCTGCCGGAAACCGCCAACGCCGGCGGCGACGAATCCGACCCGCTCTACGATGAGGCCGTGCGCATCGTCACCGAGACCCGCCGCGCCTCGATCTCGGGCGTGCAGCGCCGCCTCAAGATCGGCTACAACCGCGCCGCGCGCCTGATCGAGGCGATGGAAGCGGCCGGCATCGTCACCCCGCCCGAGCACAACGGCGACCGCAGCGTGCTGGCGCCGCCGCCGCCGAAGTAAGGTCGCGGCCGGTAAATCGGGCCCGGTATTCGGGTCTGGTGTTCGGGCCTGGTAATGGTGCCCGGTAAAAATCGTGTCTGGTAATTTTGCGCCTAATCGGATCGCGCCTTGTAACATCGCGCCTTCCGGTGCACGTCTGCGCTCCTGCCGCACGGCGTCGCATCGGCCCTGGAAGCTTACGGCTACGGAAATATTGATGGCGCTCAAGACGAGATTGAAGCGGATCGGAAAACGCATCCCACCGGTGTACTGGCTGGGTGGCCTGGTCAACTACCTCAAGTTCCGCCGCGAACTGGCGCGCGAGCAAGCGCTCTACGACGCGAAACTGCGGCATGGTGGCGCGACGGTGCCGCCACCGATGCTGCGCTATCGCGTGCACCGCGCCCTGGACGAGGCCAGCTTCGTCGCCACCGGTCCGGTCGTCGCCGCCGATTTGCTGCGTTGTCTGGAGAGCCAGGGCGTGCGCCTGGATGGACTGACCGTGCTGGATTTCGCCTGCGGGCCGGGGCGGGTCGTCGGTGAAATGAAAGCGCGTTCGCGCAACTGCGAATTCCACGGTTCGGACATCGACCCGGAAGCCATCGAATGGGCGCAGCGCCATCTCTCGCAAGTCGCACGCTTCCAGGTCAATGCGCCCGCGCCGCCGACGTCCTATGCGGACGCGTCGTTCGATGTGATCTACAACGTTTCGCTGTTCACCCACCTGGACGAGAGCAACCAGAACGTCTGGTTGGAGGAACTCGCGCGTATCCTCAAGCCCGGAGGCGTGCTGCTGACCACGGTGCACGGCAAGTACACACTCGACAGCTGCACGCCGGAAGAACGGGCCGAGCTGGACCGGTACGGCATCGCCTTTCGCGTCGATCACAAGGGGCGTTTCAAGCTCGACGGCCTGCCGGATTTCTATCAGACCACCTTCCACGCCCGCGAATACATCGCGCGAACCTGGAGTCGGTATTTCGACATCCTCGATCATGTCGAAGGCGGGTTGCAGCGGCATCACGACGTGGTTCTGCTGGGGCGGCGGGCGGTAGCGGCGCAATGAACGCTTACAAGCGACCCGCCTGAGCGAGGCGATCGACCCGCCCGAGCGAGGCGATGGAAGCGGCCGGCATCGCCCCGGCCGAGCTGGACGGCGACCGCAGGGTGCTGACGCCGTCGCCGAAGCGAGGCAAGCCGTTAAGCTGAACCGATGGAGCGCCGGGCCGGCTTTGGCGCGTGCCCGTTCAGTTTTTTGTTGTCAGACTCTGCCCAAGCGTTCTGGAGTATTCCGATGATTCGTACCGTCAAATTCGCCGCGGCCGGCGCGATCGCCGCCGTGTTGTTCTCGGCCGGCGCCTTCGCCGGCGCGCGCGACGACCTGGGCGCCTTCACCCGCGGCCTCAAAGGCCTGAACGGCCAGTTCGCCCAGCAGGTCTACGACGCCAACGGCAAGCTCAAGGAAACCTCGCAGGGCCAGGTGGCGCTGTCGGCGCCGCGCCTGTTCCGTTGGGAATACGTCAAGCCCTACCCGCAGTTGATCGTCGCCGACGGCAAGAAGGTCTGGGTCTTTGAACCCGATCTCAAGCAGGTCACGGTGCGTCCGCAGGGCGCCGAGGAACAGAACAGCCCGCTCGCCGCGCTGATCGACCCGACCCGCCTGGATGCGATGTTCGTGGTCAAGGACAACGGCAGCAACGGCGGCCTCAACTGGCTGTCGCTGCAGCCCAAGACCGAGAACGACGCCAGCTTCCGCAGCGCCAGGCTCGGCTTCAACGCCGGCGGCCTGGCGAAGATGGAAATCGTCGACGCGCTGGGCCAGAAGACCGAGATCAACTTCAGTGGCTGGAAGCGCAACCCGAGCTTCCCGGCGACCACGTTCAAGTACGCGCCGGCCAAGGGCGTGGACGTGATCGGCGAAGGCTGAACCACGCCGCGCGGCGAAGCCGCACTGCGCAAGACGCGAAACGCGAGCCCCATCCGGCTCGCGTTTTTCGTTTGTGCGCAGGCTTGCGAGCGCCGATGTCGCGAACTGCGACCAAGATCAACTGCGTTTACGTCGCGGGTTCGTGTTTGTGAGCCGCATCGCAGAGCATCGTCGCGAGGCGTCGCGCTATTCGCCGGGCCGATCCGCGGCCGCGCCGCCTTGCAGGCTGCGCGGCGTCACAGCACGAACCAAGGCAGCGCATGCCCCGACGCGATCGCGGTGGCATGCTCGCCGCGCTTCGCCCGGACCCGAGGCGAGGCCGGCGCAGGCGCAACGCTGGCCGCATGCGCGCGTTCCCCGCCAGCGACCCGACTGGAGTACGACCGCATGAAGCGTCTATCGTTATTGATCGCCTTGCTGCTGCCGACGATGGCGGCCGCCCAGGACCAGGACTTCGAGAAAGACAACGGCGTCATCCGCATCCGGCTCAACGAAAAAGTTCTGCCGTTCATGACGCGCACGCCGATGATCACCGGCCTGTGGATCGCCGGCCGCCAGGCCGTGACGCACGACAACGCCGGCGCCGATTTCCAGATGACCACGCGCGGCACCGCGGGCAACGAATACAACCCGACCCAGGGCGGCGACTGCACCGGCCGTACCTCGCTGCTGACCGGCTCGATCCCGAACTGGGACGGCGCCCAGCTCGGCACGCCGGCCAGCCACGGCATCCTGCTCGGCATCGATCCTCTGCTCTACGACGAGCCGGGTCTGTCCGGTAGCTGCGACGGCGGCGAAGAGGCCGCGGCGCCCTACGACATGGCCTTCGGCGTTACCCTCGGCGACGGCTTCGCCATGCCGCGCGAAGCGATGATGCTGGACATGTCGATCCGCAAGGATCATCCGGGTGCGAAGAACCTGGTCAAGGCACTGTCGGAACTGCCGGTCGCTTTCGTCGACGTCAATTTCCTGCGTTATGCCTATTACAGTCTCAACGGTTCGCAGTTCCAGCGTTTCCAGGTAGCGACCGCGTCCCCCGGCCACGACATCAAGCAATGGCCTTGGAACGATAACCAATTCCAGAGCGGCCACGCCATCGCGCTGTGCGATCGCCCCGACATGGTCGAGCGGCCGAACCAGGGCACCTGCATGGCGTTTTATTCGCACGAGCCGACCCTCGTCTCCGCCAGCCGTCGCCAGGGCTCGCCAAACGAACTGGCGTTGATGACGATGCTCGGCGACGACGACTTCAGCACGCAGATCGTCGACAGCCAGTGGCATACCGCGCGCCGACTGGTGGCGGTGGGGCACCTGACGTCGGTGGCGGCGGTGATCGCGCACGCCGAGCAGCACCTTCCGGCCTCGTCGTGGGCGAGTTGGTAAGCAAGCCCGTCGCTTGAGTTCGCCACGCCAGCTCGGCGTGTCGTCTTCATGGCCGCCGCCGTGCCGGCGGCCGGCAACGCGAGCCCCGGCCGGGCTCGCGTTTTTTGTTAGCTCCTGCCGATCGCGGGAACCGACGACGGCGCAAGCGGCACCGCGTTGCGCACAGCGGCAGCGCAGTAAGAGCGGCTTCGTATCGCCGGGCCTGGCGCGATCGGTCGTTTACCGCGCCGTTAGCCAGCGCGCCGTACCGCGCGCGCTGCCTCGGCCCTACGCCGAGGTCTGCTCCGGCACCTGCTCAGGGAACCATTCCGCGCGTCTCAGCCAGCCGGCCAGGAAACGCTGCAGGACCGGATGCTCGTTGGCCAGGTTTTGGTAGTAGTCGATGCGGCCCTGGCGGTAACCCGGGTACAGCGTCGCCTGATCGGCCGCCTGCAAGGCGGTCAGGGTGTCGGGGCCGAAACGGCCGTCGGCGACCAGCGGCGGACCGAGCAGGGTCTGCAGCAGTCGCACCGCGTGGTAGCCGGCGTTGACCTGGAAATCGAACAGGTCCTCGGCCAGGCACTGCAGGCCGATCGCGTCGCACTGCAGCGGATCCCAATACAGGGTCTTGTACAGGATGGCTGCCTGGCTGTTGCTCAACGCCTTGAGGTTGTCGAGGGTGGGCGCGATGCCGAGCAGGGATTGCGCGTGGGCCTGGAAAGTCGCCAGGGTGATGCCCTTGTTGGTCGCGCCGCCCGGGTCGGCCGGGTCGTCGACGTAGCCGCCCTCGAACTTCAGCAGTTGCGGGAAATACTCGTTGAAATCCGCCATCGCGATGCTCGCTGTGTCAGTGGGTGGAGTTCCGGCGTACCGATGCGTGAACAAGAACGTCGGCAGGGCCGGCTTGTGAGCGGGCGCGCGCCGAGGTCCGGTCGCCCAAGCCCGGTCGGGGATCCTACCCACTCGCCGCCGCGCTTGCCGCTACCTTCGATTTCCCGGGCCTGGCGCGGTTTGCGAAATCCCGCTGGATCAAAGACTTGCGCCCAGGCGCGGCTCGCCGCCGGCGCGATCTTGCTATCGTGTCGGACCGCCCGACACCGGAACCCGTTCGCCCCGTGGCCCGCCGCAACGCCTCTTCCTCCGCTAACGATCGCGACCTGTTGAGCGTAGACCGCGACGGCCTGCGCCCGCTCGCCGAACGCATGCGTCCGCGCGCCCTCGACGAGATGGTCGGCCAGCGTCGCCTGCTCGCGCCGGGGTCGGCGCTGCGCCGCGCGGTCGAGTCCGGGCGCGTGCACTCGATGATCCTGTGGGGGCCGCCGGGCTGCGGCAAGACCACTCTGGCGCTGCTGTTGGCGCGCTACGCCGATGCCGAGTTCAAGGCGATCTCGGCGGTGCTGTCGGGCCTGCCGGAGGTGCGCCAGGTGCTGGCCGAGGCCGCCCACCGTTTCGCCGACGGCCGCCGCACCGTGCTGTTCGTCGACGAAGTGCACCGCTTCAACAAGAACCAGCAGGATGCGTTCCTGCCGCATATCGAGCGCGGCACCATCCTGTTCGTCGGCGCCACCACCGAAAACCCGTCGTTCGAGCTCAACTCGGCGCTGTTGTCGCGCTGCCGCGTGCACGTGATGGAATCGGTCTCGCCGGAGGACATCCGCCAGACCCTGCGCCGCGCGCTCGAAGACGAGGAGCGCGGCCTGGGCGGGCAATCGATCCAGGTCGGCGACGAACTGCTGCTGCAGATCGCCACCGCCGCCGACGGCGACGTGCGCCGCGCCCTGACCCTGCTGGAAATCGCAGCCGAGCTGTCGCAGGACGAAGACGGCCTGATCACCGAGGCGACCCTGGCGCAGGTGCTGGCCGACCGCACCCGCCGCTTCGACAAGGGCGGCGACCAGTTCTACGACCAGATCTCAGCGCTGCACAAATCCGTGCGCAGCTCCAACCCGGATGCGGCGCTGTACTGGTTCGCGCGCATGCTCGACGGCGGCTGCGACCCGCATTACCTGGCGCGCCGGATCGTGCGCATGGCGGTCGAGGACATCGGCCTGGCCGATCCGCGCGCCCAGCAGATGGCGGTCGACGCCTGGGACACCTACGACCGGCTCGGCAGCCCGGAAGGCGACCTGGCCCTGGCCCAGGTGGTGATCTACCTGGCGAGCACGGCCAAATCGAACGCGGCCTATGCGGCCTTCAACGCGGCCAAGAGCGACGTCGGCGAATACGGCACCCAGGACGTGCCGATGCACCTGCGCAATGCGCCGACCAAGCTGATGGAGCGCCTGGGCTACGCTAAGGGCTATCAGTACGACCACGACGCGGCCGGCGGCATCGCCCTGGACCAGACCGGTTTTCCCGATGCGATGGGCGAGCGGGTGTATTACCAGCCGGTCGCGCGCGGCCTGGAGATCAAGCTCGGCGAGAAGCTCGCGCGCCTGCGCGAACTGCGTTCGCAGGCGCGCGGCAAGGGCGAGGGCGGCGGGCAGGGCGAAGACGGGGACGGTTGAAGCGAGGGTGGCTGAGGCGAGGGCATACTCGACCGCAGACGCGGTGCGGGCCGGCCGCGACGGGCCACAGGCACAGGCAAGGCGGGAGTTCGCAACGATGTTGGCTTCGTTCTTCGCAATCGGCCTCGGTGCCGCGATCGGCGCCTGGGCGCGCTGGGGCCTGGGCCTGTGGCTCAACCCGAGCCATGCCAGCCTGCCGCTGGGTACGCTGGCGGCGAACCTGATCGGCGGCTACGGCATCGGCCTGGCCGTGGCCTGGTTCTCGCAGCATCCCTCGATCGCACCGGAATGGCGTTTGTTCGTCATCACCGGCCTGCTCGGCGGGCTGACCACCTTCTCGACCTTTTCGGCCGAAGTCGTGCAGTTGCTGGGGCGCCAGCAGTTCGGCTGGGCCTTCGGCGTGACTGCCGCGCACATGCTCGGCTCGTTCGCGATGACTGCGGCCGGCATCGCCAGCGGGCAGGCCTGGAACCGTGCTGGCTGAGCACCCCGGCTGAGCACCCCGGCTGAGCAGCGCCGGCCAAGCGGCTTGCCGGGATTCAGTCGATCGACGGCGGGACCGGATGACGCGACATGCGCAGCACGTCGTCGCTCGGCGCGGAGACCTTGTTGGCCAGGACCTGTTGCAGGGATTCGACCTCGGCCCAGACCATGTGCTGCAGCGCCTGCAGCAAGGTCATGCCGGCATTCGACAGGATCAGGCGGCCGTCGTGGCTCAGGGCCAGCCCGTCCTCGATCAGGACATGCTTCATGTGGCTGGTTTCCGGCTGCACCCCTCGTTGCAATCCCACTAGCACGCTCAGCAGAGCGTGTTCTCGCAATGACACCTTGAACAAAGCACTTCCCCTCTCCTGCACCCGGCACGTATGGCTTGTATGTGCCGGGAATCACGATATGGGATGCGACGTGATGACAGCTTTGACAGGTGGCGGTGCACGTGAAAGTTGCTTTCACCGTAGCCGGGGTAAGGGGGCTGGGCCAAGCCCGGAGCCGGTGTCGGGCCCAGGACCGGGCGACGTTGCCGGCCTTGGCCGGCCCCGTTGTAACTGTCATGGCGATGCGGCATCGTCGCCGCACCCGCCGGGTCGGCGGGCACACCACAGATTCGGGACTTCCATGCTGATCTACGACAAAGTCGTGCCGCTGAACCGCCACACCCATCGCCGCCTGCGTCTGCGTTCGTCCTCGCACAACGCCCGCTTCGCCGCCGGGCTCAACTCGGTGCCGTTGACCACGGTCGAGTTCCTGCAGGCCGCCTGCGAATACGCGATCGTGTTCGCCAAGCTCGAAAGCGGCGATTACCTGCCGGCGATCATGGTCGGCCTGCGCAACGAGGAGAATCTCTACGTCGGCGAGGACGCGCGCTGGAAGCGCGGCTACGTGCCGGCGTTCCTGCGCCAGTATCCCTTCATCCTCACCGAAGACCGCGCCAACAATACGATGACGGTGTGCATCGACATGGCCTACGACGGCCTGTCGGAAGAAGAGGGCGAGCCGTTGTTCCAGGAAAACGGCGAGGACACCGAGAGCCTGGCGCGGGCGATGGGCTTCATGTCGAGCTACCACGACGAGTTCAGGCGCACCGCCGCGTTCACCGCCAAGCTCAAGGAACTCGACCTGCTGGAGCAGCGGGTGATCCGTTTCGGCGGCGAAGGCGAACCGCAGCGCGAACTCGGCGGCGTCTACGTCGTGTCGGAAGAGCGTCTGCTCAAGCTGGGCGACGAACTCATCCCGGACCTGCTGCGTTCCGGCGCGTTGGGGCTGATCTATACCCACCTGACCTCGATGCAGAACCTCGACCGCCTTTCGGCGTTGGCGCAGGAAGGGCAGAGCAAGGCGGCGGCGAGCAACTGAGTTGCGTTTCGTTTTCCGTGCCGTTGTTGCGGTGCCTCGCTAACAGCAAAGTTCGGCATCGCTCGCGCGCATTCGTTTGATTAGCACTAGCCCCTGGTTCTGGCCCTTGCCCTTGCTGTGCGTCGTCTCACACTAGCGAAGGCAGTGGAAGACCCGGAGGGCGGCCCGCATGGATGCGGGCCGTTTTTCATCGGGACAAGGATGCCCCGTATGTAGAGCCCTGCGTCGGCATCGAACGTGCGGGCTGGTGATTCAAAACAAAGCATTTTTCTTTGGTTTGCACTCTCAAGGTACAAGTGCATCACCCAAGCGGATCAAAGGCTTAAACCTCCTCCCTGGTAAACCGGCCTTGATTCAGAGTAAGCCTTTGATCAGTCGAGAATTTCTGATTTGCCGTCCGCCTAGGAAAAAGCGGGTCATCAGATGAAGAGTGATGCACTTGGTCCTGGTCAGTGCAGTTACCTTTCTTTTGTTGCTTTAGACAAAAGAAAGTAACCCGCCGCTTTAGTGGCGGAAGCTCTTAGCGTTTGATCTTGCTTCGCAAGAAGCCACAAGCCACAAACAAGTGCAGAGCTTCCGTCCGCTGAAGCGGCCGGGTTACTTTCTTTTGCTAAGCCCAAAAGAAAGCTAACCAAAGAAAAGGGCTCTCCTTGCAAGGGCACAAGCCACGAGTGCGATGCGCGCGCCGGGATTTTCCGATAAGACGTCCCTGTCTTATCGGAAAACGCCGCACGTCCTGTGCGGCGCCCTCCGGGTCTGCGCTTGACCGGCAAAACGGCAAAGCAGATCAAAATCTCGGCAACGGCAACGGCAACGGCAACGGCAACGGCGAGAGCAACAGCTCTCGACCTGGCGTCGACCTCTCGAGCTCAAGTACCTCAGTCGCGCAACTTCGCCAGCTTGCGCTCGCGCCGGTGCATCAACACACCCGCCACGCTGACCCCGATCGCCACCAACAGCACGATGATCGTGGTCAGCGCGTTGATCTCCGGGGTCACCCCGATCTTGACCTTGGAATAGACCAGCATCGGCAAGGTGGTCGAGCCCGGGCCGGAAGTGAAGCTGGCGATGACCAGGTCGTCCAGCGACAGGGTGAAAGCGAGCAGCCAGCCGGCCAGCAGGGCCGGGGCGATCAAGGGCAGGGTGATGACGAAGAACACCCGCCATGGCTTCGCGCCCAGGTCCATCGCCGCTTCTTCCAGGCTCGCGTCCATCGAGGTCATGCGCGAGCGCACTACCACGGTGACGTAGCAGGCGGTCAGGGTTATGTGGGCGAGGGTGATCGTGGTCATGCCGCGCTCGGGCCAGCCGAACAACTGCTGCACGCCGACGAGCAGCAACAGTGAGGACAGGCCGAGCATGACGTCGGGCATCACCATCGGCGCCGAGTTCATCAGGCTGAGGATGCCGCGCCCCGGGAAGCGGCCGAAACGCGACAGCGCCAGGCCGCTCGCGGTGCCGAGCGCGACCGCGGCGGTCGCCGAGATCGCGGCGATGGTCAGGCTGCGCTGCACCGCTTCCAGGATCTGCTCGTTGCGCATCAGCGCGCCGTACCACTGCAGCGAAAACCCGCCCCAGGTGGTGGCACGCCGGGAGCCGCTGAAGGAGAACACGATCACCGAGACGATCGGCAGGTACAGGAAGGCGTAGCCGAGCGCCATCATCGTGTAGAGGGTGAACGGCCGCCGCTTCACGAGCGGGCCTCGCGCGCCACGCGGCGATTCTCGATGTACTCGAACAGCAAGGTGGGCAGTACGATCAGCAACAGCATGGCGATGGCGATCGCTGCCGACAGCGGCCAGTCGCGGTTGGTGAAGAACTCGGTCCACAGCACCCGGCCGATGGTCAGCGCATCCGGGCCGCCGAGCACGTCGGGAATCACGAATTCGCCGACCGCCGGGATGAACACCAGCAAGGTGCCGGCGATGATGCCGGGGATCGACAAGGGCAGGGTCACGCGCAGGAACGCCTGCCAGGGTTTCGCGCCGAGGTCGGCGGCGGCTTCGAGCAGGGTGAAGTCGAGCCGCACCAGGGTCGCGGCGAGCGGCAGGATCATGAAGGGCAGATAGTTGTAGGTGATGCCGATATAGACCGCCAGGTCGGTGTGCAGCACCGCCTCGCCCGGCTCGATCAGGCCGGTCCAGGCCAGTGCCTGACTGATGAGGCCGTTGGCGCGCAGCAGGCCGATCAGGGCATAGGTGCGCAGCAGCGAGCTGGTCCAGAACGGCAGGATCACCAGCACCAGCAGCAACAAGCGCAGCACTCGCGGCGCGCGCGCGATGCCGTAGGCGATCGGATAGCCCAACAGCAGGCAGAACAGGGTCGACACCGAGGCGAACAGCAGCGACTTCAGGTAAGCGGCGATGTACAGCGGGTCCGACAACAGTGCAGTGTAGTTGGAGGCGTGCAGGCGCAGCGAGGCGGCACCGTCGGCACCGGTCTCGATCAACGGTGTGTACGGCGGCACCTGGCCGAACAGGCCCTGGGCGAAGCTGATCTTGAGTACGATCAGGAACGGCACCAGGAAGAACAGCGCCATCCACAGCATCGGCACCGCGGTCACCAGCAGGCGGCCGCGGCGGCTGCGGAACTCGTCGCCGACCGAGCGGAACCACCCGAAGAGGTTGTTAACGACTTCAGCCCAAAAACCCCAGCCCCCCGAGTCCCGCTTTTGTTCCATCCCGCTCATAAGCCCACCCCCAGCATCGAGGCGCAGACCGCTCCGCTATGTATGAACTGGCAATGCCCGAATCCGGCGCTCACGACGACAGCCTTCACGATGACAGCACCACCGCGCTACTGGCATCCCACGACAACCACAAGCTGTCGTCCCAGTCGTAATGCGGCTCGGAGCTGCGCGCGGCATGGGTTTCCTGCACGCGCAAGGTCGCGCCGGCCTCGGTCTGGACGTGATAGATCGAGACGTCGCCGAGGTAGGCGATGTCGCGGACTTTGCCGACCACGGCGTTGTCCAGGCCTTCGGGGCGAGTTTCATGCACGTCGATCTTTTCCGGGCGCACCGCGATGCCGACCGCGGTGCCTTCGGGCAGCGGGTCGGGATGGCGTGCGAGCAGTTCGCCGCCGACCCCGTCGCAGTGCACGCGCAGCAGGCCGCCGTCGTCGTGGCCGAGCACGCGCCCGTCGAGCAGATTGATGCCGCCGATGAACTCGGCGACGAAGCGGGTCGCCGGGTATTCGTACAACACCGCCGGCGTCGACACCTGGACGATGCGGCCGGTGTCCATGACCGCGATCCGCGAGGACATCGTCATCGCTTCTTCCTGGTCGTGGGTGACCATGATGAAGGTGGTGCCGACCCGCTCCTGGATGCTGACCAACTCGAACTGGGTGTGTTCGCGCAGCTTCTTGTCGAGCGCGCCGAGCGGCTCGTCGAGCAACAACAGCTTGGGTTGCTTGGCGAGCGCGCGGGCTAGGGCGACGCGCTGGCGCTGGCCGCCGGACAATTGGTCGGGCTTGCGGTTGCCGAGTTGCGGCATGCGCACCAGCTCCAGCATCGCCTGGACCCGGTCGCGGATTTCGCCGGCGCCGAGGCGGGCTTCGCCGGGCAGGCTCTGCTTGAGGCCGAAGGCGATGTTCTGGGCCACGCTCATGTGCGGGAACAGGGCGTAACTCTGGAACATCATATTGACCGGCCGCTGGTACGGCGGCAGATCGGTGACGTCGACGCCGTCGATCAGCACGCGGCCGCGGTCGGGCGTTTCGAAACCGGCGAGCACGCGCAGCAGGCTGCTCTTGCCCGAGCCCGAACCGCCGAGCAGGGCGAAGAACTCGCCGCGATACACGTCCAGGGAAATATCGTCGCAGGCGTAGACCTTGCCGTAGGTCTTGGTCACGCCTTCGATGCGTACGAACGGCTGTGCGGACGGGTCGCGCCAGGGTTCGAGCGCGGCGCCGCGGGCGGGGACGCTCACGCGCTCAGTGCCCGCTCTTGATGCGGGTCCAGGCGCGTACGCGCTGGCGTTGCACGTCTTCGGGCAGGGACTTGGGGTCGATCAGCTTGGCGCGCACCTCGGCCGGCGGATACACGCCCGGGTCTTGAGCGATGGCCGGGTCGACCAGCGGCAGCGCGTCCTTGTTGGCGCTGGCATAGGCGACGTGGTTGCTGATCGCCGCGGCGACCTTGGGGTCGAGCAGATAATCGATGAAGGCGTGGGCGTTGCCCGCGTGCTTGCCGTCCTTCGGCACCGCGATCACGTCGACCCAGCGGATCGCGCCTTCCTTCGGCAGCACGAAGCGCAGGTTCGGCGCCGGCTTGCCGGCCTTGGCCGCGGCATCGAAGGCGTCGGTGCTGGCCTGGGCGATATCGCCCGAATAGCCCATCACCAGGCAGGCGTCGCCGTTGGCGAAGGCGTCCTTGTACTCGGCGTTGTTGAAGGTGCGCACGTACGGCCGGATCGCTTCAAAGACCTTCTTGACCACCTCGATCTCGTCGGCGGTGCCGGCATTCGGGTCGCGTCCGCGCCAGATCAGCACGGCGCCGAAGGCTTCCTGGTCGTCGTCAAGCACGGTGATGCCGCATTTGGCGAGCTTGGCGGCGTTGGCCGGATCGAACAACAGCGACCATGTGTCGAGCGCGGCGCCGGCGCCGAGCGCGGCCTGGACTTTGTCGACGTTGACGCCGAGACCGGTCGTGCCCCACATGTACGGCACCAGGTGCGCATTGCCCGGGTCGATGCCGTCCAGGTTCTGCAGCAACTGCGGGTCAAGGTGCTTCCAATGGCTCAGCTTGCTCTTGTCGAGCGCCGCGTACAGCCCGCTCTTGACCTGGCGCTGGGCGAAGGGACGCGCCGACGGAAACACCACGTCGTAGCCCGACGCGCCCGCAGTGAGCTTGCTCTCCAGAGTTTCGTTGGCGTCGTAGACGTCGTAGTTGACCTTGATGCCGGTGGCCGTCTCGAAGTTCTTGATGGTGTCGTCGGCGACGTAGTCCGACCAGTTGTAGACGTTGAGCACCTTCTCCTCGGCGCCGGCCGGCGCGGCGGGCGCGGCCTGACCGGGCTGTTTGCCGCCGCAGGCGACGAGCATCAGGGCGCAGGCGAGCGGGGCAAGGCGCAGGGTCACGGCGTTCTCCAAAGCAGGTGCGATGGCGGGGATGTTCGGAGGGCAGTCGGGCGGTGTCAATGTAAGACAGCCTTCGGCGCCGGCCTTCACGCGACAGGCTTCCGGCCCGACTGCGCTATCGTCGCCGACAGCCCGCCTGGAGAGACCTGCATGTCCGACCGCCCGCATCGCCGTCGCCGCGTACCGAGTGCGATCCTGTTGGCCCTGGGGCTGGTGGGCCTGTCGCCGCTGTCCGCCGTTGCACAAGACGCCACCGCCGCTGCCACGGCCGCCGAACCGCCGGCCTGGACCTTGCATGGCGGCGTGAGCGCGCTCAGCGACTATATCTGGCGCGGTGTCTCCCAGACCCAGGAAGACCCGGCGTTGCAGGCCGAGATCGTGCTTGAACACGAAAGCGGCTTCTATGCCGGGCTGTGGGGGTCGAGTATCGACTTCACCGCCGCCGGCGAAGAGGACGACGGCATCGACTACGAACTCGACGGCTACCTCGGCTGGGCCGGCGAACTGCGGCCCGGCCTGGAACTGGACCTGGCCCTGACCCGCGCCGCCTACCCGGACGCGCGTTCGGGCTACGACTACGATTACACCGAACTCGAAGGCACCCTGAGCTTCGCCGAGCACTACCACGTCGGCCTGGCGTATTCGCCGGACATCTTCGGCCTGGGCGGCAAGGGCTATTACTGGAACGCGGGCGGCGAATGGCCGCTAGGCGACAGCGGCTTCGGGCTCAAGGCGCAGGTCGGCCATTACGACCTCGAAGACGCCGCGGGCGACAGCTACAACGATTACTTGCTCGCGCTGACGCGCGAGTTCGGGCCGGTGCAGGCCGAGTTGCAGTACACCGATACCTCGAGTTATGGGGCGGAGTTGTCGGAGGCGCTCGACGATGGGGAGTTGGCGGATGGGCGGGTTGGTTTGGTGGTGGGGTGGAGGTTTTAGGGGCGCGCGATTGATCGCGAGCGATCGTTATTTAAGATCAGGATCAGGATCAAACGCTAAAAGCTTTCGCCACTAAAGCGGCGGGTTACTTTCTTTTGTCATAAGCAACAAAAGAAAGGTAACCAAAGAAAAATGCTTTTCTTTTGATCACAAGCCCGCACGAGCGTTGCTCACGCAGGGCTTTTTCATACGGGACATCCATGTCCCGATGAAAAACGTCCCGCATCCATGCGGGCCGCCCTGCGGGTCTTCTATTGCCTTCGCGAGTGCCCCGCGACGCACAGCAACGTCAACGTCAACGTCAATGGCGAGGCTGCTTCGGGGTAGGAGCGGCGCAAGCCGCGACCACGACAATGATGGCCTATGTCGCCGTATGAAAGAGGTCGCGGCTTGCGCCGCTCCT
Organism: Lysobacter sp. CA196; assembly: GCF_052078695.1. Taxonomy (NCBI): domain Bacteria; kingdom Pseudomonadati; phylum Pseudomonadota; class Gammaproteobacteria; order Lysobacterales; family Lysobacteraceae; genus Lysobacter; species Lysobacter sp. CA196. Next base: position 14,888 of record NZ_JBQJIN010000025.1, on the reverse strand, counting down.
ACCCCTTGGCTCCGTCGGCGCTTGCTTTTGCTGTGCGCAGCCTAAGACTCGCGAAGGCAAAGGACACCCGGAGGGCGGCGCGCATGGATGCGCGCCGTGAGCCACCGGGACATGGATGTCCGTGTGGCGAGTGCCTGCGTCAGCTTGAACCTGCGGGCCCTTGACTCAAAGAAAAGCATTTTTCTTTGGTTACCTTTCTTTTGTTGCTTTAGACAAAAGAAAGTAACCCGCCGCTTTAGTGGCGGAAGCTTTAAGCGTTTGATCTAGATCTTGCTTGACAGATGAGCCGCAAGACCGAAACAGCGCGGTCGCGGCTTGCGCCGCTCCTACCCTGACGGGATTCGGCCGGTCTCGGAGCGAGACCGAAACCACGCGGTCGCGGCTCGCGCCGCTCCTACCCTGAATGCAAAGGCCCCAAAGGCAGAGCCAATCACCCAAACAACCCTCGCTCACACACCCCCACCACCACCTCTCGCAACCACTGATTCGCCGGGTCGAACTCGCTGTTCGCGTGCCAGTACAGATGCAACTGCGCCGCCGGCAGCGCGAACGGCACGGCGGTGCGCTGTAGCTGGGCGCTGGCGGCGATGCGTCCGGCCAGGCCGGCCGGCATGGTCAGCAGGTGGTCGGATTCGGCCACGACCTGGCAGGCGGAGTGATAGTTCTGGCAGCGCAAGGCGATCTGCCGTTGCAGGCCGAGGTTGAGCAAGGCGATGTCCTCGATCACCTGGCCGCTGGCGCGCGTCGACACCGCGACATGGCGCGCCTGCAGGTACTGCTTCAGGCTCAGCCGCTTCGCCAGCGCATGGCCGCGGCGCATCACCACGCAGAAGCCATCCTGGAACAAAGGCCGGTGCCGCACCGGTTCGCTGATCGGCAGGGCAACATCGATGGCCAGGTCGACCTGGCCGCCGGCGAGTTCGCGACCGAGTTCGCGCCGCGCCACCGCCACGCTCGCCAGGGTCGCACCGGGTGCCTGCGCATCCAGCGCTTGCGCCAGCGCCGGCAGCAGGGCGCTTTCGGTGGCGTCGGGCATGCCGACGCGGAACGACTGCCGGGTTCGCGCCGGGTCGAAGCGGTCCCATTGCTGCAGCAGTTCGCGCAGCCGGCCGAGGGCGTCGAGCAGGCTCGGGGCGAGGCGCTGGCAGGCCGGGGTCGGGCTCATGCGGCGGCCGTCGCGGACGAACAGCGGGTCGCCGAACTGCAGGCGCAGGCGGGCCACGGCATGACTGACCGCCGACGGGGTCAGGAACAGGGCCTGGGCGGCGCGGCTGAGGTTCTGCTCGCGATAGACCGCCTCGAACACCTTGAGCAGGTTGAGGTCGAGCTGGTCGGTCCTATTATGAATTTGGCTCATGACGGGAAGTTAGCAAATATCACTTCATTCAGCCCGGTCGGCCGCCTAGGATGATCCGGACCGGGCCACCGCCCGCGCCAGGAATTCGTGATGGACTTCGCTCCGAGCGCCCGCACCGTCGAGCACTTGCAACGCTTGCGCGGCTTCATCGCCGAGCATATCGAGCCGTTCGAGGCCCAGTACCGGCGCGAGAACGCGCAGCTCAATGTCGGCGCCGACTGGCGGCAGTGGCGAGTGCATCCGCGCATCGCCGAACTCAAGGCGCTGGCGCGCGAGGCCGGGCTGTGGAACCTGTTCCTGCCCGATGCCGAACTCGGCGGCGGCCTGTCGGTGCTCGAATACGCGCCACTGGCCGAGGCGATGGGGCATTACGAATTCGCCGCCGAAGTCTTTAATTGCAATGCGCCCGACACCGGCAACATGGAAGTGCTGTATCACTTCGGCACGCCGGCGCAGAAAGCGCAGTGGCTGACGCCGCTGCTGGCCGGCGAGATCCGTTCGGTGTTCTGCATGACCGAGCCCGACGTCGCTTCGTCCGACGCGACCAATATGCAGGCGAGCATCCGCGTCGACGGCGACGAGCTGGTGCTCGACGGGCGCAAATGGTGGTCGACCGGCATCGGCCATCCCGATGCGCGCCTGGCGATCTTCATGGGCTTGTCGAATCCCGAAGCCGAGGCGCATGCGCGCCACAGCATGGTGCTGGTGCCGCTGGACGCGCCGGGCATGCGCATCGAACGCATGCTGCCGACCTTCGGCGAATACGACCCGCCTTACGGCCACGGCGAGGTCGTGTTCGAGAACGTGCGCGTGCCGAAGGATCAATTGCTGCTCGGGCTGGGGCAGGGCTTCGCGATCGCCCAGGGCCGGCTCGGCCCGGGCCGCATCCACCACTGCATGCGCGCGATCGGCGCGGCCGAACGCGCCCTGGAACTCATGATCCGCCGAGGCAGCGCACGCCAGGCTTTCGGCCAACCGATCCTGCGCCTCGGCGGCAACCTCGAACGCGTCGCCCAGGCGCGCATCGCCATCGACCAGGCGCGTCTGCTGACCTTGTATGCGGCCTGGAAGATCGAACGTTTCGGAGTGAAGGCGGCGATGACCGAAATCTCGGCGATCAAGGTGGTCGCACCGAACCTGCTGCAGGACATCGTCGACCAGGCGATCCAGATGCATGGCGGCGCCGGCGTGTCGCACGATGTGCCGCTGACCGGCTTGTTCATGATCGCGCGTGCCCTGCGCATCGCCGACGGCCCCGACGAAGTGCATCGCGCCATGGTCGCGCGCATGGAGCTGGCCAAGTACGGTCTCGGCCGCACCACCAAGGAAGCCGCATGAGCGCAGGTCAACGAGTCTTCATCACCGGCGGTGCCTCCGGCCTCGGCCGCGCGCTCGCCGAAGGCTATGCGCGCGACGGCGCGCGCGTGTGCATCGGCGACGTCAACGCCGCTCGCGGCGAGGACACCCTAGCGGCCCTGCGCGCGCTCGGCGCGACCGCGCACTACCTGCATTGCGACGTGACCCGCGAGGACGACCTGCAGGCCGCGGCCGATTGGCTGCTGGCGCAGTGGCAGGGCGTCGACCTGGTCGTCAACAACGCCGGTGTCGCCGACATGGGCCCGGTCGAAGCGATGCCGATCGCCGACTGGCAGTGGATGATCGACATCAACCTGCTCGGCGTGGTGCGCGGCTGCAAGACCTTCGCGCCGATCCTGCGCCGGCAGGGCGGCGGCACGATCCTCAACATCGCCTCGATGGCCGGGCTGATCCATCCGCCGTACGCGGCCGCCTACAACGCCACCAAGGCCGCGGTGGTCGCGCTGTCGGAGACCCTCAAGGCCGAACTCGACGCCGACGGCATCCGCCTCGCGGTCGCCTGTCCGGCGTTCTTCCGCACCAACCTCAGCGAAAGCCTGCGCAGCACCGACCCGCGCTATGCGCGCTGGATGCGCAAGCTGGTCGACGAGGCCAGCATCGGCGCCGACGAGATCGCGGCGATGATCCGCGACGGCATCGCCCGCGGCGAATTCCGCATCCTCACCCACGCCTCGGCGCGGCGTTTCTGGATGCTCAAACGCCTGCTGCCGTACCGTTTCTACGAAGCGGCGATGCGCCGTACCGGGCAGGGCGGCCGCGCCCGCAAGAAACCCGCGGCGGCGGACGGTAAGGCATGAAGGCCTCCGGCGACGGCAGCCGCGCGGTGCGCGCCGGCGAGGAACTCGACGCCGCGGCCGTCGACGCCTGGCTCAAGCCGCGCCTGCCGCATCTGCGTGGCACGCCGGTGGTCAGCCAATACGCCGGCGGCGCGTCGAACTGGACCTATCGCCTGCACTACGACAACGACGAGCTGATCCTGCGTCGCCCGCCGGCCGGCAAGAAGGCCAAGTCCGCGCACGACATGGGCCGCGAGTTCCGCATCCAGCAGGCTTTGAAACCGGCGTTCCCGTTCGTGCCGGCGATGTACGCCCACTGCAGCGATGAGGCGGTGATCGGCGCCGAGTTCTACGTGATGCAGCGACTCGACGGCTCGATCCCGCGCAAGAACCTGCCGCCCGGCGTCGAGCTGTCGCGCGAACAGGTGCGCAGCCTGTGCGTCAACGTGCTCGATACCTTGATCGCGTTGCATCAGGTCGATTACCGCGCGGCGGGCCTGGAACAGCTCGCCGCCGGTGCCGGTTATATCCAGCGCCAGATCGACGGTTGGAGCCGGCGTTATGCTGATGCGCGTACCTGGAACGTGCCGAGCGGCCGCGCCATCGTCGACTGGCTGCGCGCCAACCTGCCGCAGGACGAACGCATCTGCCTGACCCACAACGATTTCCGTTTCGACAACGTGGTACTCGATGTGCAGGACCCGACCCGGGTGATCGGCGTGCTCGACTGGGAACTGGCCACGCTCGGCGACCCGTTGATGGACCTCGGCAATACCCTGGCTTACTGGGTCGAGGCCGGCGACGACTTCATCGCCCAGAGCACCCGTCGCCAACCGACCCATCTGTCCGGCATGTTCAGCCGCCGCGAAGTGATGGAGTACTACAGCGAACGCACCGGTCTGCGCCCGCGCAGTTGGGCCTTCTACGAAGTCTATGGGCTGTTCCGCCTGTCGGCGATCGCGCAACAGATCTATTACCGCTATCACCACGGCCAGACCCGCAACCCCGCCTTCAAACGCTTCTGGCTGTCGGTGAATTATCTGCATTGGCGTTGCCGCCGCGCGATAGCGCGCGACCGCCGCGGGCAGGGCGCCTGAGATGGCGGCGAGCATCCACCTGATCCGCCACGGCCAGGCCGCGTTCGGCGCGGCCGACTACGACGAACTCAGCGCGCTGGGCCGCCAACAATCCTGCCTGCTCGGCGCCGCGCTCGCCCCGCTATGGCGCGACGGCGACCGCATCATCGTCGGCGGCATGCGCCGGCACCGGCAGACCGCGGAGGAATGCCTGGCGGCGATGCCTTCCGCACGAGAAGGTCACGGCGAAGCCACGCATACCGATCCGCGCTGGAACGAATTCGACCATCGCGAAATCGTCGCCCGTCATCGCCCCGAATACCTCGACCACCAACGCCTGGTCGCCGACCTGGGCGCCGCCGCCGATCCGCGCCGCGCCTTCCAGTCGCTGTTCGCCGCGGCGATGACCCGCTGGTCCAGCGGCGAGCACGATCACGACTACAGCGAAACCTGGGCGGCGTTCCGGCAACGTTGCCGCGTAGCCCTGCAGGCGGCCGCCGATGCCGCGGCGGGCTCGGCCAACGTGTGGGTGTTCACTTCGGGCGGCCCGATCGCCGCGGTCGTGCAAGGGCTGCTCGATGCGCCCGACGCGCAGGCGCTGCGCCTGAGCTGGAGCCTGGTCAACGCCAGCGTCACCCAGTTGCACGTCGCGCGCAGCGGCCTGCGCCTTTCCACTTTCAACGGTCATGCGCATCTGCAGGCGCGCGAGGACCTCGTCACGTATCGCTGAACTGATCGCTTCAGGAGCCGGCCGCATGCGCAAACATATCCTCATTACCGGAGCGAGTTCCGGGCTCGGCCGTGGCATGGCGCGCGAATTCGCCCGCGCCGGCAGCGACCTGGCCCTGTGCGCGCGCCGCCTGGATCGCCTGGAAGCGCTCAAGGCCGAACTGGAAGCCGCGCATCCCGGCATCCGCGTCGCCGTCCGCAGCCTGGACGTCACCGATCATGAGCAGGTGTTTACGGTGTTCCGTTCGCTGCGCGCCGAACTCGGGGCCATCGACCGCATCATCGTCAACGCCGGCATCGGCCAGGGCGCGCCGGTCGGCAAGGGTCAGTTCGCGCTCAACCGCAGCATCGTCGAAACCAACTTCATCGCCGCTCTCGCGCAGTGCGAGGCGGCGATGGAAATCTTCCGCGAAGCCGGGCTCGGCCATCTGGTGTTGATCTCGTCGATGAGCGCGATGCGTGGCATGCGCGGCGGTCTTACTGCTTACGCGGCGAGCAAGGCCGGCGTCGCCTCGCTGGCCGAAGGCATCCGCACCGACATGCTGCACAAGCCTTCGATCAAGGTCAGCACGATTTTCCCGGGCTATATCCGCACCGAAATGAACGACCAGGCGCCGGCCAGGCAGACTCCGTACATCATCGACGAGGCCACCGGCTGCCGCTTGCTGGTGCGCGCGATCGACAGGGAATCGGCCAAGGCCTACGTGCCGTGGTGGCCTTGGGCCTTGCTGGGCTGGTTGATGAAGCGCCTGCCGCTGTCGTGGGTGGCCAAGCTCAACTGAGCGCGCCGTCGACGCTCGCGTACCGCAGCGATGCGTCGCGCGTCGGCCTTTTCGCAGCGCGCAGCATCGAGTTTGCGCAGCACTTGGCCACGCTATCGGCTCGCTCAGTTGCCGATCGGCTGCCGATTCAGCATCGCCGGGACGCGGCGCCTAGGGTCATTCCCAGATTGACCCGGATTTCCTCGCGGCGACACTGGGATCACACGCCATCCCCCAGCAAAGGAGTGTTTATGTCACTTTTCGGCGATCTAGCGAGCGGCATCGGTCAGGCACTCGGCGCAGGCATCGGTTCGCTCGGCGGCCCCTTGGGCACGATGATCGGCAGGGAAATCGGCGGGGTGATCGGCGATTTCGTCGCCGGCGCCGCGGACCAATTCCTCGGCCTGGCCAACGACGCCGCGCAGGATTCGGACCTGCCCGAAGCGGCCAAGTTCGTGCTGAACACGGCCTACGACATCGGCTTCAATTGAGCCGCGCGGCGATGGACCCGGAGCAACGCCGTCGCGAGTGGCTCGAACGCCTGCAGGCGATGCGCGAGATCGGTGCGATCGAGGCGTCCGACGAGAACGCCCTGATCCGCCAATACGACGAGCGTGCGCAGCGGTTGCGCGAAGAGTTGAGCCGGATCACCCCCGAGTATCTGCAGCGGGTCGCGCGCGACGGCGAAGACGAAGCCAAGCGTTGGCTCGCCGAAACCGCCGAAGCCATGGGCCGGCGCGACGGCGAGGAAACCCGCCAGGCCCTGGCCGCGGCGACGCGTAATCACGCTTGATCGTTGCTCAAAGGGTAGGAGTGGCGCGAGCCGCGACTGCGCTAGTTCGCGCGGCGGCGCATGCTTCTGCAACCGATGCGCGCATCGCGACCGATCTACATCGGGCATCAACCGCGGTCAGACATCATGGTCGTGGCTTGCGCCGCTCCTACCCTGAAATGCCCCGGCTTTCTGCCAAGTCTTCCAGAATCGGGCAATCCGGCCGGTGGTCGCCGTGGCAACGCTGCGCCAGTTCTTCCAGGGTGCGCTGCATGGTCTGCATTTCGCGGATCTTGCCGGCGAGTTCTTCGGCGTGGGCCAAGGCCAGGCGCTTGACCTCGACGCTTTCGCGCGAGCGGTTGTCCCACAGCCCCAGCAAGGTCTCGATTTGCTTGATCGAGAACCCCAGCGAGCGCGAGCGCTTGATGAAACGCAGGCGATGCACGTCGTTGTCGCTGTACAAGCGGTAGCCGGCGATGCTGCGCCCGGCCGGCGGAATCAGCTCGATGCTTTCGTAGTGGCGGATCATCTTCGCACTGACGTCGCTGAGCGCGGCGGCTTCGCCGATGTTGTGCAGGCCGTCGGCCTTGGCCTGGGCGAGTTCGGGCAACAATGGTTTACGGGGCATGGATGCGGTCCTCATCGGCCGGCGGCCGGGCGCCAGCGGCGCAGTAGCAAGGTGTTGCCGAGCACGCTGACGCTGGAGAAGGCCATCGCCGCGGCGGCGATGATCGGGTCCAGCCAGCCCATCGCCGCCAGGGCAATGCCGACCACGTTGTAGCCGAACGCCCAGAACAGATTCTGACGGATCTTGCGGGTGGTGCGACGCGAGATGTCGATGGCGTCGGCGACCAGGCCCGGTTGCGGACGCATCAGGGTGATGCCGGCGGCCTGCATCGCCACGTCGGTGCCGCTGCCCATGGCGATGCCGACATCGGCCGCGGCCAGCGCAGGGGCATCGTTGACGCCGTCGCCGACCATCGCCACCGTGCCGTGGCGCGCCAGTTCGGCGACGACCGCGGCTTTTTGCTCCGGCAGCACGTCGGCGCGCACCTCGTCGATGCCGAGCGCATCGGCGATGCCGCGCGCGGCGCCGGCGTGATCGCCGGAGATCATCACGGTGCGCAGGCCCAGTGCATGCAGGCGTTCGATCGCCGCCTTGGCGTCGGCGCGCGGGGTGTCGCGGAAGCCGAGCAGGGCGAGCACACGAACTGCCGACGCAGCGGATGGCTCATCCTCGGCCGCCAGCCACGACACGCTATGGCCGCTCGCGCTCAGGCGCTCGGCTTGGGCGCGCCACGGCGCCAGCTCGGCGCCCAGTTCTTCGAGCATGCGGGTGCTGCCGAGCAGCAGCGAACGGCCCTCGACCCGGCCACGCAAGCCGCGCCCGGGCACGGCGACGACCGCCGATGCCGAAGGCAAGGTCAGCCCGTCGGCGGCCTGGCCGACGGCTTTCGCCAGCGGATGTTCGCTGCCCGATTGCAGGGCCGCGGCTTGCGCCAGCACTGCGTCGCGATTGGCGTCGATGGCGATCCATTCGGCCAACACCGGCTCGCCGACGGTCAAGGTGCCGGTCTTGTCGAAGGCGACGGTGTCGATGCGATGCGCAAGTTCCAACGCCTCGGCATCCTTGATCAGCAGCCCGGCTCGCGCCGCGGCGCCGGTGCCGGCCATGATCGCGGTCGGCGTGGCCAGGCCCAGCGCGCAAGGGCAAGCGATCACCAGCACCGCGACTGCGTTGAGGATGGCCTGGTTCCAATCGCCGGTGGACAGACCCCAGGCGAGCAGGGTGGCCAGCGCCAGCACGATCACCACCGGCACGAACACCGCGCTGACCTTATCGACCAAATGCTGGATCGGCGCCTTCTTCGCCTGCGCGTCCTCGACCAGGCGGATGATCCGCGCCAAGGCGCTCTCGGCGCCGACCGCCAGGGTTTCGACCACGATGCGGCCTTCGCCGTTGACCGCGCCGCCGGTGACGCGGTCGCCTTCGCCGCGCGCGACCGGCAGCGATTCGCCGGTGATCAGCGATTCGTCGACATGGGTGCGGCCTTCGTCGATGCGGCCGTCGGCGGCGATGCGTTCGCCCGGGCGCACCACGACCCGGTCGCCGATGCGCAGTTGCGCGATGGGCAGTTCGCTCTCGACGCCGCCGCGCAACACCCGCGCACTGAGAGGACGCAGCGCCTGCAAGGCGCGGATCGCCGCGGTGGTCTGGCGCTTGGCCCGCGCCTCCAGCCACTTGCCGAGCAGGATCAGGGTGACGATGACCGCCGAGGTCTCGAAGTACAGCGCGCTCGTATCGCCGCGTAGCAGGTGATACAGGCTCAGGCCGTAACCGGCGCTGGTGCCCAGCGCGACCAGCAGGTCCATGTTGCCGCTGCGGGCGCGCAGCGCATGCCAGCCGGCGCGATAGAAGCGGGAGCCGAGCCAGAACTGCACCGGCGTGGCGAGCGCGAACTACAGCCAGCCCGGCAGCATCCAGTGCTCGCCGAACAACAGGCCGAGCATCGGTGCGACCAAGGGCAGCGACAGCGCAGCGGCGATCAGCAGGTGACGGGTTTCGCGCGACATCGCCGGCGCCGGCGATGTCGGGGCTTCAGCGTGGCCGGCGTGCGCGGGCGTGCCGCCGTCGTCATCGTCGGAGGGTGCGGCGACGGGCAGGGCGGCGGCGTAGCCGGCGCGCGCGACTGCTTCGATCAAGGCGGCCGGCTCGACCCCGTCGAACACCTTCACCGTCGCCCGCTCGGTCGCCAGGTTGACCGAGGCCGTGACCACGCCGGCGACCGCGCTCAGGGCCTTCTCGATCCGCCCGACGCAGGAGCCGCAGTTCATGCCGCGCAGTTCCAGCACGAACTCTCGCGTGGCGACCGAATACCCGGCCGCGACGACCGCGCGTTCGATCTCAGCCGCTGAGACGGGCGTGGCCGAGCCTAGCTCGGCGGTCTCGGTGGCCAGGTTGACGCTGGCGCGGTCCACGCCGGGCACCGCGCGCAAGGCCTTCTCGACCCGCGCCACGCAGGAGCCGCAGGTCATGCCGACGATGCCGACGCGCAGGGAATGGGTGGCCGGCGCCGGCGCCTGATCGGCGGACAGGTGTTGCGGAGAGGGGTGCTGCGGGGTCGGGTGCTGCTGGGGCTGGCGGGCGGCGGCATTCATGCGGGAGTCCTCTCGGAAGTCCGGATTCGGATGCCGCGCAGGTTGGGGCTTCCCATCATGGGAAGGTCAAGCTTCGCCCGGCGTGACGACGCGGCGGCGCTACCGGGCGCACCATCGCCGGGCTGAACCGTTCACCGGCGCGGCGCAAACCCCTCGATTCCGGCCTCGCAGCGGTTTAGGGATGCCAGAATCGACCCCATCTAGGCTGGACAACCCGAGGCCGCGGCGACGCGGCGAACGCATGGTCCTCGACGACTTTCATCCCGCCATCGCCAGTTGGTTCCGCTCGGCGTTTCCGGCGCCGACCCAGGCCCAGGAACTCGCCTGGCCGGCGATCCGCGCCGGGCGCAACACCCTGGTCGCGGCGCCGACCGGCTCCGGCAAAACCCTCACCGCGTTCCTGGCGGCGATCGACGCGCTGGTCCGCGAGGGCCTGGAACAAGGCCTGTGCGACGAAACCGCGGTGGTCTATGTCTCGCCCTTGAAGGCCTTGTCGAACGACATCCACCTGAATCTTGTAGCGCCCTTGGCCGGCATCGGCGAAGTCTTGCGCAGCATGGGCCTGGACGACCCCGGCATCCGCACCGCGGTGCGCACCGGCGACACCCCGGCCAGCGAACGCCAGTCGATGCGGCGCAAGCCGCCGCACATCCTGGTGACCACGCCGGAGTCGCTGTACGTGCTGATGGGCTCGGAGTCGGGCCGCGCGATGCTCTCGACCGTGCGCACGGTGATCGTCGACGAGATCCACGCTGTCGCCGACGACAAGCGCGGCAGCCATCTCAGCCTGACCCTCGAGCGCTTGCGCGAGTTGTGCGCGCAGCCGCCGGTACGGATCGGCTTGTCGGCGACGCAGAAGCCGATCGACGAAGTGGCGCGGTTCCTGGTCGGCGCCGATGCCGTCGACGCGGCCGGTCGCCCCGACTGCGCGATCGTCGACATCGGCTACGCCAAACAGCGCGACCTGGCCCTGGAACTGCCGGGCTCGCCGCTGTCGGCGGTGATGTCGCACGAGCAATGGGACGAAGTCTACGAACGCCTGGCGGCGCTGGTCGGCGAACACCGCACCACCCTGGTGTTCGTCAATACCCGGCGCATGGCCGAACGCGCCGCGCGCCATCTCGCCGACCGCCTCGGCAAGGACGCGGTCGCCGCGCACCACGGCAGTCTGGCGCGCGAGCTGCGCCTGGACGCCGAGCAGCGGCTCAAGCGCGGCGAATTGCGGGTGCTGGTGGCCACCGCCTCGCTGGAACTCGGCATCGACATCGGCGACATCGACCTGGTCTGCCAGCTCGGTTCGCCGCGCGCGATCGCCGCCTTCCTGCAACGCGTCGGACGCGCCGGCCATCACGTCGGCGGCGTGCCGAAGGGACGTCTGTTTCCGCAGTCGCGCGACGACCTGGTCGAATGCGCGGCTCTGCTCGACAGCGTGCGCCGCGGCGAGCTGGACGCCCTGCAGATTCCGCTGGCGCCGCTGGACGTGCTGGCCCAGCAGATCGTCGCCGAAGTCGCCTCGCAGGAATGGGGCGAGGACGCGCTATACGCCTGCCTGCGTCGCGCCTGGCCCTATGCCGGCCTGCCTCGCAAGGACTTCGACGCGATCGTGCGCATGCTGGCCGACGGCTTCACCACCCGGCGCGGGCCGCGTTCGGCGTATCTCCATCGCGACGCCGTGCACGGCCGCCTGCGTGCGCGCCGCGGCAGCCGCATGACCGCGGTGATGTCCGGCGGCACCATCCCCGACACCGGCGACTACAGCGTCCTGCTCGAACCCGAGGCCGTCACCATCGGCAACGTCAACGAGGACTTCGCCATCGAAAGCCTCGCCGGCGACGTGTTCCAGCTCGGCAACGCCAGCTACCGCATCCTGCGGGTCGAGCCGGGGCGGGTGCGGGTCGAAGACGCGCAGGGCCAGCCGCCGAATATCCCGTTCTGGCTCGGCGAAGCGCCGGGCCGCAGCGACGAATTGTCGGCCAGCGTGTCGCGCTTGCGCGAGGCGGTCGAGACTTTGCTCGCAGCCTCGCCGCAAGCGGGCGAGGCTGCGCGTGCGCTCAGCGAAGACTTCGGCCTCGACGCCGAGACCGCGATCCAGCTGGTCGACTACCTCGGCCGCACCCGTCAGGCGCTCGGCGTGGTGCCGAGCCAGCAGTGCCTGGTGTTCGAGCGCTTCTTCGACGAATCCGGCGGCACCCAACTGGTGATCCACTCGCCCTACGGCAGCCGCATCAACCGCGCCTGGGGCCTGGCGTTGCGTAAGCGTTTCTGCCGCAAGTTCAATTTCGAGCTGCAGGCCGCGGCGACCGAGGACGCGATCGTGCTGTCGCTGTCGACCAGCCACAGCTTTCCGCTCGAAGACGTCGCCCGCTACCTGCACTCGGCCTCGGCCCTCGAGGTGTTGACCCAGGCCTTGCTCGATGCGCCGCTGTTCGCGGTGCGCTGGCGCTGGAACGCGACCACCGCGCTGGCCTTGCCGCGCTTCGTCGGCGGGCGCAAGGTCGCGCCGCAGTTGCAGCGGATGAAGAGCGAAGACCTGCTGGCGACGGTATTTCCGGACCAGGTCGCCTGCGCCGAGAACCTGGTCGGCGAACGCGAGGTGCCGGACCATCCGCTGGTCGCGCAGACCCTGCACGACTGCCTGTACGAAGCGATGGACAGCGCCGGTTGGCTGCGCCTGCTGCGGCGGCTGGAGCAGGGCGAGGTACAGGTGGTCGGGCGCGACGTCACCGCGCCGTCGCCGATCGCGGCCGAAGCGATCAATGCGCGGCCCTACGCCTTCCTCGACGATGCGCCGCTGGAAGAGCGCCGCACCCAGGCGGTGATGGCGCGGCGTTATGCCGAGGCCGACAGCGCCGGCGATCTCGGCCGGCTCGACCCCGAGGCGATCGAGGCGGTCCGCGGCGAGGCCTGGCCGGAAGTCCGCGATGCCGACGAGATGCACGAGGCCTTGATGGGGCTCGGCTTCATTACCGTTGCCGAGGCCGCCGCGAACGACTGGAACCGCTGGTTGGCTGTGCTGGCCGACAGCGGCCGCGCTACCGTCCTGCATCTGTCGGCGAGCGAGCCAGCGGCGTGGTGGGTCGCGACCGAGAACCTGCCGCAGGCGCGGGCTGTGTTCGTTGATGCGCTGGCCGAATCGGCGGTGACGGTGCCGGATGAGTACCTGGCCACGGCCTGGAGCCGCGAGGAAGCCTTGATTGAACTGCTGCGTTCGCGCCTGACCGCGCTCGGCCCGACCACGGTCGCGGCCCTCGCTCGCGATGGCCACCGCGATGCCGGCGAGATCGAGCTGGCGCTGTTGCGGTTGGAGCAGGAAGGCTATGTCATGCGCGGCCGCTTCGGCCGCGACAGCCTGCTCGGCGGCGACGAGGAATGGTGCGAACGCCATCTGCTCGCGCGCATTCACCGCTACACCGTCGGCCGCCTGCGGCGCGAGATCGAGCCGGTCGAACCGCGCGACTTCGCCCGCTTCCTGTTCGATTGGCAACATTTGACCGCATCGACGCGGATGAGCGGGCCGCAGGCCCTGCGCGCGGTGCTGGAACAACTCGAAGGCTATGAAGCGCCGGCTTCGGTATGGGAGAGCGAGCTGCTGCCGGCGCGCATCGCCGACTACGATTCGAGCTGGCTCGACGAACTGTGCAGTGCCGGCCGGGTGACCTGGGCGCGTCTGCGCCCCGATGCGAACGCCGGCGCAGCCAACGGCACATCCGCGGCACCGGTGCCACAGGGCGTGCCGAGCGTGCGGCAGACGCCGATCGTACTGCTGCCGCGGCGCGCCTTGGCCGATTGGCGCCTGGCCGCCGGCCGCAAGGCCGATCCGGCGCCGGTGTCTTCGCGCGCGCAACGCGTCCTCGCCGCGCTCGAAGCGCGCGGCGCCTCGTTCTTCGACGAACTCGAACGCGATGCGCACCTGCTGCGCACCGAACTGGAAGAAGCACTGGGCGAACTGGTCACCCGTGGCCGCATCACCTGCGACAGCTTTGCCGGGCTGCGTGCCTTGCTGGTGCCGCCGTCCAAGCGCGCGTCGACCCACGGCGCCCGCCGTCGCCGCGCCTTGTTGACCGACCTGCAGGACGCCGGCCGCTGGTCGCTGACGGGCCCGGCCGAAGGCGAGGGCGTGCCTGCCGACGCGGCTCGCATGGCCGAGGTCAACGAACACATCGCCTGGCGTTTGCTCGAACGTTACGGCGTGGTGTTCTGGCGCCTGATCCAGCGCGAAGCCGCCTGGCTGCCGCCGTGGCGCGACCTGCTGCGCGTGTACCGGCGCCTGGAAGCCCGCGGCGAAATCCGTGGCGGCCGTTTCGTCAGCGGCATGTCCGGCGAGCAATTCGCCTTGCCCGATGCGGTCAACAGCCTGCGCCAGATCCGCCAGCGCGGCCACGACGGCGCGACGATCTGCGTATCCGCCGCCGACCCCTTGAACCTCACCGGCAGCGTGCTCGCCGGCACCAAGGTTCCGCGCATCCCCGGTGCCCGCATCGCCTTCCGCGACGGCGTAGCGGTCGCCAGCCTGCTCGCCGGCCAGGTCGAGGAACTGGTCGCATTGCCGGTCGACGCCCAGCGCGACGTCCATCGCCTGCTGCTGCGCCGGCCGGGCAGCGCCGCCGCCGCGGCCGAGGCGAGCATCGATGAGGTGATGCGCAATCTGGCGCGGCATTGATCGGGGTGGCTATTAGTTTGGTCTTGACTGTGCTGTAGCCGTCGCTGTAGCTGTGGCTGTGGTCTTAGCTTTGGCTATGCGTCGCCTCGCACTAGCGAAGGCCATAGAAGACCCGTAGGGCGGCCCGCATGGATGCGGGCCGTTTTTCATCGGGACAGGGATGTCCCGTATGTAGATCCCTGCGTCGGCATCGAACGTGCGGGCCTGTGATTCAAAACAAA
>NZ_JBQJIN010000024.1:0-82421 GCF_052078695.1 Lysobacter sp. CA196 | reverse complement strand
GAAGCTTTACAGGCGGCCGGTGAACTTCTCTATTGAGGACGTGCTTGCGGTGGGGTGATGCACTTGGATGTTGACTCCGCCTAACCAAAGAAGTTGCTTTGTTTTGAATCACAGGCCCGCGCGAGCGTTGCCGACGCAGGGATCTACATTCGGGACATCCCCGTCCCGATGAAAAACGGCGCGCATCCCTGCGCGCCGCCCTCCGGATCTTCTATCGCTTTCGCGAGTGCAGCACAGCAACAGCAACAGCAAGAAATAAAGCCACTGCCACAGAAAAACTGAAGCCGTAGCCGTAGCGAACTGAAGCTGGAGCTAAACGCGACCGCGCTGTCGCGCAACCCCGTCAAGCCACCGGCTTCGAGCTGCGCAGCAAACTGAAAGCGAAGCCCGCCACGATCAGCGCGCCGGCCACCAGCACCGCCCACAGCAGCCACGAACGCCAGTCGCGTTTCGGTTCCAGCGGCACCAGGGCGGTGGCGCCGGCCAGGGGTGCGGGTTCGCCCAGACTGGCTTCGGCCGGTTGCCAATCTTTGCCGCGGGTCTGCCGCAGGGCTTCGATCAGGTGCGCTAGCGGAGAATCGGCACGCGCGGTGCGGGCACTGCCGGCCACCAGGGCGTACGGCGGTGCGCCCTGGGCCAGGAACACCGCGACCTCGGGCCGATAGCCCAGGCGCAGCGTCGGTTCGCTCGGCACCGCGGCGTCCGCGCGCAAGCGCCAGTGACGATCGCGCACGATCGCGGCGAGTTGGCGCGCGGCCGAGCGGTCGCCCTCGCCCTGGCCGGCGACGCGGAACGCCATCCACGGGCCGGCCTGCGGACGCCAGCCTTGTTCGCTGTCGTCGCGGCTGTCGAGGCGCCATTCCAGAGCGTGATTGCCCGGCAGGGCGACGTCGATCTGCTGGATCGGAAAGCGCCCGTCGAGTTCGTATTCGAAGGCGACCTTGCCGTCCTTCTGTTCGACCCGCCGCCCTTTCAACTCGCGCCATTGCAGCGGCGCGGCGGCGGCGTTGCCGGCCAGTTCGGCGCTGACCGCGCTGATCTGCGCGGCGGCCTTGGGGTCTTGCGGGGTCAAGCGCAGATAGCGCGCCTGCTCGCCCACGCTATCGAAGACGATGCGCCGCTGCAGCAAACGCTGCCCGCCGCGTTGCAGGTCGACCAAACGACCGCTGCTGCCGAGGCTGCGCCATTGGTCGAGGTCGTCGCTGGCCTCGACGCTGTAGGCGGCGTCGAGCGCGGCACCCGGCGCCCATTCCAGTTCGAGCGCGAGGATCGGCCGGCGCAAGCGGCTGGCATCGATCAACAAGGCGGTCTGCGGCAGGCGCGTGGTGTCGCTGGCGGTGCTGCGCGCTTCGACCCGGCGCAGGCGGCCGTCGGTCTCGACTTCGCTGATCAGCTCCCAACCCTGGGTCGCCGAGTCCGAAGGCGAGGCCGGCAAGGCGAACCACGGCAAGGCGACGCGCTGCGGTGCACGCGCCAGCGGTTGTTCGGGCGTGAGTACCGAAGCCGGTACCGGCGTGCCGCTGCCGTCGAGCACGTCGATGTCGCGCAACTGCGGACTTTGCGCCTGCCGATAGACGTTCTCGTCGAGCACCACGCGATAGGCGCCGCCGTCGTCGCGACTGAGGTTCAAGGGCCATTGCCGCGCGTAATCCTCGCGCGGGCCGGCCCAGGCCGACAGCGGCAGCACGATGAGCAGCAAGGCGCTGCGGCGGAACCCGGAAATCATACTCATGACATCGTGCTCATGCCTGGGCCTCGTGAGTGTCGCGCGGATCGCGGTCGGGACGCGTGTCGTCGAACGGCGGCGCCGGCGCACCGGGCGGCGCCGGGGCGAAATAACCGACCAGGGTGCACAGCAGGCCGTAGGCGATGAACGAGGCGATGCCGAGCAGGTTGCCGAGATGACCGCGATCGACCAGCACCAACTTGGCCAGTACCACCGCCATCAACACCGCGCCGGCCAACCACAGGCCGCGCTGGCCGCGGCGCGAACCGGCGATCCAGCCGGCCACGCCGAGCACGCTCCAGACCACGGTCAGGCTGGTCTGCACCAGGCTGGTCGAGAACATCGACGACGACCACGCCACGCCGCCCCAGTAGTGCGCGCTGCGCAACACTTCGACCGTGATCAGGACGAAGCCGGCAGCTGCGAGCAAGGGCACGCGGCGGCGGCGCAGTTCGTCGCCGACCAGCGGCGACGCCAGCCATGCGCCGAACACCGTCAACACCGCCCATTGCATCAGGCCGAGCGGATTGAGCAAAGGCAGCCACATCAGCGGATGCGGGTTGGCCGGAGTAGCGAGAGTGAAGCCGATCGCCAGCGCCAGCACGATCGCGAACGAAGCCAGCAACGGCGCACGCCAAGCGGCGAAACGCTGCGACAGGGGCTGTGCGACCAGGCCCGGGCGCCACAGCATCGCCGCCGCCATGAACAGCATCGGCAGCAACAAAGCCGCGACGGTCCAACCGGTGCCAAGCACAGGGATGCCGTTGTGCTGCCACAAGGTCAACACACGCAGCAGGGTCACGCCGATCGCCAGCGTCCACGCCCACCACCAGCCCGAATGGGCCAGGCCGAGTTCACCGCCGGCGCGTTCGCGCAAGCCGATCAGGGTGCGCCAGCCGAGCACCGCATACAGCGCCCAGGCCAGCCAGCCGAATCCGGCGAGCGGATAGTCGTGCAAATCGGTCTGCACGAACAGCAAGGGCAGCGCCGACAGCAGGGCGAACATCGCGGTCAGCGACAAGGCTTTCCAGCTGTGGCGACGGAACACTTCCGCGGCGATCCAACCGCTGGCGGCGGTCAGCATCAGCACCGCATCGGCGCTGTGGCGGTCGGGGACGAAGTCGGCGATCTCGCTGCCGGCCGCACCGAGCCACCAGGCCAGGCCCCACAGGTAATACGGCAAGGCCGGCCCTGGGCTGTCGCTGCGACGATGGCTCCAGGCGCTGGCGAAACCGGCGATGGCGATCAGCAGGGCGCCGGCGAAGCTGGCGTTGAGCAGCGGTACTTGCGCGTCCCAGACCGCGTCGCTGGCGCCGATGACGAAGGCGAATGCGGCCGCGCCCTGCAACAGGAAGCCGACCAGCTGCGGCAAGCGACGCTGCTGGCGCAAGCCCAGCCAGACCATCGCCGCGCCTTCGAGCGCGAACACGCAGGCGGTGGCCTCGGCGGCGAGCGCCAGCGGAATGGCCAGGGTGGCGAAGCCCACGGCGAGCAAGGCATACGGCGTCGACAGCTCGATGAAGCGCCGATCGCGACGCAGCCACCATGCCAGTGCCGCATACAACGCGCCCAGCCCCAGCGCGCAGAACGCCAGCGGCATGCGATCGCCTTCGAGCAAACCGGCCTGCAGCGAGAACGCGACCAGCGGCGTGCCGAACACCAGGCAGCCGTCGATGAGGTCGCGGTGCCCAGCCGGACGCTTGCGCGCGTACAGCACCGGGATCAACAGATAGAAGGCGAAGAACAGCAGCAGGAAGGGCTCGGTGGTGGAGAAATGCTCGGGGCGGTACTTGAGCACGCCCCACAAGGTGCCGATGCCCCAGGTGAAGACGAAGCCGAGCAGATTGAGCACCCGCCACGGCCGCCACCAGGCGATCGCGAAAATGCCGGCATTGAGTACGGCGTAGTAACCGAACAGGGCGACGTGGTTGCCGGAACCGGTCGACAGCCAGATCGGCGCGAGGAAACCGGCGAGGATCGCGAACACCGCCAACGCCATCGCGTTCTGCCTCACCGCCAGTACGCCGGCCCCGGCCACCAGCACCACGCTGATCGCGAACGCCGCGCCGGCCGGTATCAGCTGGTACAGCTTGAAAGCGGCGAACACCACCAACAGCAGCACGCCGATCGCGCCGCCCTGCAGGCTCAGGGCGAAACTGCGCTTGCGTTCGCGCTGGCGCCAACCGAACACCAGCCCCGCCATCGCCGCGAGGGCGACGCCGGCCAGGCGCAGCTCGATCGGCAAATGCAGCCAGCCTTGGTCGGTGGCGTACTTCAACAGCGCGGCGACGCCGGCGAACAACACCAGCATGCCGACCTTGACCGGCACATTACCCTCGGTGAACCAACGCCGCAGCCAACGCGCGGCGACGGTGAATACGTCCGGCGGCGGCGGTGCGGCAGGCGCGCGCCAGGCCGCAGGCGCGGCGCGCGCAGCGGCCGGGCGGGCGGCGACGTCCTGCGGTATCGGCGGCGGCACGCTCGCGGCCGGCGACGGCGTGGGCGCCGAGACCGGGGCAACGGGTTTGGCTGGAACGACCGCAGGAGGAACAACCGTGCTGACAGGCGGCGGACGAACCGGCGGCGCTGTCGGCGGCGGCGCTTCGCGCGCGATCCGCTCGGCCAGGGTTTCGTCCCCGCGCTGGCCGGACCTGGCCGCGCTCAGCGACTCGGCTTGCTGCGCCACGCGACGCTCGAGTTCGGACACGCGCGATTTCAGTCCGGCGACTTGCATCAGCGCCACCACCAGCAGGACCGGCACCAGCAACAACCCCAGTGCCACTAAAACGATCAGTGCTTCCATCACCCGTCCCTGTTCCGTGCATCGTGCGCTTGGTCACGAACGTTACACCAAGCCGCAAGCCTTGAAGGACAAGGCTTCACGCATTCTATACACAGCTTGTTCACCACATATCGCGTTGACGGAATCGATAAACCACACTATGTTGTGCCCGTCGGTGCCGATCGCGAGATTGGCTCAATAGGGAAGCCGGTAAGGACGCAGCCAGCGCGACGTCCAAAGCCGGCGCTGCCCCGCAGCGGTATGGGAAACGAACGCTACCAAGCACTGGACGCGCCTCGCGCCTGGGAAGCGGTAGCCAGTAGGAGACGCGAGTCGTCGTGTCCCGAGCCCGAAGACCTGCCGACAGCCGCGCGTTGCACACCGCGCGGTACCGGCCCAGGAGTCTTCGGGGGAAGACGGCCGGTGTCGCAGCACGATGGCTTCGCTGTCGTGCTCGTTCCGTTGCGGCGCCGCCACGCGCGCCGACGCGGGATGCGCCCGTCTCGGGCCGCGCGACACCTCGCCTGCAAGCCCCCGAGTTCCGCGCCCGCGGGGGCACGGCCGTGCCATCGACGACGCCGCTGCGCGGCCGGTCGCCGATGGCGCGTCCGCGTTCTCCGCGCGTCGCCCTTCGCGGGAAGGTCGGCGACCCGTGCACCCACGCCCCGGAGTTACGCCATGACCACGCTCGCACCCGAATCGTCCGCCGCCTCCCCCGCCGCCGACACCGCCGCCAAACCCGCCCGCGACCCGCAAGCCGACACCGGTTTCGCGCTGACCCCGCCCGCGGCCAACCTGACCATGAGCGTGACCAAGCGCAACGGCCGCCGCGAGCCGGTCGACCTGAACAAGATCGTGCGCGCGGTGACCCGCAGCGGCGAAAACCTGTACGCCGTCGACCCGATGCGCGTGGCCACCCGCACCATCTCCGGCCTGTACGACGGCGCGACCACGCGCGAACTCGACGAGCTGTCGATCCGCACCGCCGCCCTGCTGACCGCCGAAGAACCCGAATACGGCCGTCTCGCCGCGCGCCTGCTCGCCGGCGTGATCGAGAAGGAAGTCGCCGGCATCGAGATCCATGCGTTCTCGCAGTCGGTCCAGCGCGGCTTCGACCTGGGCCTGATCAACCAGCGCCTGCTCGACTTCGTCCAGGCCAATGCGCGCAAGCTCAACGACGCGATCGACCGCAACCTCGACGCCAAGTTCGATTACTTCGGCCTGCGCACCCTGTACGACCGCTACCTGCTGCGCCATCCGACCGCGCGCACCGTCATCGAGACCCCGCAGCAGTTCTTCCTGCGCATCGCCTGCGCGCTCAGCGAAGACGTCGGCGACGCGCTCGCCCTGTACCGGCGCATGGCCCAGCTCGACTACATCCCGAGCTCGCCGACCCTGTTCAACGCCGGCACCACCCACGAGCAGCTGTCGAGCTGCTTCCTGCTCGACTCGCCCGACGACTCGCTGGAAGCGATCTACAAGCGCTACATGGACGTGGCCAAGCTCAGCAAGTTCAGCGGCGGCATCGGCCTGAGCTATACCCGCATCCGTTCGCGCGGCTCGCTGATCCGTTCCACCAACGGCCTCAGCAATGGCATCGTGCCCTGGCTGAAGACCCTCGACGCCTCGGTCGCCGCGGTCAACCAGGGCGGCAAGCGCAAGGGCGCGGCCTGCGTCTACCTGGAGCCGTGGCACGCCGACATCGAGGAATTCCTCGAACTGCGCGACAACACCGGCGACGAAGCGCGCCGCACCCACAACCTCAACCTGGCCAACTGGATTCCCGACGAATTCATGCGCCGGGTCGAGGCCGACGCCGACTGGTCGCTGTTCGACCCGTCCAAGGTGCCGCAGCTGACCGACCTGTGGGGCGAAGCCTTCGACCGCGCCTACCACGCCGCCGAAGCGGCCGGCCTGGCGACCAAGAAGGTCAAGGCGCGCGACATCTACGGGCGGATGATGCGCACCCTGGCGCAGACCGGCAACGGCTGGATGAACTTCAAGGACAAGTCCAACCGCGCCTCCAACCAGACCCTGCGCGACGGCAACGTCATCCACTTGTCGAACCTGTGCACCGAGATCCTCGAGGTCACCTCGCAGGACGAGACCGCGGTCTGCAACCTCGGCTCGATCAACCTCTCGCACCACGTCGAGATGTACGACGATCCCAGCTCTAATAAGGGCGTGGGCGCGTTCGATTTCGACAAGCTCGCCGAGACTGTGCGCTTGGCCGTGCGCCAGCTCGACCGCGTCATCGACCTGAACTTCTATCCGATCGAGACCGCGCGCCGCGCCAACCTCAAGTGGCGCCCGGTCGGCCTGGGCTCGATGGGCCTGCAGGACGTGTTCTTCAAGCTGCGCCTGCCGTTCGATTCGGAGCCGGCGCGCAAGCTCGCCCAGGAGATCGCCGAGGCGATCTACTTCCACGCTCTGTCGGCGTCGAACGAGCTGGCGATGGAACACGGCAAGCACCCGTCCTTCGCCGATACCCGCGCATCGATCGGCGAACTGCAGTTCGAGGCCTGGGGCGTCACCCCTTCGCAGCCCGAACGCTGGGACGCGCTGCGCAAGCGCATCGCCGAACACGGCCTGCGCAACTCGCTGCTGATCGCGATCGCGCCGACCGCGACCATCGCCTCGATCGCCGGCTGCTACGAGTGCATCGAGCCGCAGGTGTCGAACCTGTTCAAGCGCGAGACCCTGTCGGGCGACTTCCTGGTCGTCAACAAGTACCTGGTCGAAGAGCTCAAGAAGCTCGGCCTGTGGACCGCGGAGATGCGCGACCGGATCAAGATGGCCGAAGGTTCGATCCAGTCGGTGAACGAAGTGCCGGATGCGCTGCGCCAGGTCTATCGCACTGCGTGGGAGCTGCCGATGCGCTCGCTGATCGACATGGCCGCCGAGCGCGGCGCGTACATCGACCAGAGCCAGTCGCTCAATCTGTTCATCGAGAGCCCGAACATCGGCCAGCTCAGCTCGATGTACATGTACGCCTGGAAGAAGGGCCTGAAGACGACGTACTACTTGCGTTCGCGCCCGGCCACCAAGATCGCCAAGACCACGGTCAGCGCGCCGGCGGTCAGTGCACCGAAGCCGGAATACACCACAGACGAGGCGATCGCCTGTTCGCTGGAGAACCCGGAATCTTGCGAGGCTTGCCAGTAATCCTCCGACCCATCCAAAGCTTCATAGCTTTAGTCCCTCTCCCGTTTACGGGAGAGGGGTTGGGGTGAGGGCAAGCGCATCGCCCAGCTCGCGCAATCGACGATCCTCGCGCGCCCTCATCCGCCCTCCGGGCACCTTCTCCCGCCCGCGGGAGAAGGGATAAGCAACCTCTCCCGCATTCGGAGAGGACAGTAATCCAAGGAACCACCATGTCCACCGATTCAAATCGCCTGCTCCTCGATCCCGGTTTCGATCTCACCCTGCGGCCGATGCGCTATCCGCACTTCTACGAGATGTACCGCGATGCGATCCGCAACACCTGGACCGTCGAGGAAGTCGATTTCTCCCAGGACGTCAACGATCTCAAGCACAAGTTCGGTCCGGCCGAGCGTCACCTGATCGAACGCCTGGTGGCATTCTTCGCCACCGGCGACAGCATCGTCTCCAACAACCTGGTGCTGAACCTGTACCAGCACATCAACGCGCCGGAAGCGCGCATGTATCTGTCGCGGCAGCTGTACGAGGAAGCGCTGCACGTGCAGTTCTACCTGACCCTGCTCGACACCTACCTGCCCGACCCGAACGAGCGCGCCAAGGCTTTCGACGCGGTCGAGAACATCCCCTCGATCCGCGCCAAGGCCGAGTTCTGCTTCCGCTGGATCGATTCGATCCAGGGCCTGCAGCGCATCGAAACCCGCGATCAACGCCGCCAGTTCCTGCTCAACCTGATCTGCTTCGCCGGCTGCATCGAAGGCCTGTTCTTCTTCGCCGCCTTCGCCTACGTCTACTACCTGCGTTCGCGCGGCCTGCTCAACGGCCTGGCCTCGGGCACCAACTGGGTGTTCCGCGACGAGAGCTGCCACATGGCGTTCGCGTTCGAGGTCATCCGCACCGCGCGCGAGGAAGAGCCCGACCTGTTCGACGCCGACCTGCGCGCACAGGTGGTGAAGATGTTCGAAGAAGCGGTCGAGTGCGAATACCAGTTCGCCCGCGACGTGCTGTCCGGCGGCGTGGTCGGCCTGTCGCTGAAGGACATGCGCCAGTACCTGGAATATTGCGCCGACCAGCGCATGGCCCAGCTCGGCATGCCCAAGCACTTCGGCTCGACCAACCCCTTCGCCTTCATGGACCTGCAGGACGTGCAGGAAGTGACCAACTTCTTCGAGCGCCGCGTCTCGGCCTACCAGGTCGGCGTGCAGGGCGAAGTCGCGTTCGACGAAGCGTTTTAAAGCAAGAGTGAGAAATCAGGAGTGAGGAATGAGTAGAGCGGCTCCGGCCCCTGGCTCGCTCCTCACTCCTCTAAACTCACTCCTCATTCTTCACCCCTCTAAACTCATTCCTCAAATGATCGAAGCGCGCATGACCGAGATCGTCTTCCCCGACCACACCAACCACCTGGGCACGCTGTTCGGCGGCCAGGCGCTGGCGTGGATGGACAAGGCCGCCTTCATCGCCGCCTCGCGCTATGCCCGCCGCACGGTGGTCACCGCACGTTCGGAGCAGATCGATTTCCACACCGCCGTACCGAAGGGCGCGCTGGTCGAGCTGGTCGCTCGGGTGGTCGAGACCGGCCGCACCTCGATGCAGGTCGAAGTCGAGATGCACAAGGAAGACCTGCTCTCGGGCGAGTCGCAACTCGCCACCCGCGGCCGCTTCACCATGATCGCGCTCGACGTCGACGGCAAACCCACGCCGGTCCCGCCGCTGCCGCGCTGAGGCGCGCGGCCAGGACGATCAGGGCGCCGTGCCGGGCGTCTCCGACTCAGGCACGATCGTGCCCGAGCACTCGCCGCTCGGCTGCTCGCACAGCACCAGCGCGCGATACGACAAGCCGGCCCAACTGCGGCGCAAGCGCATTCCCAGCCGCGGTCGCTGCCGCAAGGACTCGTACAAAGACTGCGAGGTCTCGATGTAGCGCGAGCGATCTGCGCCATCGACGGCCGCGCCGTCGACGGTCGTGCCCTCCGGCTCGAAGCGGAAGCTCACCGTGACGCCCGGGCCGCCGTTCTTGCTCCAATGCGGTTGCCAATGCAGGTTGGCGGTCTTGCCGACGATCCATTCCTCGCGCCCCCAACGCGCGTTGTAGCGGTCCACCGACCAACCCAGCGCCATCCACATCGCGATCAGCACCATCAGCAAGGGCACCGCCGCAAGCAAGCGCCAAGCCCGCAGACTCGGCCGACGCCCCAGGCGATAAGCGCCCCAGGCCAGGCCGGCGATCAGCAGCAGGTTCCAGGCCCGCCACAAGCCGCTGGGTTCGACCGCCACCGGCCCACTCCCCTCGCTCAGCATCAACATCGTCATGATCAGGGCGACGGTAGCCGCGACGCCGATCAGGATCACGCTCATGACCTTCCATTCGGCCATCGCGACAGGGAAATGCTCGTTGACCGGGTCCTGCGTCGCGACGACTTCTTCCTGCTCGGGCATCTGCGCTCCATCGCCGCACCCTGCGGCCCACGCCAGCGTTACAAGGAGTGCGCGCGGAAGCAAGTTGCGGATATTTCGCCCATACCGCGCTGCCTAGACTCGTGGCACCCCCTTCGATGGAACCACCACATGCGTCTGGACGATTACCGCACCCTGGGCCGCTCCGGCCTGCGCGTCAGCCCGCTCTGCCTCGGCACGATGACCTTCGGCAACGACTGGGGCTGGGGCAGCGATGCCGACGAGGCGCGCAGCGTGTTCGACGCCTACCTCGAACGCGGCGGCAACTTCATCGACACCGCCAACCTCTACACCGGCGGCAGTTCGGAGCGCCTGATCGGCGAATTCGCCCGCGGCCGCCGCGACGCGTTGGTGATCGCGACCAAGTTCTCCCTGTGCATGAACCCGGGCGACCCCAACGCCGGCGGCAACCACCGCAAGAACCTGCGCCAGTCGGTCGAAGCCAGCCTGCGCCGGCTCGGCAGCGACTACATCGACCTGCTGTATCTGCACGCCTGGGACACGACCACGCCGGTCGAGGAAGTGATGCGCGGCTTCGACGACCTGGTCCGCGCCGGCAAGGTCTTGTATGCGGGCGTGTCGGATCTTCCGGCCTGGCAGGCCGCACGCATGCAGACTCTGGCCGAGCTGCGCGGCTGGTCGCCGCTGATCGCCCTGCAGACCGAATACAGCCTGGCCCAGCGCGACAGCGAGCGCGAACTGCTGCCGATGGCGATCGAACTCGGGCTCGGCGTCACCGCCTGGTCGCCGTTGGCCTCGGGTGTATTGAGCGGCAAGTACACGCGCGCCGACCTCGATGCAGGCCATGCCGAAGGCCGTCGCGCGGTGGCGATCGGCAACGGCGCGCTGACCGAACGCGCCCTCGGCATCGCCGAGACGGTCAAGGCGGTCGCGACGGAACTGGAACGACCGCCGGCGCAGGTCGCCTTGGCCTGGTTGCTGCGCCAGCCCGGCGGCGTGGCCCCGGTGATCGGCGCACGCACCCTGGCGCAGTTGCAAGAGAACCTCGGCGCACTCGACATCGAACTCGACGACGCGCAACGACGCCGGCTCGACGACGCCAGCGCGGTCCGGCTCGGCTTCCCGCACGATTTCCTGGCCCTGCCCGGCATCCAACAAGTGATGTTCGGCGGCGCGCGGATCGAACGCCGCTGGTAAGTCGCTAGCGCCGCGGTCGTTTTCGGCCGCGGCGCTTGCTTTGCACTCAGAAACGGTAATCCGCCGTCAGGCTGAGGGTGCGCGGCGCGCCCGGCGTGTTGAAACCGTCGACCGAACCGTGCGCGGAGCTGAAGTAACGCTTGTCGAATGCGTTCTCCAGGCGCAGGCGCCAGTCCCAGGGGCCGCTGCGGTAGCGCAGGTTGAGGTCGAAACGGGTGAACGCGGGCAGCACGCTCAGATTGGTCGGTGCGGCGTACTGCATCGACACGTGCTGGACCAGGCCGCCGACGCTGAAGCCGCGGCCGAGCAGGTACTCGGCATAGACCGAAGCGCTGTGGCGCGGCGTCAACGCCGAGGTGCGGCCCTGCAGGGACACGCCGTTGGCGACGTTGTTGGACTTGCTGATCTCGCCATCGAGATAGGCATAGCCGGCATACAGGTCCAAGCGTCGCTGCAACAACGAGGCGGCGAAGCCGAGTTCGGCGCCGCGCGTGCGCTGCGTGCCCACGCTGATCTGCCTGCGCGGGTCGACCGGGTCGGTAGTCTTGATGTGCTCGCGCTCGGTCTCGAATACCGCCGCGTCGAAGCTCACCAGGCCATCGGCGCTGGCGAACTTATAGCCGAGCTCGCGATTGGCGGTCGTCTCCGGCTGCAGGTCGACGTTGACCGTGCTCAACGGCAGGCTCTCGGCCGAGGGCTGGAACGACTCGCCCCAGTTCGCGTACAGCGATTGCTGCGGCGTCGGCATCCAGATCAGGCCCAGGCGCGGGCTCCATTCGCGGTCGCTGCGGTCCAGCGCCGGCGCGGAGGCGTTGAGGCGGTCGCGGGTCTGCTGGCGGTAGTCGTCGTAACGCGCGCCGATCACCGCCTTCCACTGCGCGTTCAAGGCGATCTGGTCCTGCAGGTACAAGGCGGCGTTGCGCAGCCGGCTGCGTGCGGCCGCTTCGGCCTTGGGATTGAAGATCGAAGGGCTCAGCACCGGCGCGAGCAGGTCGATCGGCGTGGCGATACCGCCGTAGCTGGCTTGATCCTTGCGCTCGTAGCTGAACTCGCTGCCGAGCAACAGCCGATGGCGTTCGCCCTCGTGGACCAGATCGGCCTGCGCGAACCAGGCCTGCTGGTCGCGTTCGTTGCCGGCGTGGCGCCGGTTCGACAGCCAGCGGCCGTTGCGCAGGAAAGGATTGCCGGTGATCAGCGTATTGCGCCGGTCCAGACGGTAGTCGCTCCCGCGCACGGTCACGCGCAGATCGAGGTCTTCGCTCAGCGCCTTGGCGTAGGTCGCGTTGAGCACCTGCACGCGGGCGCGGCTGTAGTCCTGGTCGCGGGCGTCGGAGGAGCCGTAATAGGTGTCGATCGGCACCTCGAGCGGACGCCCGAACAGGCTCGGGATGCCGAAGTCGGTCACCCGTTCGTCGCGCTGCGCGCTGGCCTGCAACAGCAACTGCCCGCCGCCGAGTTCGAAGCGATACGACGGCGCAATCAGCCAGCGTTCGATGAAGCCTTGTTCGCGGAAGCTGTCGGAGTCCTCGTAGGCCCCCACCAGGCGGCCCGCGCCGATACCGAGCGGACCGGTCAGGTCGAACTCGCCGCGCCGTCCGCCTTCGCTGTCGGCATAGACCCGCAGCTTGCCCTGCGCCGTGTCGAGCGGCTGCTTGCTGACCCGGTTGATCAGGCCGCCCGAGGAACCGCGGCCGAACAACATCGCCGACGGCCCCTTCAGCACTTCGATACGCTCGGTGTTGGCGAGGTCGCGGTAGTACATCGCGTCGTCGCGGACGCCGTCGAGGTATTGGTCGGACAGCGTGCTGAAACCGCGGATCGCGACCTGGTCGCGCTGGCCGTCGCCGTTGTTGAGCCCGACGCCCGGTACCAGCGCCAGCATTTCGTTGAGCGAACGCCCGCCCTGCGCGTCGATCAGGGCGCGCGGCAACACGGTGATCGCCTGCGGAATCTCGACCAGCGCGGTGTCGGTCTTGGTCGCGCTGCGGCTGCGCTCGGCGCCGAAGCTCGGGCCGGCCTTGCCGAGCACCTGGATCTGGTCGAGCTGGTGGACGTCCATATCAGCTGCCGCATCGGCTGCGGCATCGGCCGCGACTGCGTGCAACGGCGCCAGGCAAAGCGGCAGCAAGGCCAGCGCGAGACGCGCCGGTCGGAGGAATGAAGGCATGGGCACAGCTCCTGCGTGACGGGGTCTGGCTTGAGACCGCAGGGGCTCTGGCTATGACAGGGGCGCCGATTCTCGCCGTCGCCCGCGATCACCGCAAGGTGCGACGCCGCTGCGGCCCTCTTCGAACCGGCGGAGTTATTCGGCGCTCTTGTTGGAACGCTTCTTCGCCGCGGCCGCCGTGGCCGGCGCGTCGGCATCGGTGTCCTCGTCGTCCAGCAGCGGCAGGCGCCGCAGGTCGCGGGCGTACAGGTCGGCCGGGCTGTCGGAGGGGCAGGTCTCGTCGGGGAAACCGAACTGCTTCTGCAAGGCCTTCGCGCATTCCGGCATGGAGGCGAAGTTCTTGCCGGTGGCCATGCACTGGGCATCGAAATCGCGGCGGAAGGCTTCGCGGCGGCGGACGAAGTCTTCGCCGCACTTGCGGGTCAGGCGGATGCGGTCGAGGTCGTCCTGGGCGGCGTTGGTGCCGTCGAGACCGAATTGCTTCAGCTCGTCCTCGGTCAACACGCGCAAGTCGCGGTTGGCGATCGTCATCATCAGGTCGGCGACACCGGTGGCGACGCCGTTGCGTTCCAGATAATCGCGCACCTGCTGGTTGATCGCCTTGAGCTCGCGGCTGAGTTCGGCGCGCGAGGTCGCGGTCGAACGGTCGCGCATCAGCCGGTGAATGCCCACCTTGCCCTCGATCGAACGGGTGTCGCCGGACGCCAGCACCAGCACACAGGCGCTGTGGCAGACCGAGTCGTCGCGCACCCAGATCGCCCAGCCCGATTCGGCGATCGAGTCGCCGGCGCGGATCGCTTCCTCGACGTGGCCGCCGCTGGAGTCGATGTCGAGGATGCGGGTCTGGATTTCCATGCGCGTGGCCATCGCGGCGACGCGCTGCACCAGCGCGGTGAAGCCGGCGCCGATCTTGCCTTGGTAGTGCAGGCGCACCACGCCGCTGGCCTGGCACGGCGACAAGGCGTCGACCAGGCTGAAGAAGTCGAGCGCGGTCAACGCTTCGCCGTCGCCGAAACGCGGGTAGTCGTATTCGCAGCTGATCTTGGCCACGCCGCCGTCGAGCTTGGCCGGCGGCCAATACGTGCCTTGCAGGATGTCGGTCTCGCTCGACGGGTCCGCCGCGGCGACCTTGGGCGACTCGTTCTGGCTGCCCATGGTGACCGCCTCGGCGCTCGCCGGCGGCGGCGCGGCGGAATCCCTCCCGCAAGCCGCCAGTCCGAGCAGGCACAAGGTCAGCGCAAACGTCCTTCTGAAAAGCATGTTTCACCCATCGGATTCGGGATCGCGCAGGCCGTCCTGGACCTGCGCCGCGCATCGTCGCCACAGCGCCAACGTTAGCCCCAGGCCCCACCAAGCTCAACGGCAGGAGGTCATGGCGAACGCGGCGCTCAGCGTGACGCCATCATCGTCGGCGGCGCATGAACGGCAGCCGGGGAAATACCCGCCACGGCGAGGCCGGCGGCAGCGGCCACAAATCGCAAACCGGGTCCACGCATCGCGATCGCGGCGATTGACTTCGCCGGTCGCGCTGCGTAGCTTGGCGGCGTGATGGTGAACATCGCTTTATGCAGATGAAGCGATGTGACAAATCGCCCCGGTTCGCGCCGGCGGCGGTTAGAGGGAATCCGGTGCGGACGCCACGTCCAATTCCGGAGCTGCCCCGCAGCGGTATAGGGAACGAACTTCGTCAGGCACTGGGAGCGATCCCGGGAAGCGACGGACAGTAGGAGGCGCCTCGTGCTCCATGCCCCAAGCCCGAAGACCTGCCATGACCGGAAGGCTCGCCTTCCGTCCGACTCCGGCCCGCAAGGTGTCGGCGCTGCGTCCGGGCCCGTCCCGGCGCAGGCCGCGTCGTGCGCGCCGGTTCGCCCGCGGGGGCGAAGGTCGACACCAAGGGGTGTGGCGAAGCCGGGCGCGCGAGCGTCGGGCCGGCGCAGCCGTGGTCTCCTTCGTTGCCCTGCGCCATGCCCACGCATCGCAGGTAATCATCATGATCAGCGTCACCCACCTCGGCTTTCCGCGCATCGGCGCGCGGCGCGAGCTCAAGCTGGCCCTCGAATCGTTCTGGAAAGGCGACACGCCGGCCCAGGCGCTGCACGACACCGCCCACGGCCTGCGCGAACGCCATTGGCGGCTCGCGCGGCAAGCCGGCGCCGACGTCGTGCCGTGCAACGATTTCTCCCTCTACGACCACGTCCTCGACACCGCCGTGCTGTTCGACGCGATCCCCGCGCCATACCGCGAGGTCTACGACGAAAACCCGCTGACCGGTTACTTCGCCCTCGCCCGCGGCCTGCAGGACGGCCGTCGCGACCTGCACGCGCTCGAGATGACCAAGTGGTTCGACACCAACTACCACTATCTGGTGCCGCAGTTCGAACCCGACCAGCGTTTCGCCCTGCGCGGCGACAAGCCCCTGGCGGAACTGGCGCAGGCGCGCGCGCTCGGCATCGAGGCGCGGCCGGTGCTGCTCGGCCCGGTGTCTTTCCTCAAGCTCGGCAAACGCAGCGACGGCGGCGACCCGCGCGAGCTGCTCGATGCCCTGCTGCCGGCCTATGCCGAATTGCTGGCCAAGCTCAAGGCCGCCGGCGCCGAGTGGGTGCAGCTCGATGAGCCTGCGCTGGTGCTCGACCTCGACGACGCCGACCGCGACGCCTACCGCCGCGCCTACGCCGCGCTGGCCGATGCCAATGCACCGAAGCGCCTGCTGACCACGTACTTCGGCGGCCTCGGCGACAACGCCGCGCTCGCCGCGCGCCTGCCGGTGCAAGGCCTGCACGTCGACCTGGTGCGCGCGCCGCAGCAGTTGGAAAGCGTGCTGCCGCTGTTGCCGGACGACCGCGTGCTCAGCCTCGGCGTGGTCGACGGCCGCAACATCTGGCGCGCCGATCTCGACGCCGCGCTGAGCCTCGCCCGCCGCGCCGGCGATCGCGCGCAATGGCTGGCGCCGTCGTGCTCGCTGCTGCACGTGCCGACCGACCTGGAACTGGAACGCAAGCTGCCCGCGCCGTTGCGCCATTGGATGGCCTATGCGCGGCAGAAGATCGAGGAGCTGCGCCTGCTCGCCGATGCCCTTACCGGCAGCGCCGACGCCAACCGCGACCTCGCCACCGCCGCCAGCGCGCGCGCCGCGCGCCTGGCCTCGCCGTTGCTGCGCAATGCCGAGGTGCGCAAGCGCCTGGCCGCGGTCGAACCGGCGATGACCCGGCGCGCCTCGCCCTACCCGCAGCGCGCGAAGGTGCAGGCGCAACGCCTCGGCCTGCCGCTGTTCCCGACCACCACCATCGGCTCGTTTCCGCAGACCGCCGAAGTGCGTCGCGCGCGCGCCGAGCACAAGGCCGGCAAGATCGACGACGCGGCCTACCGCGGCTTCCTCGAGAACGAGACCAAGCTGTGCCTGCGTGAGCAGGAGGCCTTGGGCATCGACGTGCTGGTGCATGGCGAGTTCGAACGCAACGACATGGTCGAGTACTTCGGCGAGCAACTCGACGGTTTCGCCTTCACTGCCCACGGCTGGGTGCAGAGCTACGGCTCGCGTTGCGTCAAGCCGCCGGTGCTGTTCGGCGACGTGGTCCGGCCGCGGGCGATGACGGTCGATTGGACCCGTTACGCGCAAGCGCAAACCCAGCGCCCGGTCAAAGGCATGCTGACCGGGCCGGTGACCATCCTGCAGTGGTCCTTCGTCCGCGACGACCAGCCGCGCGCCGACAGCTGCCGCCAGATCGCCCTGGCCCTGCGCCAGGAAGTGCTGGACCTGGAAGCGGCCGGCATCGCCATCGTCCAGATCGACGAGCCGGCCCTGCGCGAAGGCCTGCCGCTGCGTCGCGCCGACTGGCCGGCCTACCTGGCCTGGGCCGGCGAAAGCTTCCGCCTCGCCGCCAGCGGCGTCGGCGATGCGACCCAGATCCACACCCACATGTGCTACGCCGAGTTCAACGACATCATCGAGGCGGTGGCCGCGCTCGACGCCGACGTGATCTCGATCGAGACCTCGCGCTCGCGCATGGAGTTGCTGGATGCGTTCGTGCGCTATCGCTATCCGAACGGCATCGGCCCGGGCGTCTACGACATCCATTCGCCGCGCGTGCCCAGCGAGACCGAGATGCGCGATTTGCTCGATAAGGCCCTCGATGTGCTCGACCCGGCGCAGCTGTGGGTCAATCCGGACTGCGGCCTGAAGACCCGCGGTTGGCCGGAAGTGCGCTCGGCCCTGCGCGCGATGGTGCAGTCCGCACGCGGCCTGCGCGAGCAAATCGCCGCCGTAGTCGACTGAGCCAGGCGGTCGACCGGGCAAGGCGCCCCCTTTGTAGAGCCGGCAAGGGGGACGCTTTGCGGCCCGACACGACTACGTCCCGAAAATCGAAGCGACCGCACCACACGCCGGTCTACGGTGTTGGCGGTAACGAACCCCTTGGCGAGCAGGCAACCCAAAGCCCAACAAAAAAGCCCCGCAATCGCGGGGCTTTCTCGTCGATCAGGAAAACCGCCGCTTACTTGCCGGCAACGACCTTGACCATTTCCAGGCACTTGTTCGAATAGCCCCATTCGTTGTCGTACCAGCTGACCAGCTTGACGAAGGTGCCGTCGAGGGCGATGCCGGCTTCGGCGTCGAAGATCGAGGTGCGGGCGTCGCCGCGGAAATCGGTCGCCACGACCTTGTCTTCGGTGTAGCCCAGCACGCCCTTCAGCGCGCCTTCGCTCTGCGCTTTCATTTCCGCGCAGATCTCGGCGTAGGTCGCTTCCTTGACCAGTTCCACGGTCAGGTCGACCACCGACACGTCCGAGGTCGGCACGCGGAACGACATGCCGGTGAGCTTCTTGTTGAGCTCCGGGATCACCACGCCGACCGCCTTGGCCGCGCCGGTGCTCGAGGGAATGATGTTCTCCAGGATGCCGCGGCCGCCGCGCCAGTCCTTGTTGCTCGGGCCGTCGACGGTCTTCTGGGTGGCGGTGGCGGCGTGCACGGTGGTCATCAGGCCGCGCTTGATGCCCCACTTGTCGTTGATCACCTTGGCCAGCGGGGCCAGGCAGTTGGTGGTGCACGAGGCGTTGGAGACGATCGCCTCGCCCTGGTAGGTCTTGTCGTTGACGCCGTAGACGAACATCGGCGTGTCGTCCTTCGACGGCGCCGACAGCACGACCTTCTTGGCGCCGGCATCGAGATGCTTCTGCGCGGTGACCTTGTCCAGGAACAGCCCGGTCGATTCGATCACCACCTCGGCGCCGACCTCGTCCCACTTAAGGTTGGCCGGGTCGCGTTCCTGGGTCAGGCGGATCTTCTTGCCGTTGACGATCAGGGTGTTGCCTTCGACCTTGACCTCGCCCTTGAAGCGGCCGTGGACCGAGTCGTACTGCAGCATGTAGGCCAGGTAGTCGGGCTCGAGCAGATCGTTGATGGCGACGATTTCGATGTCGTTGCCGAAATTCTGCACGGCCGCGCGCAGGACGTTGCGTCCGATGCGGCCGAAGCCGTTGATGCCTACCTTGATCGTCATTGAGGTAACTCCTGCAGCCGCCCGGGCGGGTCAAGTGGGGAAACTCCCATTCTAGCAAGGCGGCGCCTGGGTCGCAGTCCGGCCCCATGGAGGGGCCGTTACCGCCCGTGACCGCCCGCACAGCCGCTGGAAAGCCGTTCCTGCGGTACATAGCAACAAGAGTGGAACGCAGGTCTAGGTTTGCCGTTCTCCGGCGTATTTAGAGTGCGGTGCGGACAGACTCCTGTTCAGCAAACCTGCAAACTCGGTCTCTTCACGACCTCACAGGGGACTCAAGGAATGAATCAGCGACTGATCGGCGGCGTCCTCGCCGCCACCCTGGCCTGCGCGGTCCAGCCCGCCCTTGCCCAGCAGACCGGCAACTTCACCCTGGGTATCGGCGCCCACCAGGTCAATCCGAAGTCCGACAACGGCAGCGTGCTGGGCGGAGCGGCCGAGCTGGAAATCGGCGACAACGTCCAGCCCACCATCACTTTCGAATACTTCATCCGCGACAACCTCGGCATCGAGGTGCTGGCGGCCACGCCGTTCAAGCACGACATCGATATCAAGGGCGTCGGCAAGGTCGGCACGACCAAGCAGCTGCCGCCGACCTTCTCGCTGCAGTACCACTGGAACAGCCGCGGCGTGGTCTCGCCCTTCGTCGGCCTGGGCGTCAACTACACGACCTTCTTCAGCGAGAAGACCACCGGTGCGCTGCGCGGCACCCGCCTCAAGCTCGACGACTCGGTCGGCGTGGCGGCCCATGTCGGCGTCGACTTCATCCTGACCGAGCGCAGCTCGATCCGCGTGGATGCACGCTGGATCGACATCCAGACCGATGTCGAGCTGAACGACCAGAAGATCGGCAAGGCCACCATCGACCCGACCGTGTTCGGTCTGGCCTACGTGATGAAGTTCTAAGCAGCGATCCGCTGCCAGGCGATCGCGGCGGGCCCGGCCGGCCGCGATCGCAACGGGTTCGACCTGGTCGCTTCGATCCGGCGAGCTTGCGACAGCCGCGCGGCGCCCGCAGCCACCGTTCGCATTACCCCCCATACCGCCCCTGTCGGTCGGCACCAAGCCGACCGCGCCTCGCCCTATTCGGACAGCGGCCGCAATGAACCGCTCCGGTAAAGTGGACGCCATGACTTCGACCCGCTCGCGTTCCTTCTCCAAATCGCTGCGCCGCTATTCGGCGCTGCTGCTTCTGCTGCCGCTCAACAGCCTGGCCTGGGGCCCGCAGGGGCATCGCCTGGTCGCGGCGCTGGCCTGGGACGATCTGCGTCCCGAGGTGCGCGCCGAAATCGCCAAGATGCTCAAAGGCGAAGCCGACCCGAGCCTGCCCGGCATCGCCAACTGGGCCGACGACCTGCGCAGCAGCGACCCCAAACTCGGCAAAGAAAGCGCCAGGTGGCATTACGTCAACCTCGCCGAGGACGACTGCCATTACGACGCCGCGCGTCATTGCCCGGATGGCAACTGCGCGGTCGAGGCGATCCGCACTCAGACCGCGATCCTCGCCGACCGCAGCCAGTCCCAGGACAAACGGCTGCAGGCCTTGAAGTTCGTGGTTCATTTCGTCGGCGACGTGCACCAGCCGCTGCACGCCGGTTTCGGCCGCGACAAGGGCGGCAACGACTACCAACTGCAGATTCCTGGCGAGCCGGAACCCGTCGACGGCTACGGCACCAATCTGCATTCGCTGTGGGACAGCAAGATGCTGTCGATGAGCAAGCGCGACTACACGGCCTATCTCAAGTACCTGCGGCAGACCCCGGCGCCGGCCGCGAGCAGCCTGGGCCTGCCACCGGCCTCGCCCGCCTGGGCCGAGGCCTCGTGCCGGATCGTATTGCAGCCGGGCTTCTATCCCGACGGCCACATACTCGAACCGGCCTATGTGGAAACCTGGCGCCCGGTGGCGGAAACTCAGCTGCGGCTCGGCGGCGCACACCTGGCCGGCGTGCTCAATGCCGCGCTCGCACATCGCTGAGCGCACCGCCCGCCTGCCGGCCTGATCACCGGGCGGCGCCCGTCCCTCCCGCGTCCATCGAGCGGGATCGCCGCCAGGAGTTACCGCATGTCGCCGCAGGTCGTACCGTTCCATCATCGCGACACCGGGACCTGGTCGTATCTGGTCGCCGACCCGGCAACGCGTGCGGCGGCCATCGTCGATCCGGTGCTCGACTACGACGCGCGCTCGGGCCGCACCGGCCTGGGCAGCGCGCAGACCCTGCTCGACGAAGCCGCGCGCCTCGGGCTGCGGATCGACTGGCTGCTCGAAACCCATGCCCACGCCGATCACCTCAGCGCCGCCCATGCCCTGCGCGAGGCCATCGCGGCCAAGGGCGCGCAGCCGCCGCGGATCGCCATCGGCCGCCGCATCGACGAAGTCCGGCGCGTGTTCGCGCCGCTGTTCGGCCTGGCCGAGACCGAAGCCGTCCCGGCTTTCGACCATCTGTTCGACGACGAGGAAGGCTTCGCCATCGGCGATCTGCAGGCGCGGGCGATCCCGGTGCCCGGCCACACCCGCGACAGCCTCGCCTATCTGATCGGCGACGCCTTGTTCACCGGCGACTCGCTGTTCCTGCCCGACAGCGGCACCGCGCGCTGCGATTTCCCCGGCGGCAGCGCCGCCATGCTGTATCGGTCGATACAAACGCTGTACCGGCTGCCCGACGCGACCCGCGTGTTCGTCTGCCACGACTACGGCAAGCCCGAACGCGAGCCGGCCTGCGAAACCACGCTCGGCGAACAGAAGCGCAGCAATATCCACGTGCGCAGCGACACCGGCGAGGCCGAGTTCGTCGCCTTGCGCGAACAGCGCGACGCAGGACTGCAGATACCGGCCCTGATCCTGCCGGCGCTGCAGGTCAATCTGCGCGCCGGCGCCCTGCCCGAGCCCGAAGCCAATGGCGTGCGTTACCTGAAACTTCCGCTCGATCGACTCTGAGGCTTGCCTGTGACCGCCCCGCATCGCCTGCGTCGTTACGTCCTGATCGCCGCACTCGCCAGCGCAAGCGTGCAGGCGGCCGAGCCGCATCGGCATAGCGCCAAATCATTGCCCTCGCCGTCCTCGCCGACCGGACCGGTCGAGGTCGCCCTCGACGAAGCAATGATTGCGCGCTTGCCGCAGGTCACCGCGACCGGCGAAGCGCACGGCCGCAAGCTCAGCTGCGAAGGCGTCGCCCTGCATGAACTGCTGCGTGCTAGCGGCGCGATGCCGGCCGCCCCCTTGCGCGGTGCCGACCTCGCCCGCGTGGCGGTGGTGCGCGCCCGCGACGGCTACCGCGCCGCGTTCTCGCTGGCCGAACTCGACCCCAGCCTCGGCCAGCATCTGGTCGTGTTGAGCCGGCGCTGCAACGGCGAGGCGCTCGCCGCCGAGGACGGCCCGTGGCGGCTGATCGCGCCGGGCGAATCGCGGCCGGCGCGTTGGGTGCGCCAAGTCGAATCGATCCGGGTGGTCGACGCGCCCTGAGCGCGATGCACTCACGGCGCCGCTTCCGCCCCGGCCGTTGCGGGAGCGAGCCCCAGCGTTCCGCCGCCCGCGGTCGCGCCGCCTCGACTTCGCGCTACTCTCGCCCTGACTCACACCCGACAGGTCCGCAATGAAATCGATCCGTCGCCGCTGGCTGGGCGCCCTGTGTACGCTCGGCTTCGTTCTCGCAGCCGGCATCGCGTCGGCGCAGACCGCGCCCAGGCCGACCAATGACGCCGCACCGATCACCGTGTTCGCCGCCGCCAGCCTCAAGGAATCGCTGGACGAAGCCGCGGCCGCGTACACCAAGGCCAGCGGGCAGCCGGTGCGCGTGTCCTACGCCGCCAGTTCCGCCCTCGCCCGCCAGATCGAGCAGGGCGCGCCGGCGGATGTGTTCGTCTCGGCCGACCTGGACTGGATGGACTATCTGCAGCAACGCAAACTCATCGACTCCGGCAGCCGCCGCAACCTGCTCGGCAACCGCCTGGTGCTGATCGCGGCGAAGACCGGCAGCGCCCAGCCGGTCGCGCTCAAGCCCGGCGTCGACCTGCTTCCGCTGCTCGGCGACGGCCGCATTGCGCTGGCCCTGACCAACAGCGTGCCGGCCGGCAAGTACGCACGCGCCGCGTTCGCCTCGCTAGGCGTCTGGACCGCGCTGCAACCCAAGGTCGCCGAAGCCGAGAACGTGCGCGCCGCATTGATGCTGGTCGCGCGCGGCGAAGCGCCGCTCGGCGTGGTCTATGCCAGCGACGCCCGCGCCGAACCCAAGGTGCGGGTGCTTGCGACCTTCCCCGCCGACAGCCATGCGCCGATCGTGTATCCGGTCGCCCGCGTGAGCGCCAGCCGCCAGCCGCGCGCGGCCGCGTTCGCACAGTGGCTGCATGGCCCGGCTGCGATGGCGATCTTCCGCCGCCACGGTTTCGCGACCCTGGACTGACGGCATCGCGATGTTCGATTTCAGCCCGGCCGAACTCACCGCCATCGCGCTGAGCCTCAAGGTCGCCACGGTCGCGACCCTGGGCAGCCTGCCGCTCGGGATCGCGATGGGCTGGCTGCTGGCGCGCACCCGCTTCCCCGGCAAGCTGTTGTTCGACACCTTGCTGTACCTGCCGCTGGTGTTGCCGCCGGTGGTCACCGGCTACGCCTTGTTGATCCTGCTCGGCAACCAGGGCGCGGTCGGGCGTGTTCTCTCCGACTACTTTCATTTCAGTTTCGCGTTCCGCTGGACCGGCGCCGCGCTGGCCAGCGCGATCATGGGCTTTCCGCTGATGGTGCGGGCGATCCGGCTGTCGATCGAAGCGGTCGACCAACGCCTCGAACAGGCGGCCTCGACCCTCGGCGCGAACCGCTGGCGGGTGTTCTTCGGCGTGACCCTGCCGCTGGCGTGGCCCGGGCTGGTTGCCGGCGCGGTGTTGTCGTTCGCCAAGGCGCTCGGCGAATTCGGCGCCACCATCACCTTCGTCTCCAACATTCCCGGCGAAACCCAGACCCTGTCGTCGGCGATCTACGGCCTGATGCAAGTGCCCGACGGCGAGTCCGGCGTGCTGCGCCTGGCCTTGGTCGCGGTAGCGATTTCGTTCGCCGCGGTGTTCGCCTCGGAATGGCTGGTGCAGCGCCAGCGACGCGAGACCCACCGATGAGCGATCCCATGCTCGATCGCGACCGCAGCGCGGACGATACGGCTTCGCAGGAGCCCTCCGCGAGCGACGTCCACGTCCTCGACTTCAGCCTGCGCCGCGGCAGTTTCGAACGCAGCGTGAGCATTCGCAGCCGCCACCGGGTGATCGCCCTGGTCGGCGCCTCCGGCGCCGGCAAGACCTCGCTGCTGTATGCGGTGGCCGGGCTGCTGCGGCCGCAACGCGGTCGCATCGAAATCGCCGGCCGCTGCCTGTTCGACAGCGAACGCGGCATCGACGTGCCGGCGCATCGTCGCCGCATCGGCTACGTGTTCCAGGATGCGCGTCTGTTTCCGCACCTCAACGTGCGCCGCAACCTGCTGTACGGCCTGCACGGCGAAGCGCGGCACTCGCCGCGCTTCGCCTTCGAGGCGGTCGTCGACTTGCTCGGCATCGGGCCTTTGCTCGATCGCGATACCGCCGGCTTGTCGGGCGGCGAGAGCCAACGCATCGCTTTGGGGCGCGCGCTGCTGTCCCAGCCGCATATCCTGCTGCTGGACGAGCCGCTTTCGATGCTGGACATGGACCGCCGCGAGGAACTGTTGCCCTACCTGCAGCGGGTACGCGACGAGATCGCGTTGCCGATGATTTACGTCAGTCACTACCCCGAGGAAGTCCGACGCATCGCCGACGAGGTGCACACCGTCGGTAGCTGAGCGCGCCGGTTGCGCAGGACTCGCGCGCGGCGCTCGGGGAGAGGCTTCGAATCGAGGGCGATGCCCTCAGCGCTTGACCTCGACCGGGACGAAGGTGACCGAGCTGCCCTGGAGCACGGGCTTCATGCCCGAACTGCGGGCGACGATCTCCAGGGCATTGCGTGCCGGTATGCGAACGAACTGCAGACGGACGCCCTTGCCGCTGTCGTCGAGCGTCTGCGGATTGGTCAGGATCAGGCCCGCCTGAGTGGCGATGCGGCGGGCGACTTCGCGCGGCATTTCGTCGGTCGCATCCAGGGAGACCAACGGTTCGCCCGGCTCGGGGTGGAGGCGGATCACTTCGATCTTAGACGCATCGGCGGGTTGGCCGGCCCATACGCCGAAGCCGGTGGCTGAGCCGACCAGGGCGAGCACGGCCGCGCCGATTGCGACCCGCTTCGACGCGGGCAAGGGTTGCTTGAGCATGAGAATTCTCTCCTTCAAGGGATGGGCCTGCGCCCAGTGGCATGCCAACGGCGAGGGATGCGCCGCCAACAAGGTTTTCAACATCGCTTCGCCGTAGCTGCGCCGCGCGCGGGGATGCCGGGCGAGCACGCGCAGATCGCAGGCCAGTTCCTGGTCGTGACGGAAACGGCGAGCGGCGTAATGCAGCAAGGGGTTGAACCAGTACACGCAACGCAGCAGGGCGACGAAAGCGTTGACGTGCAGGTCCCCGCTGCGGATGTGGCTGCGCTCGTGGGTGCGGATCAAGGCCTGTTGTTCGACCGAATAACGCGTGTCGAAATCGCGCTGCACCACGATGCGCGGCCGCAACAGACCGAACGCCGCCGGCAACCCGAGGATCGCCTCAGCTTGATACAAGCCGTCCTCGCGGCGCGCGACGCGGCCGAGCGCACGCTGGAAACGCCGTTGCTGGCGCAAGGTCGTTGCGGCCATTGCGATGACGCCGGTCGCCCAAAGTACGAGCAGCCATGGCATCGGATCGAAGCCCGCCGACGCGGTCGCTTGCAGGAACGACGGCGGCGCCGGTACGGCGCTCGCGCCTGCGACCGGCACGGACAGCATCCGCGGTGTGGTGGGCAGCAACACCGCGATCATCAGCAGCGGCACCAGCGCCCAGCCGGCGTAGCCGACCGCGGCACCGAAGACGCGTCGCAGCGGCAAGCGCAGGGCCAACACCAGCAGCAAAGCCAGGCTCATCGCCGCGCTGGTTTCGAGCAGCCACATTGCCTCTTCCATACTCACGATCATGCCGCGCTCTCCGAATCGCAGGGGATGGTCTTCGTGCTTGCAGCGCAGTGCGCGATGGCGACCGGCGGCAACGCGCGGATGGGCTCAGCCCGGCTCATCGTCGAGCTCATCGAGCAATTTGCGCAGGTCGGCAATGTCCTTGCGGCTGAGCTTGCGTTGTTCGCTGAAGTGCGCAACCAAGGGCGCGACGCGGCCGCCGAACAAGCGGTCCAGCAGGCTGCGGCTCTCGCCCATAACCCAGTCTTCGCGCTTGAGCACCGGCGCATACAAATAGCGGCGACCGTCCTTGTCGGCGCGTACCGC
Organism: Lysobacter sp. CA196; assembly: GCF_052078695.1. NCBI lineage: Bacteria > Pseudomonadati > Pseudomonadota > Gammaproteobacteria > Lysobacterales > Lysobacteraceae > Lysobacter > Lysobacter sp. CA196. Next base: position 56,137 of record NZ_JBQJIN010000024.1, on the reverse strand, counting down.
CCCCTTGTTCAACAGCCGGTTGAGCAAGGTCTTGATCGTCGCTTCCTGCCATTGCTGGCTGTCGGCGAGCGCGGCGATGACCTCTTCGGCCGATTGCGGGTGGCGGCGCCACAGCACGTCCATGACGAGGGATTCGGCTTCGCTGATCTGCATCGTTTACACCTGTAATTTTTACTGAGATTACGCTTGTAAACGATCTTGTCAAGCCCGCTGCTTTGGGAATGCGATACTGCCCGCATGACCGCCCCTGCCCGCTTCGATTCGCTCGACGACGCCGTCGCTTTTCTTTACGAACGGCTCTCCGGCCCCCTGCACGTCGGCGCCCCGCTCGGGCTCGGCAAGCCGCACCGGCTGCTCAATGCGCTGTACGCACGGGCCGAACGCGACGCTTCGCGCCGTCTGCATCTGTACACGGCGCTGTCGCTGGATCCGCCCGGGGCCGGCAAGGGCCTGGAGGGGCGCTTCGTCGGCCCGTTCGCGCAGCGCCATTTCGGCGACGACTTCCCGCGCCTGCGTTATGTGCAGGCACTCAAACGCAATACGCTGCCGGCGCATATCGAAATCGAGGAGTTCTATCTGCAATCGGGCGCCTTGCTCAACGCCGCCGCCGCGCAACGCCGCTACGCCAGTCTCAACTACACCCACGTCGCCCGTGCCCTCGCCGACCGGGGCCTCAACGCCATCGTGCAGAAGGTCGCGGCCGAACCCGGCGGCAGCCGCTTGTCCCTGTCGTGCAATACCGACCTGACCTTCGATGCGGTCGATGCGATCGTCGCCCGCGGCCTGCCGCGGCCGCTGCTGATCGCCGAAGTCGATCCGCAACTGCCCTGGCTCGGCGGCAGCGCCGCGGTCGATCCCGGCTACTTCGACGCGGTGGTGGCCCCGCCCGGTCCGCATCCGAAACTGTTCGGGCTGCCGCGGCAACCGGTTGCCGATGCCGACTACGCGATCGGCTTCTACGCCAGCACCCTGGTGCGCGACGGCGGCACCCTGCAGATCGGTATCGGCACCCTGGCCGATGCGCTGTGCCATGCGCTGGCGCTGCGGCATACCGACAATGCAGCGTATTTGCGGGTGTTGGCCGCATTGGGAGTCGATGTTGGAGCGCCGCTTGGGCACACCACTCCGTTGCAGGGTGACCTCGCCGAAGACCGTAACGCGAAGGCGCCGGTTGCGCCGCTTGAGCACACGGCTTCTAGTGACAATGACCTGGTCGGAGACCGTAACGCGAAGGCGCCGGTTGCGCCGCTCGGTCCATTTAGCGTCGGGCTTTTTGGCTGTAGCGAGATGATCAACGAAGGCTTTCGGCGTCTCGTCGAAGTCGGCGTGATCAAGCGCAAGGTCGTCGACGATCTAGACCTCATGCGCCGGCTCGGCGACGGCAGCGCGAGCGCCGAAGACCACGCACGGCTCGAGGTCGAGGGCGAGTTCCTGCAGGGCGGCTTCTACCTGGGCTCGCCGGATTTCTACCAGTGGCTGCGCACGTTATCCGACCAACAACGGCGCGGCATCGGCATGCGCCGGATCAGCGAAGTCAACGAGCTCTACGGCGGCAACGAGACCCTCGAACGTCTGCAACGCCGCGACGCGCGCTTCTTCAACAGTTGCATGATGGCGACCGCGCTCGGCGCGGCAGTCTCGGACACGCTCGACGACGGCCGCGTGGTGTCCGGCGTCGGCGGCCAATACAACTTCGTCGCGATGGCGCATGCCTTGCCCGATGCATGCTCGGTGCTGATGCTGCGCTCGACCCGCGAAAGCGCCGGCACGGTGCGCTCCAACGTGGTCTGGAACTACGCCCAGACCACCATCCCGCGGCATCTGCGCGACGTCTACATCACCGAGTATGGCATCGCCCACCTGCGCGGCAAGACCGACGAGGACTGCATCGAGGCGATGTGCGCGATCGCCGACAGCCGCTTCACCGGCGCCCTGCGCGAAGCCGCGCGCGCCGCCGGCAAACTCGCGCCGAGCGCCATGCCGCCGCCGGCGATCGAGCGACGCCGCGTCAACACGCCGGAACGCTTGCGCGACCTGCTCGCCCCGTTCCGTGCCGACGGCACCCTGCCCGACTATCCGCTCGGCAGCGATTTCACCGAAGTCGAGCAACGCCTGGTCAAGGCACTCGGCTTGCTCAAGGCCAGCACGACCACGCGTGCGGGCACTGTTCGTACCGTGCTGCGCGCCCTGTCCTCCGCTTCTAGCCGCGACAACGAGGCCCTGCAACGAATGGACCTCGAACGGCCGGCCGGCCTCGGCGACAAACTGCAGGCGCGGCTGTTGTCGTGGGCGCTGGCACAGGAAAAACGCAGCTGAGTCCACTTCGCTGGCGCAGTGCCCAGCGCCAACCAATCGATACGCTCCGAGCCGCGGCCAGCCATAACCCGTTGCCGTTGCCGTTGCCGTTGCCGTTGCCGTAAAGATTCTGCTGTTGCCGTGGCTGTGCGTCGCTAGGCACTAGCGACGGCTGAAGAAGACCCGGAGGGCGACGCGCAGGGATGCGCGTCGTTTTTCATCGGGACAGGGATGTCCCGTGTGAAAAATCCCCGCGCATGCATCGCTCGTGCGGGCCCTTGACTCAAAGAAAAGCATTTTTCTTTGGTTACCTTTCTTTTGTTGCTTTAGACAAAAGAAAGTAACCCGCCGCTTTAGTGGCGGAAGCTTTTGGCGTTTGATCTTGATCTAGATCCCGATTGAGGGAAGCGCCGCGAGAGCGAAACAGCGCGGTCGCGACTTGCGTCGCTCCTACCCTGGACGGGCTGCGGCCGGCATCGGCGCGAGTGATGCGGCGAGGTCGCGGCTTGCGCCGCTCCTACCCTGGCGAAAACACGCCGCTTCGACGGATGGCGACGGCCTCGCTACCTCTGCGCGTCCCGTGGTCGCGACTTGCGTCGCTCCTACCCCGGCGAAAGCACGCCGCTTCGATGAGTGACATCGGCCTTGCTGCCGCTACGCGTCCCACGGCCGCGGCTTATGACCGAAGGAAATCCAGCAGGACGCCGCTCTTACCCCGGAATTGCAGGCGACATCGGCGCGGGTCTGAGAAGTCGCAGCCGCGACTGCAGCACGCCCTTGCGACCGGCCGCAGGTCGTCGCATACGGCGTAAAGGCCCACGCCGCCAGCGGCGGCGCGGCCTGCAGGCCGATCAGGCCAGGTTCTTGACCGCCGACACCACGCGCTCCACGGTAAAGCCGAAGTGCGGGAACAGGGCCTCGGCCGGGGCCGAGGCGCCGAAGCCGTCGATGCCGATCACGTCGCCGTCCAGGCCGACGTACTTGCGCCAGAACCCGGTGACGCCGGCCTCGATCGCGACGCGCTTGCGCACCGCGTTGGGCAGCACCGACTCGCGGTACTCGAACGACTGGCGGTCGAACACGTCGCTCGACGGCATCGACACCACACGCACCTTGAGGCCTTCGGCGCTGAGCACGTCGGCGGCCTGGGTGGCGAGGCCGACTTCCGAACCGGTCGCGATCAGGATCGCGTCCGGGGTGCCTTCGCTGTCTCGCAGCACGTAACCGCCGAGCGCGATCTGCTTGACCTGCTCGTCGCTGCGCGGCTGATGCATCAGGTTCTGGCGCGAGAAAATCAGGCAGCTCGGGCCGTCGTTGCGCTGGATCGCCGCACGCCACGAAACGGCCGACTCGACCGCGTCGCAGGGACGCCAGACGTCGTTGTCCGGGATGTAGCGCAGCGACGCCAGGTGCTCGACCGGCTGGTGGGTCGGGCCGTCTTCGCCGAGACCGATCGAGTCGTGGGTGTAGACATGGATCGCATGCGCACCCATCAGCGCGCTCATGCGCACCGCATTGCGGGCGTAGTCGCTGAACACCAGGAAGGTGGCGTCGTAGGGAATGAAGCCGCCGTGCACCTGCAGACCGTTGCTGATCGCGGTCATCGCGAACTCGCGCACGCCGTAGTAGATGTAGTTGGCGTTGGGGTCGTCGGTCGCGACCGACTTGCTGCCCTTCCACAGGGTCAGGTTGGAATGGGCCAGGTCGGCCGAACCGCCGATCAGTTCAGGCAGCAGCGGCGCGAAGGTCTCGATCGCCATCTGCGAGGCCTTGCGCGAGGCGATGGTCGGGCCGTCGGCCTGCAGCTTGGCGATGTAGGCGTTGGCCTGGGCCAGGAAGTCCTCGGGCAGCTCGCCGTGCGAACGGCGGGTCAGCTCGGCGGCTTCGTCCGGGTAACGCGCGGCATAGGCGTCGAACAGACGGTTCCACTGGTCCTCGCGCACCAGGCCGGTGCTGCGCGAACGCCAGCCGTCGTAGATGCTTTCCGGAATCTCGAAGTCGCCGTACGGCCATTCCAGCGCGGCGCGGGTCGCGGCGATCTCGTCCTTGCCGAGCGGCGCGCCGTGCGAGGACTCCTTGCCGGCCTTGGCCGGCGAACCGAAGCCGATGGTGGTGCGGCAGCAGATCAGGGTCGGCTTGTCGTCGTGCTTGAGCGCGGTGTCGATGGCGGTCTTGATCTCGACCGCGTCGTGGCCGTTGACGTTGCGGATCACCCGCCAGCCGTAAGCCTCGAAACGCGCCGGGGTGTCGTCGGTGAACCAGCCGTCGGTGTTGCCGTCGATGGAGATCTTGTTGTCGTCCCAGAATGCGACCAGCTTGCCCAGGCCCCAGGTGCCGGCGAGCGAAGCGGCTTCATGCGAGATGCCTTCCATCAAGCAGCCGTCGCCCATGAACACCCAAGTGCGGTGATCGACGATGGTCAGCTCGGGGCGGTTGAAGCGCTGTGCGAGCAGCTTCTCGCCGAGCGCCATGCCGACCGCGTTGGCCAGGCCCTGGCCGAGCGGGCCGGTGGTGGTCTCCACGCCCGGGGTCATGAAGTTTTCCGGGTGGCCCGGGGTCTTGGATTCGAGCTGGCGGAAGCGCTTGAGGTCTTCGATCGACAAGTCGTAACCGGACAGATGCAGCAGCGCGTACTGCAGCATCGAGCCGTGGCCGTTGGACAAAATGAAGCGGTCGCGGTTGAACCACTTCGGATTGTTCGGGTTGTGGGTCAGGTAGTCGTTCCAGAGCACCTCGGCGATGTCGGCCATGCCCATCGGCATGCCCGGATGACCGGAGTTGGCGGCCTGCACCGCATCGATGGCGAGGAAACGAATGGCGTTGGCAAGGTCGCGGCGGCTGTGCGTCGTCATGGGAGTCTGCATGCTTGGGGGCTTGGAAGCCGCTCCCGACGGGACCGGCGAAGAGCCGCCATTGTCCCATCCCGGCGCCGCCGTGTCGCCCCGCAACACTGGCCGAAACCCGCACGCCAGGCTTGCAAAGGCGCGGAAAACCGCGCAGGGCCTGCTCCGCGGGCAGGATCGGCACGCTCGCCACAAGCGATCGGTGCGCTCGGCCACGAAGCCCGCCGGGCCGAGCGTGCCGACTGTCGCGCAAGCCCTAGCGCAAACGAAAAACCCGCCGTTCAGGCGGGTTTTCGTGCACTCGGCGCAGCGGCCTCAGTCCGACAGGCTTTCGGCCGGCGGATCGGTGACGCCGCGCGACACCATCGCCGCGATGGCGATGTCGCCGGTGACGTTGAGCGTGGTCCGGCACATGTCGAGGAAGTGATTGACGCCGAGGATCAGGCCGATGCCCTCGGCCGGCACGCCGACCATGGCGCAGATCATCGCCACCACCGGCAGCGAGCCCGAGGGCACGCCGGCGGTGCCGATGCCGCCGAGGATGCAAACCAGCATCACCATCACCTGCTGGCCGAGGCTCAGGTCGACGCCGAAGAACTGGGCCAGGAAGATCACCGTGACGCCTTCGAACAAGGCGGTGCCGTTCTGGTTGGCGGTCGCGCCGACGGTCAGGACGAAGCGCGACACGCGCCGTGGCAAGTGCAGCTCGTCCTCGGCCACGCGCAAGGCGGTCGGCAGGGTGGCGTTGCTCGACGCGGTCGAGAACGCCAGCACCATCGCTTCCTGCACGCCCTTGAAGAATTCCATCGGCGAACGCCCGCCGATGAACTTCAGCGCCAGCGAATAGACCACGAACAGATGGATGGCGAGCGCGGCGACGACCACCGCGACGTACTTGGCCAGCTTGAACAGCAGGTCCCAGCCGAACGCCGAGGCCAGGTTGAACATGAAGCAGAACACCGCGTACGGCGCCAGCTTGATGACCAGGCCGATCAGGGTCATGGAGATGTCGAACAGGCCCTGGATGCTTTCGCGCAGGGTGTCCACGGCCTTGGAGCGGGTCAGCACCATGCCCACGCCGATCATCAGGGCGAAGAACATCACCGCGAGGATGGCGTCGTCGGCGGCGGCCTGGATGACGTTGCTGGGCACGATCGAGACCAGCATCTGGATGCCCTTGGGCGCGTTGGCGCTGCCCTGGACGATGCTCTGCGCGCGCTCGGCGTTCTCGCTCATCAACAACTGCGCCTGGGCCGGGTCGACGCCGGCGCCGGGCTGGAACAGGTTGACCATGACCAGGCCGAGGATCACCGCCAGCGCCGACATCAGCACGGTCAGGCCGAGCGTGCGCCAGCCGACCCGGCCGAACGAACGGATGTCGCCCATCTCGCTCACGCCCATGACCAGCGCCGAGAACAGCAGCGGGATCACCAGCATGAAGATCAGGCGCAGGAAGATTTCGCCGGCCGGGCCGGTGACGATTTCGGTGAGCAGCTTGAGCAGCGGGCGGCACTGCCAGGCGACGTCGGCGCCGGCGCTGGCGGCCGGACAGACCTGGCCGGCCAGTTGCGCGTAGGTGACACTGCCGATGCCGGCGGCGTAGACGATCAGGCCGAGGACGAGGCCCGCGAGGAAGCCGATGGCCATCTTCCAATGCAACGGCAGCGGCTTGCGCGCGTTAAGGTTTTCGCTCATGAATCCGGCCTGGCCCAAACAGCGGGCAGGATACACCAGGGGCCGACGACGGCCTTGCCAGGTCGCGGCCTCGGCCGTCGAGGCCTGCAGCGCCACCCCGGATTCGCCGCAGCGGGTGGCGCGAACGACGCCCGCTCAGAGGCGCCGAGGCTCAGCTTCGCGGCGGATACAGCGGCGGCAACGGCGACGCCGCGGCCTGCTCTGCCTGATGCCACGACGGGCCCTGGGCGAAGGCCTGGCGCAGTTGCGCACGCGCGGCGACGCCGTCGCCTCCGCCCCAGCGCGCGCGCCGCAACGCCTGCACCGCCTCGCGCTGGGCCGGATCGGCCAGGCGCTCGACCAGTTCGTCGTCGTCGGTCGCCGGCGGATGCGCGAGCGAACGCAGCACCGCCGCGATGTGGTCGAAATCGGCCAGATCGATCATCTGCCGCAAAGCCGGCAGGTTGACCGGCGTGCGCTTGGTCGCGGCGCCGGCGTCCTCGGCCGAGGCCGGCAAGGCAGCCGGTTTCGGCAACAACGCGGCCGGATGGCTGCGCAGGTGCAAGGCCCAGACCAGGGTCGCCAGCCATAGCGCAGCGAACAGTACCGCCGCCAAGGCCCAACCGTTGGAGATGCCGTCCGTGGGCGCCGCGCCTGCGGCCGCCCCCGCCGCGCCGGCCGGCGAAGCGTCGGCGAGCGTCGTGGCCGCACCGGACGCAGCCGTGGGAGCGGCTGCAGTCGCACCAGCGGCCGCGGCGATCGTCCACGACAGCGGCGGCAAGGCACTGCTGCGCGGCTTGCCGGCGGCGACGTCCCACCATTCCATGCGCAGGCCGTCGAGCCGGGTCGGGCCGGCGCGCGCGGGCACCAGCGAGAACTTGCGCGTCAACTTCACTCGCGGGCGGCCATCGGCGAAGCCGTCGTCGGTCTGGACCGGCTCGGGAAACACCTGCACGCCGTCGATCGGCGGCAGTACCAGCTCGGGCAGTTGCGCCGCGTTGGCGCCATCGACCGTCGCCTCGACCACCAGGGTCGCTGCGCTGCCGACCCGCAGTTCCTGCGGCGTGGAGCGATAGCGCAGGCTCAGGTCGTGCAAGGGCAGCCATGGCTGCGGCGCATCGGCGGGCAACGCTTGCACGTTCAGGCTTCGCGGCCGAGTGCGCGCACGCAGCTCGTCGCCGCTGCCGCCCATGATCTGGTCGATGAAACCCGGCGCGCTGCGCCCTTCGAACAACGCCGCCGGCACGTTCAGAGCGCCGCTGCGTTCGGGCACCAACAGGAAACGCCGCTCGACCACGGTGTAACGGCGCCCGGCGACATCACGGCTGTACTGCGCGTCGTCGCCGACCCGCATCAGCGACGCGCCTTCCGGCACCGGCTGATCGATCTTGCCGGCCAGCAAGGGCACCGCCGAATACAGCCGTACCACCCAGCCCACCGCCTGTTGCACATAGGGGCTGAGGTCGTCGGCTTCGCTCTCGATGAAGACATCGCCGCCCGCCCCCTGCGGCGCGTCGGCCGGCTCGCCCGACACCTCCAACGCCAAGGGCTGAGTGCGCTCGCTGCCGACCCGCAGCGCCGGAATCTCGATGCGGCCGCTGCGGCGCGGCTGCAGCAGCACCGAGAACTGGCTGCGCACGGCCAGGCCGTTCTTGCCCGGCACCATCTCGGCGTTGCTGCTGCTGGCGCTCAGCACGAAATCGCCGCGTAGCGGGGCGAAATCGGGGCTGTTGCCGAGCGAGCCGGTGGTCTCGACGTTCAAGGTCACCGTTTCGCCGGCGTTGATGCGCTCGCGGTCGAGCCAGGCGCGCGTTTGCGCGAACGCGCCCGTGCTGAGCGTCGCCAGCAACAACCACAACCCAAGTTGGCCCATCCATCGCGACATCGGTTTCAATCCCCTCGCAGCGCTTCCATCTGGCGCCGCTCGTATTCGATCTTGAACTTCTCGCGCAGCAGGCCGCCCGGATCGTCGGGGACGCGCTTGAGCCAGGCTTCGTTGGCGAGCCGGCGTTCGCGCTCGACCGGTGTTTCCTGCCCGGGCTTGCGCCCTGCGGCAGGCTGTTGCGCAGGATCCTTGCCCTGGCGCGCGAGTTCGCGCTGCATGCGTTCGCGCTGGGCCGCATCGGCCTTGCGCTGAGCTTCGCCGTCGGACGGCTTCGAGTCGCCGCCGGGCTTCGGCTGGGCGGGGTCGTCCCGGTCCTGCGGCGACTTGGGCGGCGACGGCTTCGGCGGCGCGGGCGACGGCGATTTCTGCTGTTGTCCGTCCTTTTTCTGCCCGCCCTGCTGCGGCTCTTGGCCCTGGCCGTCGTTCTGGCCGTTCTTGCCATCCTGCGATTTCGAATTCTTGCCGTCGCCGCCCTTCGGCGGCGGCGGGCGCTTCATCGCCGCTTCGACCGCGCGTTTGTTGGCCAGGGCATCGGCCATGCCGGGCTGCAGCTTGAGCGCGCGATCGTAGGCCGCGATGGCATCCGGATAACGTCCCTGGCGCGCCAGCGCGTTGCCGAGGTTGTACTGCGCATCGGCGCCTTGAGCGCGCTGATAGAGCTCGCCGGCACGCTCGAACTCGCCCTTGCGATAGGCCTGGGTGCCTTGCTGCATGCGCTCATGCGCGGCCTGATCCGGGCGCTGCCAAAGCCCCTGCGCCTGCGCCGGCTGCAGCGCCGGCCAGCACAGGCAGAGCAGCACGACCGCGGCCATGCCGCTGCGACGGCGGAATGCGAACAAGGCCAGCAACATCAACAGCGGCAGCAACCAATAGCCGTTGTCCTCGCGGGCCAGGCTCTTCTCGCCGCGCGCGCTGCCGGCGTCGGACACCTCGGGTGCCAGCAAACGCAGTGCCTGCAGGTCTTCATCGCCGCGGCCGATGCTCGCGTAACGGCCGTCGCCGTCGGCGGCGAGCGCACGCAACGAATCGGCATCCAACTTCACGTTGACGATGCTGCCGTCGGGACGCTGGAACGGCGTAGGCGCCTCGCCGCCCAGTCCCAACGCCGAAACGCGATAACCGCGATCGGCGGCCTGCGCCGCGGCGCGGCGCGCGGCCGCGTCGGCGCGATCGGTCATCAACACGATCTCGCCGCGCTCGAAACCGGCCTGGGCGAGCAGACGCGCCGACCATTCGATGGCGCGGTCGCCGCGCTGGCCATCGCCGGGCATCACGTCGGGCGACAGCGCATCGAGGAACACTGCGACATTGCGCGCATCGTCGGTCAACGGCGCCACCGTATAGGCATCGTCGGCATACACGACCAAGCCGACCTGGCCGCCATCGCGCAGCTTCAGCAAGGTCGCCAGCTTGGCCCGCGCCTGCGCCAACCGGGTCGGCGGCAGGTCGCCGGCCAAGGTCCGGCTCGACAGGTCCAGTGCGATCACCAAGGGCGTGCTGCCCTGCCACAACGGCTGCTCGCTCTGGCGCCAACTCGGCCCGCTCAGAGCCGACACCGCCAGGGTATAGGCGAACACCGCGGTCGCCGCAGCGAAGCGCGAACGGCGGCCGTCGCGACCATCGAGCAAGTGCGTCAGCAGATGCGGATCGACCGCACTGCGCCACACGCTGCTGCGATTGCGGCGACGACGCCACAGCCAGGCCAACAGCGGCAGCGCCAGCAAGGCCCACAGCCAGTGCGGGCGTAGAAACTGCAAGGGCACCAGATTCTGCAGCCACAGCGACGGATTCATGCCAGCCTCCGTCGCGGCCACACGAAGGCCAACAGGCCCAGGGCGAACGCGGCCGCCAACGGCCAGACATAGCGCTCGATGCGCGGCCGCACCGCCTTGCCGGGGCGCTGCACCGGTTCGATCCGATCGATCTCGGCATAGATGCCGGCGAGCTCGGCGGTGTCGCGTGCGCGGAAGAAACGTCCGCCGGTGGTCTGGGCGATGGCGCGCAACGAAGTTTCGTCGAGCGGGTCGCCGCCCGGCACCGCGATCTTGAAACCGAACAAGGACAAGGAACCGTCGCCGCCAAAGGCGATGGTGTGGATGCGCACCCGACTATCGCGCGCCAGCTCGGCGGCCTTGTTCGGATCGAGCGCGCCGGCGGTGTTGACGCCGTCGGTCAGCAGGATCAGTACGCGCTGGCCCGAAGGCTGTTCGCGCAGACGCTTGACCGCCAGGCCGACCGCATCGCCGATCGCGGTTTCCTGCCCGGCCAAGCCGACCACGCTGTCCTTGAGCTGGTCGCGCACGGTGTCGCGGTCCAGGGTCAAGGGCGCGAGCACGTAGGCGCGACGCCCGAACACGATCAGGCCGATGCGATCGCCGACGCGGCGATCGAGGAAGTCGGCGAGCACCGCCTTGGCGGCGGTGAGGCGATCGACCGGCGCATCGTTCAGGGCCATGTCCGGTTCGCTCATGCTGCCCGACAGGTCGAGCGCGAGCATCATGTCGCGGCCGACCTGCGGCGGCTGCACCGCTTCGCCGAGTTGCTGCGGGCGCGCCGCGGCGATGCACAACAAGACCCAGGCCAACCACAGCAACCAACCCGCGCCGCCACCGCGCAAGCTGCGTCCGCCGACGGCGGCGATCGCATCCAGGCGTTCGCCGAACGGCACTTTGAGTGCGGCCGATGAATCGCGCGCGGCCGGCAACAGCCACCGCGCAAGCACCGGCAACGGCAAGGCCAACAGCCACCAAGGCCAGGCGAACAGCTCGCGCCAGTCGCTGAGCAAGGACATCAACGCGCTCCCATCCAGCGCAGGAAGCGTTGCCGCACCAGCACGCGCAAGGCCGCGACCTGGGCCGCATCGGCTTCGCGCCGATAGCCGCCGTCGAGCAGCAAACGCCCGGGTCCGTCGACGAAGTCGGCGCGCTTGCAGCCGCGGTCGAGGAACTCCAGCCACTGCTCGCCCTGCAGGCGATCGGCGTCGCGATCGTGCCGGCGCGCGGCGCGGCGCAACAACTCCGACATCGCCGCGACTTCGGCCGTGGGCGTGGCGGCGGCTTCGAGCGCCTGGTCGAAGACTCGCGCGATGTCGCGCCGCCACCGTTGCCGGCGACGCTGCCAGACATACACCAGCAGCGCGACGATCACGACCGCGACGATCAGCATCCACCAGCCCGGCGCCAACGGCCACAGCGACGGCCCATCCGGTTGGTGAACGTCGCGCAGCGGCAGGGTCGCGTCCATCACGCCACCAACGGCCGCGAACGGCCCAGCAGCGGCAACCACGATTCGCTGGGCGCGTCGGTCGACAAGGCCTGCACGCGTACGCCGCGTGCCGGCAATTTCTCCAGAGCGACCTGGACCGGCGCGACGAAGCTGTCGTGCCAACGCTTGCGCTGCGCCTCGATGCCGAGATCGAGTTCGACCCGCTCGCCATCGCGACTGAACGGCAAGGCCGTCTGCGGCGGCCGGGTTTCGATCGGATCGGTCAGCAACAACACGATCACTTCATGATGCTGGGCGAGCACCGCCCAGCGCCGCTGCGGCAAGGCCACGATGCTGGCCGGATCGGCGAGCACGATCAGGCGCGAGCCGGGCCGCAGCAGACGCGCGGCATGATCGAGCGCGACCTCGAGGCCGGCATCGTCGGCCGCCGGCTGGGTATACCAGCGCACCATCGCGTCGAGCACGCGCAGAGCGCCGCGCGGCCCCGAAGCCGGCGTTACCGGCGGCTCGCGCAGGCTGCCGCGCAGCGCGGCGATGCGGTCGCCGTCGCGCGCCGCGGCCCAGGCCGCGACTGCACCGGCGCGCGCGGCCTGCACCGACTTGAAGCGCACCCGGGTACCGAAATACAGCGAAGGCGCGATGTCGGCGACGATCAAGGTCAGCCGCTCGCGCTCGGCCTGGAACAACTTGGTATGGGCACGGCCGGTGCGTGCGGTCAGGCGCCAATCGATATGGCGCGCATCGTCGCCGTGCGAATACTCGCGCGACTCCGCGTATTCCATGCCGCGCCCGCGCAGCGGCGACAGGGCCTGGCCGCTGACTCCGTGGCGGCCCAGGCGCGCGTTGCGGCGCCCACTGACCGCCGCGCGCAACGCGACCAGTTCCGCCAGGCCGGGAACGATGCCCTCGCTCATCGGCCCGTCCCGCTCGCGCGGATGTCGTCGTTACCCATCCCGAATCCCGGATCGCGAATCGCGGCGCTCAAGGCAACGGCACCTTCTTGAGCAATTCGCCGAGCAGGCGGTCGCCGTCCCAGCCTTCGGCGGTGGCTTCGTAGCTCGGCAGGATGCGGTGACGCAGCACTTCCGGCGCGATCGCGCGGACGTCGTCGGGAGTGACGAAGTCGCGGCCGGCGAGCCAGGCATGCGCGCGCGCGCAACGCTCCAGCGCGATCGACCCGCGCGGGCTCGCGCCCCAGGCGATGCGCCGGGCGAGCGCGGCGTCGTAACGCGCGGCATCGCGCGAAGCCAGCACGATTTCGACCAGGTAACGCTCGACCGCCGGCGCCACGTGCAGGTCGAGCACCGAGGCGCGCGCGGCGAATACATCGGCCTGCGGCATTTTCTGGACCGGCGTGGTCACGGTCTGCAGGGTCTGGCGCGCACGTTCGCGGGCCAGGCGCAGGATCTCGGTTTCCGCGGCGGCTTCCGGATAGCCGATGCGCACGTGCATCAGGAAGCGGTCGAGCTGCGCTTCGGGCAAGGGGAAGGTGCCTTCCTGCTCGATCGGGTTCTGCGTCGCCATGACCAGGAACAACGGCGGCAAGGCATAGGTCGCACGGCCGACCGTGACCTGGCGTTCGCCCATGGCCTCGAGCAGCGCCGACTGGACCTTGGCCGGGGCGCGGTTGATTTCGTCGGCGAGCAGGATCGGATGGAAGATCGGCCCGGCCTGGAACTCGAAGCGGCTCTCCTGCTGGCGCCAGACTTCGGTGCCGGTCAGGTCGGCCGGCAGCAGGTCGGGGGTGAACTGGACGCGGGCGAAATCGGCTTCCAGGCGCGAGGCCAGGGCGCGCACCGCGCTGGTCTTGGCCAGGCCAGGCGCGCCCTCGACCAGCAAATGCCCGTCGGCGAGCAAGGCGATCAACAGCCGCTCGATCAGTTCGGCCTGGCCGACGATCTCCTGCGCGAGCGCGTCGCGCAGCGCGCGGAAGGCGTCGTGCAAGCGCGCGGTCTCGGCGCCGGCCTGGGCGGGAGCGGTGTCACGGGTGCGATCGAGGCTGCTGTCCATCCGGTATCCAATGACGATCGAAGGCGAGATCAGGCCGATTTTGACCGAAGTTCGCCATCGGGGTTCAAAAAGCGCGATAAAAGGGTCGAAACCGCGGCCGTCGCGAACGAGGCTTGGCGGCCCCGGCCCCGGCTCCGCTCGGCGCGCGACGCAAGCGCTTGATTCGCGCCCGTTAAGGTCGCGATGGCGACCGTGGGAGGGGTTTCAGGGCGATTTCGGGCGAACCCCGATCTTGGTCGTCGCTCAGGCCTTTCAACCGCCGACTCAAATGCAAAGAGGGCCCGAAGGCCCTCTTTGCGATGCGACTGATCTGTCCGCCCGTCCTCGGGTCGGACGCTCGACGCCGTGGATCAGCGCTGGGTCACCTTCATCACCTTCGGGGTGACGAAGATCAGCAGCTCGGCCTTTTCCTTGCTGCGGCTCTTCTTCTTGAAGAGATTGCCGAGGAAGGGGATGTCGGCCAGGAACGGCACCTTGGACAGGTCGGTGCGATCGCGGAACTCATAGACGCCGCCGATCACGACGGTCTGACCGTCCTCCACCAGCACCGCGGTATTGATGTTGCGCTTGTTGATCTGCGGCACCTGGCCGATCGAAGTATCGATAAAACCTTCGATCTCGTCCTTCTTCACGTTCATGTTGAGGAAGACGCGGCCGTCGTTGGTGATGGTCGGGTTGACCTTCATCTCCATCAGCACGTCCTTGAACTGGACGTTCGGGATCGGGATGCTGTTGCCGCCCTGCTGCGGCGAGATCGTCACGTAGCCGACTTCCTGGCCCTGGCTGATCACCGCTTCACGCTGGTTGCTGGTGACCACGCGCGGGTTGGAAACCACTTCGCCGCGACCTTCGGTCTGCATCGCGCTGAACTCCATGTCCAGGTTGACGTACTTGCCGAGGATGGTGAAGGCGAGCGCGCCGGCCGGATTGACGAGACCGACATTGCTGTTGAGGCTGGCCGGGAACAGGAAGGCCGGGTTGGTCAGGGTCTGCAGCAACGAGCGAGCTTGATTGAAGAGCGCGGTGGCCCCGGCGGCATCGCCGCGAGCCTGGGCATCGTTGCCGTCCCGGGTCAGCGCCGCGGCCTTGCCTTCGATCAGGCTGTTCTGAGCAGCGGTGTTGCGGTAGTTGTTGATGCTCTCCAGCGTGCCGCTGGTGATCACGTCGCCCTTCTGCCCGGAGACGCCGAAACGGGCGCCGAGATCGCGGGCGAAGCTTTCGGTGGCGATGACGATGCGGGCCTCGATCAGGACCTGGTCGACCGGACGGTCGATGACCCGGATCAGTTCCTTCATCTGCACGACTTTCTTGGGAATGTCGCTGATCATCAAGGTGTTGGTGCGCTCGTCGGCGACCAGACGGCCTCGCGGCGAGAGGAAACCGTTCTCGTTGCTGGTGCCGCCGCCTTCTCCGTTACCGCCACCGCTGCCGCCGATGCCCTTGGCCTCGGTCAGCGCCTTATAGATCTGCGCGGCATTGTGATAATTGATCTGGATGTATTCGGTGGTCAGGTCGACGCGGTTGTCGAGGGCGATGCGCGCGTCTTCGCGGTCCTGCTCGTACTTGGCCACTTCGGCCTGCGGCGCGACCCAGACCACGTTGCCGCTGCGACGCTTGTCCAGGCCCTTGGCCTGCAGGACGATGTCGAGCGCCTGATCCCACGGCACATTGACCAGGCGCAGGGTGACGTTGCCCTGCACGGTGTCGGCCGCGACGATGTTGAGGTTGGACTCTTCGGCGACCAACTGCAGCACGGTGCGCACCGGCACGTCCTGGAAGTTGAAGGTCACCGGGCGGCCGGAGTAGGAACGGACCACACCGGCCTGGGTCGAGCCGGAAGTGCTGCCGGCCGCGTTCGCGGCCGGCTTGGCGCCCGCCGCACCGACTGCGCGATTGCCCGCCGCCGCCGTGCGCGGCACGACCTCGACGATGTATTCGCGACCGGTCTGGTAGGCCATGGTGTCGAAGGCGCCGCTGGTGTTGAGCACCAGCTGGGTTCCGGTGCCGCTGGTGCGCGCGTCGACGCGCTGCACCGGCGTGGCGAAGTCGCTGACGTTGAGCGGACGCTGCAACGAGGCCGGAAGCTGTGCATTACCGACGTTGACCAGGACTTCGGCGCCCTGGCTGCGCATGTCCGGCAACGCGCCGTCGCCGCTGAAACGCACGATCAGCTTGCCGGAGCCGCCGTCGCCCCGCTTGAAGTCGATGTTGGCGACCGAGATCGTGCCCGGCAATTGCTTGCCCGGGTCGTTGCTCGGCGTCGGCGCGATCTGCGCCGTGGGTGCTTGGACAGCGGGTGCCGTCGTCGCAGCCGCAGGCGGCGCCGCGTGGACGGCGCTGATGCCAGCCAGCAGGCCGACGACGAGTCCGGCCATGCGCGGACCGGAAGCCATGGGGCGTCGAGCCGACGGCATGGATTTGGCGTTGAGTACGATCATCATGCTATCCCCTAATCATTGATCTTCGAGCGCCACGGAAGCTGGACGTTCCAGCCAGCCGCCTGCGCCGTCCGGCACCAGTTCCACCAAGTCGATGCGCTCCTCAGTCACGGCGGTCACACGACCGTCGTTCTGCCCCATGTACGCACCGGGTCGAACACGATAAGTCACTTTGTCGGGCGCCATGACCAGCGCCACGGTACCGCTGCCGCGGCCGAGCGTGCCGACCATGTCCAGAGCGTCGAGCGGAAACTGTTCGAGCAACTGCTTGCGCCGCACCTTGTCCGGACGCAGGCCGGAGCCGTCGTCTTCGTCGGTGAAGGCGGTGCTGAACGGATCGCGCAGATCCTGCGCGGCGTATTCGAAGGTCTCGAATTGTTGCATGACCGGAAGCGGGTCCAGCGGCGGCGCCGGCTTGGCCTTGACCTCGGCCACCCACTTCTCGAGGTTGGGCGCCTCGCCCGGCGTGCTCGAGATGCTGCGGAAGCAACCGCTGACGACCAGCGCCATGGCGACGGCGAACAGTCCGCCGACGAAGGAACGGTTGAGAACGAAGTGCGTACGCATCTCAGCCCTCCTCCTTCTTGTCATTGGCCTTGCCGTCCTTGCCGCCTGCTGCGGCCGCGCCGTCGGCCGGCGGATTCTGCGCAGCCATTTCTTCTTCGTCCAGATAACGATAGGTCTTGACCGTACCGGCCAGTTCCAGCGGGCTGTTCGGCGTGATGCCGCCGACCGCGTCCTTGTTGTTCTTGCCCTTGGGCTTCAGCGAGATGTCGTGCATGGTCATGATGACCACGCGCGGCAGCGACGCCACGCCGCTGACGAAGGCACCGAACTGGTGGTAGGTGCCCACCATGCGCAAGGCGATCGGCTTCTCGGCGTAGAACTCCTTGGGAACTTCGGCGCCGGGCTGGAACAGCTCGTTGGAGATGCCGGTGGCCAGGGCCGTTTGCGAGATGTCGACGATCAGGTCGGGCATTTCGGTCTTGCTCGGCAACTGGCGCAGCATCTGCTGGAGCTGCTGTTCCATCTGCACGAGCTGCTGCTTGAGCGGTTCCAGATTGGCGGCCCGGCCCTGCTTGGTTTCGAAGGTGGTGCGCAGATCGCTCTCTTTGCGTTCCAGACCTTCGAGTTCTTCGCGCTTGTCGCTGACGAACAACCACCAGGCCAGGCCGATGATCACCACGCCGACCAGGGCGCAGAAAATGATCTGGGCCTTTCGCGGCCAACCGCCGATGTTGTTGATGTCGAGATTTTTCATAGAAGCCTTTCTGCTCACGACGCGGCTCCTGTCTTGGTGGGCGCCGACGCGGGCTTGGCCGGCGCGGCAGCAGGCTTGGCGGCTTCAGCGGCCGGCTTGGCCGGCGCGGCAGCCGGTTGCGCGGCTCCGGCAGGTGCGGCGGCCGGCGGCGTTGCAGCAGGCGCCGTCGTTGCGGCGGCCGCAGGCGCGGCTCCTGCTGCAGCGGCATCCGTGGCCCCGGCCGTAGCGACCGGCGCATCCGGAATACCGTCGCCGTCCTCGTCCTTGGGCGCGTTCGGATTGGCGAGCGTGACCTGGAGCTTGAACTCGTACGGCAGGCCCTTCTCGTTGCCCTTGGCCTCGATGATGGTCAGATCGGGCTTGGTCATCCAGCCCGAGGTTTCCAGCGTACGCATATAGGTACTGACGCGGGCGTTGGACTGGGCCCGGCCTTCGAGCGTCAGTATTTCCGCGTCCTGCTTGATCGCGGTCAGCACCGCGCCATCGGGGATGGTGCGTACCAGCGAATCGAACAGGTGGACCATCTGCGAGCGGTTGGACTGCAGCTTTTCGATCACTTCCTTGCGGGCAAGCAGCTTCGACTTTTTCTTGTCGAGCTCCTCGATCTCGGTGATCTTCTTGTCGACTTCGACGATCTGCGCGTCGAGGAAGGCATTGCGCTTGCGTTGACCGCTGATTTCGCCGCTGTAGTAGAAAACGATCAGCACCGAAAGGGCGACGGCGACCAGGGCCGACAGGCCGAGGATGGCGCCGAATTCCTTCTGACGTGCCTTGCGCCGTTCGGCGCGCCACGGGAGCAGGTTGATGCGTGCCATCAGTCGAAGCTCCTCAGGGCCAGGCCGCAGGCGATCATCAGCGCGGGGGCGTCCTGCGCGAGCGCATGCGCCTGGACGCGCGGTCCGAGGGTCATGTGCGCAAGCGGGTTGGCCACCGTGGTCGGGACGCCGAGCTGCTCCTCGACCATCTCGGCGATGCGCGGAATCGAAGCGCCGCCGCCGGCCAGTACGATCTGGTCGACGCGGTTGAATTCGCTGCCGGCGTAGAAGAACTGCAGCAGGCGGCTGACCTGCTGGACCATCGCTTCCTTGAACGGCTCCAGCACCTCGGCCTGGTAGCTCTCGGGCAGTCCGCCCTGGCGCTTGGCCAGACCGGCTTCCTCGTAGCTCAGACCGTAGCGGCGCATGACCTCGTCGGTCAGCTGCTTGCCGCCGAAGACCTGCTCGCGGTGGTACAGGCTGCGGCCGTTGCGCAGGACGTTGAGCGTGGTCATGGTCGCGCCGGAGTCGACCAGGGCGACCAGACCGTCGCGCGGGCTGCTCAGAGTGTCGGCCAGCAGCGCGAAGGCGTTCTCGATCGCGAACGCTTCCACGTCCATGACGCGGGGCGTCAGTCCGCCGAGCTCCAGCGCCGAAGCGCGAACCTCGACATTCTCCGAACGTGACGCCGCCAGCAGTACCTGGACCATGTCCGGGCTGCCGGGCATCGGGCCGAGCACCTCGAAGTCGTGGTTCACCTCATCGATCGGGTACGGCACGTAATTGGCCGCCTCCAGCTCGATCTGCGACTCCAACTCGTCCCCTTCCAGGTCGTTCGGCATGCCGATCACGCGGGTGATCACCGAGGAACCGGCGACGGCCGCAGCGGCATGCTTGACGCGGGTCCCCGACCTCGCGACCGCACGTTTGATCGCCTCGCCCACCGCCTCGACCTCGACGATGTTCTTCTCCACCACCGCGTTAGGCGGCAGCGGTTCGACAGCATAATGCTCAACGCGGTAGCGGTTGCCGACTCGTGAGAGTTGCAACAGCTTCACCGCCGTCGAACTGATGTCCACGCCGACCAATGCCGGCTGGCTTTTCGTGATGAGTCCCACAGTTATCTCCCCATGCCACAAGCGCTTACGCGCACTTCGTGTGGCCCCGGCTTAGATAACGGACTTTTCACAGGCTGGCAACCACTTCTTTCACGATTGCCAACCCAGTCGTGCTTTTTTGACCCGCAACGTCACGTGACCCCCACCGTCAGTCTGTCGACTGCGTGTAAGACGGCGCAACACCACGGGCCCTCCCCAGCCCGACTACCCGTCATCCCGTTCCGTGCCGATTGCCCCCAATCGCCCCCATCGCGGTCGTCCGACGGCGCCTGGTCGCGCCCCCACCCTACTCGCCCGGCCGGCCTGCGTCTCCCACCGTCGGTCGGTTGGCGCCCGAACCGGGGCCGCGATCCGCGCTCCTCTATACTTGCCCGTCACGACCACCGACTCCGGAATCCGATTCGATGTCCCGTATTCGCCGTTGGCTGCGTTGGCCGCTCTACGCGTTCATCGGCGCAGTCCTGCTGGGCGCCATCGCGCTCGGCACCCTGTACTACCTGATCGTCCCCAAGCTTCCCGACGTCGAGACCCTGCGCACGGTCGAGCTGCAGGAACCGATGTATGTCTATGCCCGCGACGGACGCCTGATGGCGCTGTTCGGCGAGACCCGGCGCTACCCGATCGCCATCGAGGACGTGCCCGACCGGCTCAAGCAGGCCTTCATCGCGATCGAGGACGCCCGCTTCTACAAGCACCACGGCATCGACTACAAAGGCATCGGCCGGGCGGTCTGGCTGCTGGCGACCACCGACGACAAGCGCGTCCCGGGCGGCTCGACCATCACCCAGCAGGTCGCGCGCCAGTTCTTCCTGAGCTCGGAATACAGCTACAAGCGCAAGCTCGGCGAGATGCTGCTGGCGATGCGCATGGAGCGCGAGCTCAGCAAGGACGAGATCTTCGAGCTGTACTTGAACAAGAGCTTCTTCGGCAACCGCGCCTACGGCGTCGGCGCCGCGGCCGAGTTCTACTACGGCAAGAAGATGAGCGAGCTATCGCTCGACGAGATGGCCTCGCTGGCCGGCATCCCGAAGTTCCCGTCCAGCGGCAACCCGCTCAGCAATCCCGACCGGGCCAAGCTGC
Source organism: Lysobacter sp. CA196 (assembly GCF_052078695.1). Taxonomy (NCBI): domain Bacteria; kingdom Pseudomonadati; phylum Pseudomonadota; class Gammaproteobacteria; order Lysobacterales; family Lysobacteraceae; genus Lysobacter; species Lysobacter sp. CA196. The sequence continues at coordinate 35,553 of NZ_JBQJIN010000024.1, read as the reverse complement.
GCCGCGACTACATTCTCGACCGCATGGTCGATCAGCGCTTCATCAGCGCCGAGGAGGCCGCGCAGGCCAAGGCCGTGCCGATGCACGCCAGCCCGCACGAGCGTCCGGTCGAGGTCTACGCGCCCTACGTGGCCGAGATGGTGCGCCAGGAGATGATCGCCCGCTACGGCGCCGAGGCGCTGACCAAGGGCTATCACGTCACCACCACCATCGACCCGACCCTGCAGGTCGCCGCCGACAAGGCGGTGCGCGACGGGCTTTCGGTCTACGACCGCCGCCACGGCTGGCATGGGGTCGAGCAGCACTTCGATCTCGCCGCCGGCGAGGATGCCGCGACCGCGCGCCAACGCCTGCGCGGCATCCCGGCCCAGGCCAATCTGTTGCCGGCGGTCGTGCTCGGCAGCAACGGCGGCCAGGCCAACGTCGTGCTAGGCGACGGCACCGAACTGACCCTCACCGAGAAGCAGGGCTTCGGCGGCCGCAGCCCCGGCAGCCTAGTCAAGCGCGGCGACGTGGTGCGCATCCAACGCACCGAGACCGTGACCGAACCCGTCGTCGCCCCGACGGCTCAAGCCGGCACCGCGGCGGCCGCACCGGTCGTGCCCGCCGCGCCGGCCAAGCCCCCGGTGGTGAGTTACCGCCTCGACCAGCTGCCGCAGGCGCAGGCCGCACTGGTGTCGCTGGAGCCGGGCAACGGCGCCCTGCGCGCGCTGTCCGGCGGCTACAGCTTCGCCGGCGCCAAGTTCAACCGCGCTACCCAGGCGCGCCGCCAGCCCGGTTCGAGCTTCAAGCCGTTCGTGTACGCGGCGGCGTTCGAACGCGGCTACAACCCGGCCTCGATCGTCCTCGACGCCCCGGTGGTGTTCAAGGACCGGCGCGGCCACCTGTGGCGTCCGCAGAACGACGGCGGCAACTTCGCCGGCCCGATGCGCGTGCGCGAGGCGATGGTGCAGTCGCGCAACCTGGTCTCGGTGCGCCTGCTCGATGCGATGGGCGTCGACTTCGCCCGCAAGTACATCAGCCACTTCGGTTTCGACCCGGAGCAACTGCCGCCGAACCTGTCGATGTCGCTCGGCACCGCCTCGCTCACGCCGTTGTCGGTCGCACGCGGCTACTCGGTGTTCGCCAATGGCGGTTTCCGCATCACCCCGTGGTTCATCGACGAGGTCAAGGACCGCGCCGGCGCGGTGGTGTTCAAGGAAAAGCCGGCCACCGCCTGCCCCGAATGCGGCGGCCGCGGCGGCACCTCGGTCGCGGTGCCGGTCAGCACCGTCGTCGACGGTTTCGACCTGGGCCCGGCCGGCGGCAGCGCCGACACTGCCAAGCCCGACCCGAAGAAGCCCGATCCCAAGGCCAAGAAGGCCGAGGACAAGCCGGCCGCGCCGAAGAAGGAACTGACTGCAGCCGAGAAGGCGAGCATGAACCTGGCGCCGCGCGCGATCGACGACCGCATCGCCTACCAGATCGTTTCGATGCTGCGCGACGTGGTCAAGCGCGGCACCGGCACCGCGGCCAAGGTGCTCGGCCGCGAAGACGTCGGCGGCAAGACCGGTTCGACCAACGACCACCGCGACGCCTGGTTCTCCGGTTTCGGCGGGCCCTACGTCACCACGGTCTGGGTCGGCCGCGACAACTACAAGTCGCTGGGCTATCGCGAATACGGCGGCAAGGCCGCCTTGCCGATCTGGATCGACTACATGCGGGTGGCGTTGAAGGACCAGCCGCTCGCCGTCAACGAGCCGCCCCAGGGCATGGTCAAGGTGTCGGTCGCCGGCAACGGCGCGCTGATTCCCGACGGCGCCGGCGGCGTGATCGAGTGGGTCAAGGCCGAAGACCTGGAACGCATGCAGACCTATACCGACTACGGCAACGAAGAATCGGCGCCGTCGGAAGAGTCCTACGACATCTTCTGATCGCCTGCCCCAGGCACGCCCCGGCCAAGGCCGCACGCAACGCGTGCGGCCTTTTCTTTGCGCCATCGTGCGACTCGGATCGTCCGCGCCTGGCCTGGCGTCTCGCCTGGTCGCGTTTGCCAGGTCGCATCTTGCTAAATCGGGCACCTCGTGGCCTGCCACGGCGCCGGCAGGCCGCATGGACATTGCCCTGACCGACGAACGTGCTAGGTTTGGCCATGCCAGCCCTACCCGGCCGCGGCGAGCGCCCTCGCCGTGACGTGCCAGCCCGGAGGTCGAGATGCACCAGGCCCGACAGCACGCACATCAGCATGCGCAGACCCGCATCCGCGAGCGTCGCCATCGCCTCGCCCACGAAGCCGCGCGCCTGATCGCCGAAAGCGGCATCCGCGATTACCACCAGGCCAAGCTCAAGGCCGCCGAGCGCCTGGGCATCTTCGACGACGCCTCGCTGCCGCGTAACCGCGAGATCGAGGACGCCCTGCGCGAGTACCAGCGCCTGTTCCAGCGCGACAACCTCAACGGCCTGCGCCAACGCCGCGAAGCCGCGCTGCGCGCGCTGGAGTTCTTCGCCGAATTCGAGCCGCGCCTGGTCGGCCCGGTGCTCGACGGCACCGCCGACGCGCACAGCCCGGTCGCCTTGCACCTGTACAGCGACGATCCCGAGGCCGTGTCGATGTTCCTCGATCACCACCTGATCCCGGCCGAGGCGCGCGAACGCCGCCTGCGCCTGGACCGCGAACGCAGCGAAGACTTCCCGGTGTGGGTGTTCAGCGCCGAGGAGCTGACCTTCGACCTGACCGTGCTGCCGCTGGACGTGCTGCGCCAGGCACCGCTGTCGAACGTCGACGAGAAACCGATGAAACGCGCCTCAACGGCGCAGTTGCGGCAGTTGCTGGCCGACGAGGAAATTTCCGACTTCGAGCGAGGATAGCGGGCGGTGGTGCGGGTGTCGGTATGAACGAAACCCTCCGGCTCGCCTCGGCTCACAGAACGCCTGACCAGGCGGCCCCGTCGCCCCCACGCGCCTGAACACCCTGGCGACACTTCCAAGCGTCATCCCCGCCTTCGCGGGGATGACGGCGCGAGATGAGCCAAGTGCCATGTGGCCGCGTGCCTATCAAACAAGTACGAAACCGCATCCGCCCGACAAAACCGTTCGAAGGATCGAACCCATGCGAAAACACCCCCGGCGCGGCACCTCCACGATGCAGAACCCCAGGCCCGCTATTCGCCTGCTCTTCGGCGCATTGATGCTGTCGGCCCTGTCGTTCGTCGCAGTGGCGACACCGCCTGCGCAACGCACCGCATCGAACACGAACATACCGGCCGAACCGAACACCGTCGCCGATCTGGTCGCCCGCCTGCGTACACAGGCCGCGGCGTCGCAATCCAGCCCCGCCGTGCGCGCCGACTACGACGCCTTGCGCGCCGCCCAGAACTTGAGTGCCGCGCAACTGCCCTACGCCGACTACGCCTATCTGCGCCTGCTGTTCGAGGCCACCCGCGACGGCGGCTACTGGAACCTGCATTGGGCGATCACCGATCGCGAACCCAATTCGGACGCGATCTGGACCCAATGGCGCGCCCGGCGCAGCGCGACCCCGACCGGCATCACCGCCACCGCCACCGCCGAATGCGACGAGTTGTCCGCGCTGTACGCCTTCCTCGCCCGCCGCGGCGGCGTACGCAATGTCGGCCTGTTCTGGCCGACGGCGAACCACACCGTCGCGGTCTGGCGCATTGCCACGACGCCAGGCGAAACCCGCATCGTGGTCCCGACCACGCAGATTTTCCTGAGCCAGTCCGACAGCTTCGGCACCCGCGGCTTCGACCCGTGGAAGCAGACGAAGGTCTACGAGTACGGCCGTCGCGACATCGCCGACGACGCGCGCTTGCCGCCAGCGCTGATCGGCTTCTTTCTGGGCCAGAACGACAAATACGCCCGCGCTTCCGGCCTGAGCCTGCAGCGCATGCGGCAATTGCGCGACGGCGTGCTCGACGGCAGCCTCGGTGCCGACCAGGCCATGCACCAGGCACAAGCGCAACGCGAACGCATCGCATCCGGCGCCGCCGACGACCGCGGCGCATACGCGCATTTCATCCGCGACCTGCAGGCGACCGCAAAGACTCCATAGTGACGACCGCCGCCCTACGCCGCCGCTGACGCAACCATGGTTGGATTCCCATCGATCCTTAGCAGGAAACGCCCCACCATGACCCGTCGCCCTGGCCGTCCGTGCTTGTCTGCCATGGCCATCGCGCTGTGTTCGCTGAGCTTCGTATCGCCCGCATTCGCGCAACAGCCTCCCGCTGCCGGCGCGCGCCAACTGCAACTCGAAGCGCGCCTGCAAGGCGAGCCCTTATCGCTGGGACCTGGCCGACGGAACCGTCCTGATCCAAGGCTTGGCGGACGACTCCGCGCGGGTCACGGTGATGCCGCGGCCCGGCCAGGAGCACTACGTCCTGGAAATGCTCTGGGGTCGGTTCCCGGTCAAGGTCGCCGCGGAATGTTGGCTGCAGCCGCCGGCACAGTTCGAGGCCTGCCCCGACATCGGGCCTCGCGAAGACACTCGGGCGCAGAAAGAGCAGAGCGCCGAAGAAGAGCGCAAGGAACTCGAACGCAAGCGCCGGCTGGCCGCGCGCACGGCCTGGATGCGCCCGGCGATGAGCCCGAAGCGCGTCGTCTCGATCCTCTCCAAGGCAATGCGCGATCAACAGGCGTGGATGGGTACGCCCGCCGCACGCCTGGTCGCCGACAACTTCGCCTGCGATGCCGGCAATGCGGGGCTTCCGAAAATCACCGCCGCCGCGCGGGAAAAATACGCCCGGGCCCGTAGCATCGGTGCGTACGACGCCGAGGGCGAGCCCGTGCTGATCGAAGCCGCCGAGCTAGGCAACTGGCGCGCGGTCACGACTTTGTTCAACGTGGCGATGTATGGCGAAGACTGGGAATCCGCCCGGCCATTGGTCGCCTGGCTGCTGCAACGCGGCGCGCCGGCCGGCTACAACAAACTCGCCGAGCTGCACGGCACCATCGCCAGTTACGAAAACGGACATGCCTCTTCTGCGGAGCGGGATCTGGCCACGGCGCTGCGTTGGCGCGCCGCGCAAGCCGGCGACCCGGGCGCGCAACGCGATATGGCCGACTATTTCAAGGAACACGATCCGCAGCTGTCCGAGCGACTGACGCAGTGCGCGCTGGAACGCTTTCCCGACCTCAAATAAACGCGCGCCGGGCAACCTCATCCAGGCTCCGCGGCAGCCCCGCGCCCGGCCGGTCGGGGTTTCCGTGAAACCTGCCCGATGACAAACGAGACGCCGCCACCGACCGACGGCACAATGACGAACCTTTACGCACCCACTCAAGGAAGCATCATGCGATTTCATGGAACCGTACTGCTGTGCCTGGCGACGCTTTCGTCGGCTGCCGTCGCCGCCGGCAAGCCCGCGGCGCCCCCCCTGTCCGAGCTCTACCAAGGCTACGAAGACGCCGGCCACAGCGCGCTGTCGATGCCGGAGTACGACCAGGCCGTGCGCTTCACCGCGGTGGTGCTGGAACAAAGCACCTCGATGGCCGACACCGCGCTCACCTCGGCCACCGATGCCGACGGCGAGGTCGAATACGCGCGCCTCAGCAGCGAGGACGGCAAGCTGGCCGCGCTGCCGCCCGGCACGGCCTTCACCGCCACCTGCACGGTCGGCTTCAGCTCCGGTACCGAATACCTGAACCTGACCGACTGCGTGGTCGAGTAAAGACGATCGAGCAAGGCGCGACTCGCGCGGCATCGTCCCGGCGATGCCGTTGCGCAGGCGCAAACGAAAACGCCCCGCCGAAGCGGGGCGTTTTCGCATCCGGGATGCGGACGCGGATCAGCGCTGGTCGGCGCCGACGTAGTCGCGCGTCGCGTGACCGGTGTAGATCTGGCGCGGACGGCCGATCTTGTTCTCGGGGTCGTTCTGCTGTTCCAGCCAATGCGAGACCCAACCGGCGGTGCGCGCGATCGCGAACATGACCGTGAACATCTCGACCGGAATGCCGAGCGCCTTGTAGATGATGCCCGAGTAGAAATCGACGTTCGGGTAGAGCTTGCGCTGGACGAAGTACTCGTCCTTGAGCGCTGCCTCTTCGAGCTTCATCGCCACTTCCAGCAGCGGATCGTTGACGCCGAGCTCGCCGAGCACGTCGTGGGTCATCTTGCGGACCAGCGCAGCGCGCGGATCGTAGTTCTTGTAGACGCGGTGGCCGAAGCCCATCAGGCGGAAACCCGATTCCTTGTCCTTGGCCTTGTCGATCGCGCCCTTGACGTTCTCGGGGCGGCCGATCTCGTTGAGCATCTTGAGCACGGCCTCGTTGGCGCCGCCGTGCGCCGGTCCCCACAACGCGGCGACGCCGGAGGCGACGCTGACGTAGGGGTTGGCACCGGTCGAACCGACCAGACGCACGGTCGAGGTCGAGGCGTTCTGCTCGTGGTCGGCGTGCAGGATGAACAACAAGTCCATCGCCTTGGCGGCAACCGGGTTGAGTTCCAGCGGCTCGCTCGGCACTTCGAACAGCATGTGCAGGAAGCGCGTGGTGTAGTCGAGGCTGTTCTTCGGATAGCGGATCGGCCAGCCGATCGAATAACGATGGCAGGCGGCGGCGATCGTCGGCACCTTGGCGATCAGACGGATCGCGGCCAGGCGGCGCTGTTCCGGATCTTCCAGGTCGAGTTCGTTGTGATAGAAGCTCGCCATCGAGCCGAGCATGCCGACCAGCATCGCCATCGGGTGGGCGTCGTGGCGGAAGCCGTACAGGAAGGTACGAAACGCTTCGTGCATCATCGTGTGATGCGTGACTTCGTGCTCGAACTTGCTGAACTCGCCGGCGGTCGGCAGTTCGCCGTTCATCAGCAGATAGGCGACTTCGAGGAAGTTCGACTTCTCGGCGAGCTGTTCGATCGGGTAGCCGCGGTACAGCAGCACGCCCTCATCGCCGTCGATGTAGGTGATCGCCGACTTGCAGCTGGCGGTCGCGGTGAAGCCGGGGTCGTAGGTGAACATCCCGGTTTCTTTCGGCAGCTTGGCGATGTCGACGCAGGATGCGCCCAACACCGGGTGCTGCACCGGCAAGATCACGCTCTTGTCGCCGGCGGTCAGGGTGACCTGATCGAGGCCAGCTTTTTTGGAATCATCGGACACGAAACACTCCTCAATCTGCCTGCCGCAGGGGAGGCCGCGGCAAGAGGGGGACGGGGGTCGCATTTGAACTGCGATGCTGAATTATCGCACAACGCTTCTTGAGCCCAAGCTCGGACTTTGGTCGGGGAGGGACGCATGGCGGCCACGCAGCGTTTCATCGCCGGGACCGGTTTTCGATCCCGAGACAGGCCCCGAAAGGCTCAGCGCCGACCAGCGTGGGCGGGCTTGTCGCGGCTTGGCGGAAAGCCTGTCGCGAGGCGGTCATCGGCCCTGGCGGGAGCGCAAGGCATCGGGTCGGGCGAGGACGCCGCCCGGATACGCCGACGCGTGGGACCGTCCATGCGGCAGCGGCGGCGACAGCAGGCATGGGCGCATTGCCCGACACCGCCCTGTCACCGGCGGGCCTCGATGGCGCGCTTGAACGGCTACTGCGCCCAGCACGAATCCGCATCGCTGCACCATCGCGGACGAACAGCGATATCGGCGCAAACGCAAACGGCCGCCCTTTCGGGCAGCCGTTGTGCGCACAGCGATGCGACGCGATTACTTCTGCGCGTAACGCTTGCGGAACTTGTCGACGCGACCGCTGGTGTCCATGATCTTGTGCTTGCCCGTATAGAACGGGTGCGACGCCGACGAGATGTCGACCTTGATCAGCGGATACTCGGTGCCGTCGAACTTGATCGTTTCCTTGCTCGACAGGGTCGAACGGGTCAGGATCTGGAAGTCGGTGGTGACGTCCTGGAACACGACGTTACGGTATTCGGGATGGATGCCTGCCTTCATGGCACTCAACCTTAGGTATGCGGGAAAGTCGGGCAGTATAGCGACCGGATTGGGGGGCGTGCAAGTCCATTTGGGCCGGGAAAACGAATCGGCGGCGGAGAGGCTGAATGAGGCGGGGGGAGCTGCGTCCACCCCGCTTCCTGCCTGATTGGCCGGCGAGGCCTAGGGGCATGGTCCGCTGATGACTCCCTGCTTCCCGGCTCGCGCCGGGCTGGGGGCGGTGGAGATGACCTTCCGCGCTCCTGCAGTTTTCGCCGTACGCCTACTCTCCTCTGCCTGGGTGTGCGGCCAGTGCCTTCTGAATCGGGAGTTCGCGGCGCGGTTGCTTCTGCCCGTTTCGCCGTACGCCTACTCTCCTCTGCCTGGGTGAGCGGCCAGTGCCTTCTGAATCAGGGTTTCGAACCGCTGGTGATCATATTTCATGAGGATCGCGACCTTGTCCGGGCGGCCTTCCTGGCGACGCCAGTCGACCACGGTCGCGCCGCGGCTGTGGGTGCCTTCGAGTTCGATCGACAGCGGACGCTCTTGCACGTCGAGCGCGCCGTCGGGCTCGAGCGCGAACGCCATCGCCAGGGCGTCGGCGGCATGCCAGTGATCGCCGCGACGGTCGATCGACCACATCCGCGTCTTCTCGGAAATGCGCTCGTAGAACTTGCCGCGCGGCGAATCGGTCTGGAACCAGGTCAGCACGCGTTCGTGATGCAGGCCATGGGCGATCACCGCTTCCCAGTCGGCCAGGTCGATGTGTTCGAAGGCTTCGAACACGATGTGCGCGGCTTCCGGGTCGAAGTAGATATTGAACTCGGCCGCTGGGGTGATGTTGCCCTGGCAGGTCACCGCGCCGCCCATCACCATCATGCGCGCGATGCGCTGCGGCAAGGTCGGATCGAGCTTGAGCGCGAGCGCGACGTTGGTCAGCGGCCCCAAGGCCACCAGCAACAACTTGCCGGCGTGTTCGTGCGACAGGCGGATGATCGCGAGCGCGGCGTGCTCGGCTTCGACCTGGCGCTTGGCGGCTTCGTAGCCGACGTCGCCGAAACCGTCCTGGCCGTGCACATAGCCCGCATCCGGCGAAGGATGCAGCAGGGGCGCATCGGCGCCGGCGAATACCGGCACGTCGACGCCGGAGACTTCGCACAGCTTCAAGGCGTTGGCGACGGTGTGCTTGAGGCCGACGTTGCCGGCGGCGATGGTCAGGCCGACCAGTTCGTGGCGCGGATCGTTGAACGCCATCAGCAGCGCCAGCGCGTCGTCCACGCCGGGGTCGGTATCGATAAGCAGGGGAATGCGATCAGTCATGAAGCCACTCGTTCGTCGTTGACGGCCGTGTCGGCCGGGACAGCGTGCAGCGCGCCTTCGTAGCGCAACAGCTCGCCGAAGGGAAACAGAGAAAAGGCCACGGCGAAGCGATAACGCCCGCCGTCTTCGATGCGCTTATAGGCATCGGTGCGCGGAAACAGGAACAACGGCAACGGCACGCCGCCGATGTCGACGCCGCGCAGACGCCAGCGCCAACCGCCGCCATCGAGATCGACGCCGAGCTTCATGCGCGCCGGGCCGGTGCTTTCCAGCCAATGGCCGTCGGGATAACGACCGACCGGACGGAACACCGAGACCAGTTCGCTGCCGTCGTCGAAACGGCGGCGCCACTGCATGGCCTGCGCGTCGTGGACGATGTCGACGCGGAAACCGCGATGTGCGCGATCGATCGGAATGCCGAGACGACGGGCGAGACGGCGCCCGATATAGCCGGCCGGGCCGGTGCCGGTGGAGAGGACGATCTGCCCGCCCAGGGTCCCGCCGCTGCGGTGCAGCGCCTGCAGCAAGGGGTGCAGCCGCTCGAAAGCCGGGCCGAACCATTGCGTGGCCGCGTTTTGAAGGGCTCCCGGCATCCGGGTGGGGCGCTCCAGCTGGCGGGACACTATGCCATTGTTGGGCGCCGCAAGGGCGGTTCGATTTGTGCCCGGTTTGCGGCCTTCGGATCGCCGTCCGACCTCCGTCCCGAGCCCCCGTCCGCGGTTGCGGGATGCAAAGCAGGGCCGCTCGCCACGATCAGGCCGAGGCGTACCTCGCCGCGCCGCCGACCCAGCGCGAGACGATGCGTTCGGCCAGTTCCGGCGAAGTCTTGAGCAGGCGCTCGCCCAGTTCCTGCACCAACGGCAGCAGATCGGCGTCGCGGGCCAGATCGGCGACGCGGAAGCCGGCCAGGCCGGTCTGGCGGGTGCCGAGCAATTCGCCGGGGCCGCGCAATTCCAGGTCCTTCTCGGCGATCACGAAACCGTCGTGGGTCTTGCGCATGGTGTCCAGGCGCTGGCGCGCCAGGCCCGACAGCGGCGAGCGATACAGCAGCACGCAGCTCGACGCCGCGCTGCCGCGGCCGACGCGGCCGCGCAACTGGTGCAACTGGGCCAGGCCGAGGCGCTCGGCGTTCTCGATGATCATCAGCGAGGCGTTCGGCACGTCGACGCCGACTTCGATCACCGTCGTCGCGACCAACAGGTCGAGCTCGCCGTCCTTGAACGCGCGCATCGTTTCCTGCTTCTCCTTGGCCTTCATGCGCCCGTGCACCAGGCCCACGCGCAACGGCGCGAGCTGCTGCGACAGTTCCTCGAACGTGGTCTGCGCGGCCTGGGCGATCACCTCGTCGGAATCGTCGATCAGGGTGCAGACCCAATACGCCTGGCGGCCCTCCGCGCAGGCGGTGCGAATGCGCTGCACCAGTTCCGGACGGCGCTCTTCGCCGAGCGCGACCGTCTGCACCGGCGTGCGCCCGGGCGGCAGTTCGTCGATCGCCGAAACGTCGAGGTCGGCGTAGGCGGTCATCGCCAAGGTGCGCGGGATCGGCGTCGCGGTCATCACCAACTGGTGCGGCACGATCGCGTCCTCGCCGACCGCGCCACCGGCGCCTTTGTCTCTCAAGGCCAGGCGCTGGTGGACGCCGAAACGGTGCTGTTCGTCGACGATGGCCAAGGCCAGGTCGCGAAACGCCACGCCTTCCTGCATCAGCGCATGGGTGCCGACCACGACCTGCGCCTCGCCGTTGGCGACCTGCTCCAGCACCGTCTTGCGTGCGCGGCCGGTGACCTTGCCGGCAAGCCAGGCCACCCGCACGCCCAGGGGTTCGAGCCAGCGGCGCAGATTATTGAGGTGCTGCTCGGCCAACAACTCGGTCGGCGCCATCAGCGCGGCCTGGCGACCGTGCTGCACGGCCAGCATCGCGGCGAGCGCGGCGACCACGGTCTTGCCGCTGCCGACGTCGCCCTGGACCAGGCGCAGCATCGGCGAGGGCTTGGCCAGGTCGGCGCGGATCTCGTCGAAGACGCGCTTTTGTGCGCCGGTCAGCTTGAACGGCAACGCTTTGCGCAGCTTCTCGGCCAACGGCATCTGTTTTAGCGGGCGCGATTTATGCGCCTGCTGGCTGATGCGTTGGCGGCGCAGGCTGAGGTGATGGGCGAGCAGTTCTTCGAGTGCGAGCCGGCGCTGCGCGGGGTGGCGGCCGGCGATCAAGGCGGCCACATCGGCGTCGACCGCCGGCCGGTGCACGGTCAGCAGCGCTTCGCGCAAGGTCGGCAGTTGCAGGCGTTCGCGCAGCTCGCGCGGCAGCAACTCCAGCGAAGCATCGTCGGGCAGGCGGTCCAGGGCGTAGCCGATCAGGCGGCGCAAGGTCGCCGGGCCGATGCCCTCGATCGCCGGATAGACCGGATCGAGCTGGTCGCCGAGCGCGACTTCGCCGTCGTCGTCGAGCACGCGATAGCTCGGATGGACGATTTCGAGCCCGTGCTGGCCCGGCTTGGGCGTGCCGTACAGGCGCACGCGCGCGCCGATGCGGAACTGCGCGACCTGGGCGGCGCGAAAATGGAAGAAGCGCAGCACCAATACCGAGCGCGAATCGTCGCCGATGGCCACGCGCAACATCGGCCGATAACGGAAGCCGCGCTCGACCGACTCGACCCGGCCTTCGACCTGGGCGGCGACGCCGGGCTGAAGCAAGCGGATCGGGGTGATCTGGGTGCGGTCTTCGTATTGCCGCGGCAGTTGCAGCCAGAAATCCTGCAGCGTGGTCAGGCCGCGTGCGGCGAGCTTCTCGGCCACGCGCGGCCCCACCCCGGGCATCCGCGGCAACGGCTGTGTGTGGAGATCGACGGAGGGCCCGTCCTGACGGCTCGGCATCGCATAAGGATGCCGGGAACGGCGGCAAAGCTAAACCCCGGCGCGTCCCTGTGCCGGGTCTAAGCGTGAATCCCTACACACCGGGGCGATGCGCCGCGGCGAGAGCGACGGACCGGTCACAACCGATCGGCCGTCGCCTCAGAACCTCGCACTGAACTCCACCCCGTAGCTGCGCGGTTCGCTGACCCGCGCGCCGACGGTGCCGAGCACGTTCTTGCCGTAGGTGCCAAGCGCATTGATGTACTGGTGGTCGAACAGATTATTGCCGTAGGCGGCCAGGCCCCAACGCCCCTGCGGCGAAGTCCAGCCCAGCCGCAGGTCGGTGCGGTTCTGCGCCTCGCCGAGGTTCAAGGCGGGGCTGACGCCGCAGCGGTTCTGCGCCTGCGACTCCTCGCTGCAACGGACCTTACCGCGATAAGCATGACGCAGGGAGAAACGCAGGTCGCCGTGCTCGCCGAGGTTCCACACGTAATGCGCGCCGCCGGCCATCGACCAGTACGGCAGACCCGTGGGGTCGCCGCTGGCGTCGATGCCGTCGGAGGTCACGTAGTTCTTGTAGGTCGAATCGATGAAACCGGCGTTGAAGTCGAGGCCGAAGTTGTCCGTGGCCTGCCAGCGCAGGTCGAGGTCGAGGCCGTAGGCTTCCAGGTCCGAGGTGTCGACGACGAAGCGCGGAATGTCGGTGCTGCTGTCCAGCCGCACCGCCTGACGATTGTCGTAGACGTAGTAATACGCCGAGGCATTGAGTTGCACGCGCTGCGCCGGGAAGACCTGCTTGATGCCGGCCTCGAAGTTCCACACGTCCTCGTTCTCGAAGCTGCTGCCGATCTGCAGCGAGTTGAAGCCGCCGGCCTTGTAGCCCTTGGCCAGCGAGGCGAACACCATGGTGTCGTCGCTGAAGTGATAGTCGGCGACGAAGCGCGGGCTGAAATCGCTCCAGCTGTTGGAGGTGCGGTTGAGCACGCCCTTGTTGAGCATCGCCGGCGGGTCGATGAAGGCGACGTCGAACACGAAGGCCTCGCGCGGCAGGCCGACCATGTCGAAGAAGCCGAAGGCCTGCAATTGGTTCAAGGTCGCATCGAGGCTCGGCGCGGTACGCGGCGTGTTCAACCACGAGAACTTCTTCTCGTCGCGGGTGTAGCGCAGGCCGACGGTCAGGTTGAGCTTGTCGGTCGCGTGCCAGATCACGTCGCCGAACACCGCATAGGCCTTGGTGTCGAGGGTGTTGTGGAAGGTTTCGTTCCAGCGATGGCCGAGCAGGGTCAGCGGAATGCCGTTGGCCTGCAGCAGGTCGTCGAAGAAGCCGAACAAACGTCCGTCCGGGGTCGGCGCCAGGCCGAGGTTGCGCACGATGGTGTCGACCGAATCGGTCAGTGCGTTGACCTCGCTGGTCTGCCGCGCCTTCTCGTCGAAATAGCTGGCGCCTGCGATCCAGTCCAGCGTGTCGGTGCTGCCGCTGAATTTGAACTCCTGGTAGAAGCTGCGGTTGCTCTCGGTGTTGGTCGAGTCGACGTACAGATACTTGCGATTGGTGCCGTCTTCCTCGACCCGGTTGACCGAGTCGTAGTCGCGCCACGAGGTGGTCGAGGTGAAGCCGCCCCAGTCGAAGCCGTGGTCGACGATCAGGGTCACACCGTCGAAACGCCGCGATTCCTCATTGCCTTCGATGTCGACCGCGGTCGGGATCTTGCGCGGGTCGAGGTAGGCCGGCTCGTCGACCGGCAAGGTCGGCAGGCCTGGCGCCGGTGGCAAGGCGACGATGCCGGTAGTGACCTGGCCGTTCTGGTCCAGGCTTTCGTGGTCCCAACTCAGCAAGGCGCTGGTGCGCTCGCCGAAGCGGGCCTTGAAGGCCGCGCGCGTGGCCCAGTTGTTCTCCGGGCCGAGGTCTTCACCGGTCGCCGCGTCCTTGATCCAACCATCGGCGTGATTGATCAGGGCATTGAAGCGGAACGCCGAGTGCTCGCCGGTCGGCAGGTTCAACATGCCGTCGACGTATTGCTTGCCGTCGTTGCCCAGGCGCAGCCGCGCCTTGACCTGCGTGGCGCTGAAATCGGGCTTGCGGGTGATGATCGAGACCGCGCCGGCGGCAGTGTTGCGGCCGAATAAGGTGCCTTGCGGACCCTTCAACACTTCGATGCGCTCGACGTCGGTAAACGGCAACAGCACGCCGCCGCCACGCCCCGCATACACGCCGTCGACGTAGACGCCGACCGCCGGGTCGGTGCCGATGCCGAAGTCGTCGGTGCTGATGCCGCGCAACTGGAAGCCCGGCTGGGTCGGTTGCTGGCTGTCGACCACCAGGCCGGGGACGAAACTGTCGAGATCGCCCATGTCCTGCGCGGCGATGTCGTCGATGAGCTCGTCGGTCACCACCTGTAGGGCGATCGGCACGTCCTGCAGTTCCTGCTCGCGGCTCTGCGCGGTGACGGTGATCTTCTCCAACTCCTTCGGCGCCGCGTCCTGGGCGTAGGCGATCGGCGCGGCCAGGGCGAAGACGCCGCCGCAGAGCGCGGCGAGCGCGGTGGTGGTCGCGGTGACCAAACGGTGTTTGCGCAACGGCATCGGACAGCTCCCCTCTCGTTCGTCGTAGACACGAACGCGCACGGCGGCGCGTTCCCCTCCCTGCCTTCCCCGACCCGCAGGTATCAGCCGCACTGCCCCTGTTGCGCGGCGATCCAGTCGCGGATCAGTCTTACCCCTTCGGTGTGCACGACGCTGCGACCCAGTTCCGGCATCATCACCGAAGGGTCGTCGCTGCGCATGCGATAGAGCAGGATCGATTGCTCGGGCTTGCCCGGCACGATGTCGTGGCGGAAATCGCCGGTGCCCTTGCCGGCGGCGATCGGCATCTTGCAGCGGCCCAGGCGCATGGGTTCCCGGGTCGCCGCGTCCAGCCACAAGCCCGAGGTGTTGCCCGGCCCTTTCGGGCTGTGGCAATGACCGCAGTTGATGTCGAGATAGGCGCGCGCACGTGCATCCAGGCCCGCTTTCGGGTCGCGCCAGTTCGCAACGCGCGGCGCGGCGGTCGCGGCGGGCGCGCCGTGCAGAAAGCCGATCCGGGTCCAGCGCTCGATCTGATTGCTCAACCCATCGTCGTAAGCGAAGTCGCGGTTGAGATGCCGCGCCTTCGGCCCGATCGGCTGCAGCGCCTTGCTCTTCATGTCGACGCCGTGGCAGCCGGCGCATTGGTTCTGATCCGGCACTTGGTATTCGGCCGGCTCACGCTGGCCGTCGGCCGCGACCAGGCTCAGCGAAATCAAGGCGCCGCCGCGCATCAGGCGCGCCTCGGTCTGTTCGGCGTTCCATACATAGGGCAGCGCGATCCAACCGTCCTGGCGCCGCAGCAACAAGCGCGTCTCGACCAGCCGGACCTTGGCCAGTTCCAAGCCGCCGCCGCGCAGGTCCGGGCCTTCGTCGGCGCTGCGCAGCACCGCATCGCCGCCGGCCTGACTGCGCGGGTAGTAGAAGGTCTTGCTGAAAATGGTGCCGACCGGGAAATCGAAGGCCTCGTCGGCGCGGTACCGCGCGGCCTGGCCCTTCGGCATCCACACCGTGCGCAGCTTGTGCGCGTAGTCGGAGAACAGCGGGGTGTTCAAGTCGTAGGGCACGACCCCGGCGTTGAGTTTCAGGCGGCCGTCGGCGACGCGTAGCAGGTTCCATTCGGCCAGGGTCGGCGGCTGGCCCTCGGCGAAGAAACGCACCGGCGCCGGCGCGGATTCGCGCGCGCATCCGACCAGCAGCATCGACAGCAATACGGCAACGACGGAACGCAGCATCGTCTTGCGCATCGATCAACCGCGCTTGAGGTCGATCGCCGGCAACTTCGGCAGGGTGCAGGCGTGGGACGTCAGGTCCTGACTCGGATTCTTGTAGCCGCCGGGGCCGTCGGCGTTGATCACGCCGGACACGTCGCGGATGCAGATCTGCGGGCCGTCCTTGAGCGCCTTGTTGGCGTAGCCGTCCCAGAGCACGTCGGGGAAGCGGCCGTTGAGGCCGTAGATCGCCGTCTTCAGAGCCTTGAGGTCGAAACCGTCGGGAGACTCGCCGCCGCCGGAGAGGCGGTTGCCGTAGATCGAGATCCGCTCCGGATAGGGGTCGAAGTCTTTCGCCGCCTTGTCGTCCTTATAACCGGTCGAGTACACGCTGGAGACGATGATGTTGGTGGTGGCGTTGTCGCTGATGTCGTTGTCGAAGATCTCGACGTCGTCGTTGGAGTTCACCACCATGCCGCTGCCGGCCGGCACGCTGGCCACCGGCGTGCCCTTGGCGCCGAAGTTGGCGGTGTTGTTCTTGAACACCTTGTTCTTGAACACCCGGATCGCTCCGCCCTGCTGCGACAGCGCCGGCATGTTGAACACCAGGATGCCGCCGGTGTTGTTGGTGGCGACGTTGTCGTAGACGTCGGCGTTGATCGTGTTTTCGATCTCGATGCCGGCGACGTTGAACTCGGCGCGGCTGTTGCGCACGATCACGTCGCGCGACTGGCCGACGTAGATGCCAGCGTCGGAGGCGCCGATCGCCACCGAGTTCTCGATCAGCACGTTGCGGGTCTTGACCGGGTACAGACCGTAGGCGCCGTTCTTGGTGCTCGGCCCGCCGGTCCACTCGACCCGCACGTTGCGGATGGTGATGTCCTGCGCCTCGTTGATCTTGAGGCCGTCGCCCTTGCTGTCCTCGATCGCCAGATTCTCGATGGTGAACTGGCTGGCGTTGACCAGCAGCCCCTCGGCACCGGCCTTCTGGCCCTTGAAGCTCAGCACCGACTTGTCCGGCCCGGCGCCGCGGATGGTCACACCGTCCACCCGCAGGGTCAGGCTGCGGTCGAAGGTGTAGCGCCCGGCAGGCACCTCGATCACCTCGCCCGGCTTGGCATCGAGCAAGCGGGTGCGGAAGCTGTCGGCGAAGGCGGCGTCGCCGGCAGCGACCTGCGCGGTCGCGGTGTGCCGGGGCTGCTCGGGACCGCAACCGGCGGTCAGGGCCGCGGCGGCGGCAAGGGCGAACGCCGGAATCTGCTTGCTCATGAATCTCCCCGTGATTGGCGACCGGGGCGGCGGTGCGAATGCTCGCGCCCGGCGTCCCTCGTGGCTATGCGACGAGTCTCCGCCGCCGATGTGAGCGCGCGTGAGGGCGAATGCGGCACACTAAGGGGGCATTAGCGGTCAACCGTGCGGCCACGATCGTGAGGGGCGATGCGTCAGCCATCCGACCAGGACAGCGCCAAATCCGACATCGCCTTGATGTCGCCGAACCTGCTGTGGGGCTTGCTCGAGACCGCGGACCGGATCGGCGCGCCCAGCGACGACTGGTTCGCCGGCACCGGCCTGAGCCGCGCCCAGGTCGCCGACCCGGGCGTGCGCCTGCCCAACCGGCCCACCGCGATCGTGATCGACCGCGCCCTGCGGGTGCTGCCGGAGACCATCGGCCTGGACATCGGCCGCAACCAGCATGTCGGCAATTTCGGTTTGCTTGGCCTGGCGATGACGACTGCGGCGACCTTCGGCGAAGCCTTGCAGATCGGCCTGCGCTTCACCCCGGTGGTCGGCAGCCTGATGCGTTTCGTCGAAAGCGCCTCCGAATCCGGCACGGTCGCCCTGGCCGGGCAGATGACCTTGACCTATCCCTCGATCCACCGCTTCGTCTGCGAGGAATTCTTCAGCAGTTGCCTCGCCCTCGCCCGCGGCCTGGTCGGCGAGAGCCTGCGGCCTCTGCGCATCGAATTCAGTTACCCGGCGCCGGACTACGCCTCGCACTATCGCGACGTGTTCGACTGCCCGGTCGCGTTCGAACAACCGCAGAACCGGCTGGTGCTCGACGCGCAATGGCTGGCCGCGCCGCTGCCGACCCATAACCCGATCGCCTCGCGCCAGGTGCTGGCCCTGTGCGAGGCGCAGATGCCGGAAGGCGCGGTGCCCGGCGAGGTCACCGCCGCGGTCGAACGCCTGCTGCGCGCGCAACTGCCGCAGGACCCCAAGCTCGCCGGCATCGCCGCGCAATTGCACGTCAGCGAGCGCACCCTGCGCCGGCAACTGACCGGCGAAGGCACCAGCTTCCACGAAATCCACGACCGCCTGCGCATCGACCACGCCTATGCGTTGCTGCGCGAACGCCATCTGACCATCGCCAGCGTCGGCGCCGCCATCGGCTACAAGGACCCGCGCGATTTTCGCCGCGCCTTCAAGCGCCTGACCGGCGAAACCCCGCGCGCGCTGCGCGAACGTTTGTTGGCCGAGATCGCGCGGGAGCGCAGGTAGAGGGTTCGGGACTTGGGACTTGGGACTTGGGACTCGGGACTCGGGACTCGATGATCTGCGGCCTGGGTCGCCCGGTCAGGGGCTCATCGTTATTGCGGATTCGCGGTCGCAGCTTGCGCAGCTCCCACTCTGACGATGCCGACGCAAACGCAAACGGCCGCCTCGTGACGGGGCGGCCGTTGCTGGAAACACCGGGTTTCGCGGTTTAGCGCAGCACCATCACCGCGTCGACTTCGAACGCCACGCCGCGCGGCAACGCCGACACTTCGACGGTCGAGCGCGCCGGATACGGCGGGTTGAAGTACTCGCCCATCACCGCGTTGACCTTGCCGAAGGCGCCGAGATCGGTGAGGAACAGGCCGAGCCGGGCGATGTCGGCGAGCGAGCCGCCGGCGGCTTCGCAGACCGCCTGCAGATTGCGGAACGCGCGATGCGCCTGGGCTTCGATGTCACCCTCGATGACCAGCCCGCTGGCCGGGTCGAGCGGGATCTGGCCCGAGAGATAGACCGTATCGCCGACGCGCACGGCCTGCGAGTACGGGCCGATGGCGGCCGGAGCTTGGTCGGTGTGGATGATTTCGCGAGACATGTTGGGTGCCGGGATTGAGGAGTGGGGATTAGAGAGCGCTCATCCTAAGAGCAAACGCCGGCCACGGGGAGGACCCCGCTTCGCCCATCCCGAATGCCGAGTCCTCCCGAATGCGAGTCCCGAGTCCCGAGTCCCGAGTCCCAAGTCCCGAGTCCCAGCGGCGGCAAAGCCGCCGCACCTACATCCGCTGCACGCCCAACACCACCGCCAGCCGGCGCACGCGGCGCATGACGTCGGCGAGGTGGCGGCGGTCGCTGACTTCGATGGCGAAACGCATGATCGCGATGTTGGCGTCGCGTTCCAGATATTCGACGCGGTCGATGTTGGATTCGGCTTCGGCGATCGCCGCGGCGACCTGGGCCAGCGAACCGGGGCGGTTGTCGACTTCGATGCGCAAGGCGGCGGCGAAGTCGCCGGAGACCTGCCGGTCCCAACCGATCGCCACCCAGCGGTCGGGCGACTTGCGGTAGTCGGCGACGTTCGGGCAGTCCAGGCGATGCACCACGATGCCCTTGCCGGCGGTGTGGTAGCCCATGATTTCGTCGCCCGGCAACGGCAGGCAACAGTTGGCGAAACTGATCACGCCGCGCTCGGCGCCGGTGATCAGGATCTTGTCCTCGGGCAGGCGCGGGCGGTCGATGGCGCGGCCGCGGGTCTTGCCCGGCACTTCGCGCGCCAGCGCCAGGGCGACCTGGTTCGGCATGCGGTTGCCCAGCGCGATGTCGGCCAGCAAGGCCTCCAGGCGCGGATAGCGGTACTCGGCGAGATAGCTTTCCAGGCGCAGCGCCGGGGTGCGGTCCAGCGAGGTTTCCAGCACTTCCAGCGCGCGGTCGAGCATGCGGTGGCCGAGTTGCACCGCGTCCTCGTGTTCGAGCTGCTTGAGCTGCTGGCGGATCGAGGTGCGCGCCTTGCCGGAGACGACGAACTCCAGCCACTGCGGCTTCGGCGTCGACGACTTGGCGGTGATGATTTCCACGCGCTGGCCGCTCGCCAGCTTGGTGCGCAGCGGCACCAGCTTGCCGTCGACGCGCGCGGCGACCGCGCGGTTGCCGACGTCGGTGTGCACCGCATAGGCGAAATCCAGCGCGGTCGAATTGCGCGGCAGCGACATGATGTCGCCCTTCGGCGTGAACAGGTAGACCTCGTCCGGGAACAGGTCGACCTTGACGTTTTCGAGGAACTCCAGCGACGAGCCGGTCGAACGCTGCGACTCGACCAGGCTGGCGATCCAGCTGTGCGCGCGCGACTGCGCGCTGTTCGGGCCTTCGCCGCCGTGTTTGTACGACCAGTGCGCGGCGATGCCGCGTTCGGCGATCAGGTCCATGTCCTCGGTGCGGATCTGCACTTCCACGGGCGAGCCGTAGGGGCCGAACAACACCGTGTGCAGCGACTGGTAACCGTTGGCCTTGGGGATGGCGATGAAATCGCGGAAGCGCGCATCCAGCGGTTTGTAGGCCGAATGCACCACGCCGAGGGCGTGGTAACAGTCCGGCACGCTGCGCACGACGACGCGGAAGCCGAACACATCCATGACCTGGTTGAAGCTCTTATGCTCGTGATGCATCTTCATGTAGATGCTCCACGGCGATTTCACCCGGCTGATCAAGCGGTGTTGAAGCTTCTCCTTCGCCAGGCGCTGGGCCAGGTGCGCTTCGATCTGCACCAGCGACTCGCGCCGCACCACCGGCTGGGTGCGGATGCGTTTTTCGATGACCGCGTGGCGCCACGGGTGCAGGGCGCGGAAGCCCAGGTCCTGCAGTTCGGCCTTGATCAGGTTCATGCCCAGGCGCTGGGCGATGGGGGCGTAGATCTCCAGCGTCTCGCGGGCGATGCGCTCGCGCGCCTCGGCGCTCTGCGCGCCGAGGGTACGCATGTTGTGCAAGCGGTCGGCGAGCTTGATCAGGATCACGCGCAGGTCGCGCGCCATCGCCAGCAGCATCTTGCGGAAGCTCTCGGCCGCCGCTTCCTGGCGATCGCGGAACTGCAGCTTGTCGAGCTTGGTGACGCCGTCGACCAGTTCGGCCACGGTCGGGCCGAATTCGGTCGCCAGGCATTCGCGGGTCAGCGGGGTGTCTTCGATGGTGTCGTGCAGGATCGCCGCGACCAGGGTCTCGACGTCCAACCCCTGCTCGGCCAGCACCTTGGCGACCGCGACCGGATGGGTGATGTAGGGCTCGCCCGACTTGCGGGTCTGGCCCACGTGCGCCGCAGCGCCGACCGACCAGGCGCGACGCAGTTGCAGGCGCTGCGCTTCGGGCAGGTAGTG
This sequence comes from Lysobacter sp. CA196, assembly GCF_052078695.1. NCBI lineage: Bacteria > Pseudomonadati > Pseudomonadota > Gammaproteobacteria > Lysobacterales > Lysobacteraceae > Lysobacter > Lysobacter sp. CA196. The sequence goes on along the minus strand of NZ_JBQJIN010000024.1, from coordinate 14,397 downwards.
CGCGGCCAATTCGAGCTCGCGCACATAGTCCGGCAGCTCCGTGTCGTCCAGAACGGCGGGATAGGTGCTCAGCGCGGGCTCGGCAGGGGTCATAACGGAAATTTACGCGGGCGATGGCTCAAGGTGCAACGCATCCATTGATATTGGGTGCGGCACGCAAGCAGCGCAGGCAAGCGGCGCGCCGCGATCAAGGCCCGGGGACGAGACATCCGTTCAGGAATGCGCCGAAATCCCGGCGTCAGACTCGATGATTTAGCGCCCTGCGCGCCGCGCCCTTGTTTCCTGCCGGGCGACCTCGACGCGCTGGCCGGGCGGACGCGCAAACGTAGCGGCCCCCCAAGGCGGGGGGCTGTAAACAAAACGGCCCCGCCAAGGCGGGGCCGCGATCGACTCCCGCGCCGGGGCGCGGGGCCGGAGACTCAGTCGTCGCTCTTCGACAGATCGTCGTCGGCGACCACTTCGGCGGCGGCCCATTCCAGGGCTTCGCGCTCTTTACGCTCGCGCTCGGCCTTCTCGACCGCATCGATGTATTCGGGGTTGATCTGGCGCGCGGCGATTTCGCGCAGTGCCAGCACGGTCGGCTTGTCGTTGGCTTCGCTGTTGTCCAGCTGCGGCTCGACGCCGTTGGCCAGCTGACGCGCACGCTTGGCGGCCAACATGACGAGTTCGAAGCGGTTGTCGACCACTTCCAGGCAATCTTCGACGGTAATGCGGGCCATGGGGCTCCTGGCGGCCGGAAGGCCGTCTTTACAAGCGGTTGGGGACCGGGGAGTTTAGACCGAGTCCCTCGCCGGAGCAAGTTTTCGGGCTAAATGCCTTGTGAATCAATTGGATGCGGGCGGCAGGCTAGCGTGGCGGCAGCTTGGCGCCGCTCAGGGCGGCGAGGAGCAAATCCCCCCCTACCCCACTTTCTCAAAAGGGGGAAAGGCAGAGGCGGCGGGCTCGGAACTCCCGAATCCCGAATCCCGAGTCCCGAGTCCCGAGTCCCGAGTAGTCCCGAAGAGCCTAGCCCCCGTCGGCCAGCAGCGCGGTGATCAGGCGGGCGTGGCGGGCGACTTGCGGTTCGCGGCGCAGGCGGCTGGCCAGGAAGATCGCGCACATTTCCTCGACCGCGGTGTCGAACACTTCGTTGACGATGACGTAGTCGAACTCGCCGTAATGCGACATTTCTTCGCGCGCGGCGTCCAGGCGCTGGCGGATCGTCGCCTCGCTGTCCTGGCCGCGGGTGCGCATGCGCGACTCCAGCGCCTGCCGCGACGGCGGCAGGATGAACACGCTGACCGCATCCGGCACCTTGGACCGGACCTGGCGCGCGCCCTGCCAGTCGATTTCCAGCAATACGTCCTTGCCGGCCGCCAGGAAGGGTTCGACCGACTGCCGCGCCGAGCCTTTCCAGTCGCCGTGGACGCGGGCGTATTCGAAGAAATCGCCGGCCTCGACCATCGCCTCGAATTCCTGCGCGCTGACGAAGTGGTAGTGCTCGGCATGGCGCTCGCCCGGACGCGGCTGGCGCGAAGTGAACGAGATCGACAGGCGGATGTTCGGATCGCGCGCCAGCACGGCGTTGACGATGCTGGATTTTCCGGCCCCGGACGGGGCGGCGACGATGTAAAGGGTTCCGCGCATGTGTCGGTAAGGTCCGGCTTGAAACGATAAAAACGGGGATACAGTAACGAGCAGCGAGGAAACAGAAACGAGTAGAGGCACTCGTTACTCGTTCCTCGTTCCTCCCCGCTCGTTACTCGATGTTCTGGATCTGCTCGCGGACCTGGTCGATCAGCACCTTGAGTTCGACCGCGGCCGCCGAGCTGCGCGCGTCGACCGACTTGGAACCCAGGGTGTTGGCTTCGCGATTGAATTCCTGCAGCAGGAAGTCGAGACGGCGGCCGACCGCTTCGCGCAGCTTGAGCACGCGCCGCGCTTCGACCACGTGCGAGTCGAGGCGGTCGAGCTCTTCGTCGACGTCGAGCTTCTGCAACCACAGCACCAATTCTTGCTCGACGCGGCCGTTGTCGGCCGGCTGGGCCAGGTCGGCGAGCCGCGTTTCGAGCTTGGTGCGCTGGCCGGCACGGATCGCCGGCATCAGCGTGCGCACCTCGGCGGCGATCGCGGCGATGCCGTCGACGCGTTCGCTGATGACGGTCGCGAGCTTGCCGCCTTCGCGTTCGCGCGCAGCGACGAATTCGTCGAGCACGCTGTCCAGCAGGGCCAGCGCCGCGGCCTGCAATTCGGCCGGATCGGTGCTCGGCGCCTGCAGCACGCCGGGGAACTGCAGCAAATCGGTGAAATCGGTGCGTAGCGCCGGGAACCGCGCCGACAAGTCGATCGCCAGGTCGCTGAGTTCGCGCAGCCGGGTCGGGTTGAGCTGCAGCGCGTCGCCGCCTTCGGGCGCGCGCAGGCGCAGGGTCAGGTCGAGCTTGCCGCGGCTGATGCGTCCGGAAATGCGCTCGCGCAGGGCCGGCTCGAGCACGCGCAGCTCGTCGGCCAGGCGTACCCCGAGTTCGAGGAAACGATGGTTGACCGAGCGCAACTCGCAGCCGAGCGTGCCCCAGGGTGTCACGCGTTCGCCGCTGGCGAAGGCAGTCATGCTGCGAATCATTCGCGAATCCCAAGCCTACAGGGAGCGAATGGTAAACTCGCCGGCCATCAAAACGGTAACTTCGCGCCCATGACCGGTCCCAACGCCGCCCCCACCGAGGCCCCGACCGGCCCCCTCGTCCGTCCCAGCGGCCGTACCGCGGGCCAGATGCGCGAAGTCCGCATCGAACGCAGCTTCACCCGCCACGCCGAGGGTTCGGTGCTGGTCAGCTTCGGCGAGACCCGGGTGCTGTGCACCGCCAGCGTCGAAAACAAGGTGCCCTCGTTCCTGCGCGGCAAGGGCGAAGGCTGGGTTACCGCCGAGTACGGCATGTTGCCGCGCGCGACCCACACCCGCAGCGACCGCGAGGCCGCGCGCGGCAAGCAAGGCGGCCGCACCCTGGAAATCCAGCGCCTGATCGGCCGCGCCCTGCGCGCCTGCATCGACCGCAAGGCGCTCGGCGAGCGCACCATCACCCTGGATTGCGACGTCCTGCAGGCCGACGGCGGCACCCGCACCGCGGCCATCACCGGCGCCTACGTGGCCCTGGTCGACGCGGTGCGCTGGCTGCAGTCGCGCCGCGAAATCGCCCGCGACCCGATCTTCGGCGCGGTCGCCGCGGTCTCGGTCGGCGTCTACCGCGGCGTGCCGGTGCTCGATCTGGACTACGCCGAAGACAGCGATTGCGACACCGACATGAACGTGGTCATGAACGACGGCGGCGGTTTCATCGAGCTGCAGGGCACCGCCGAAGGCCACGCCTTCCGCCGCGAAGAACTCGACGGCCTGCTGGCCCTGGCCGAAGCCGGCATCGCCGAGCTGATCCTCAAGCAGCGCGAGGCGCTGGCGGTCTGATCGCCGCGAACAGCTTCGAGTCCGGATAAGGGCTCGAAGCCGCTGCGGATTCGTCGCGCTGGTCCGTTCGATCGTCCGACTCGTTACGGCGCGCCGCTCGTTGCGGCGTCATCTGCCGCATTGCGAGTCCTGCCTGCACCATTCGCCGCATCGGCCGTGCCTTGCAGTATTCGCTCCGCCACTTCGGCGCAAAGCCGAGATCCTCTGCGTTTTCCCTGGGTTTTTCCTGGCTTTTCGCATGACCCTGCCGCTGCAAACGCGCTGAGCGTTCTGCGCTGCCCACGACACATCAACTGCCCAGCGCCTGATCGCTGCGCGACGCGTCAACGCGCAACACAAGCGCAGCGGTGGAACAGACGCAGCGCATACGCTTGATGCGCATCCCATCGCCGCGCACCTCGCCATGCGCGAATCACGAAACGTTGCACAGATACACGAAGCGAGACTTCGGATATCGGCAGCGGCGTGCGAACCTGCCATCGCACTGGGAACGACCGCCTGCACTACACGCATACCTTCACGACACCGGTGAAGTGTGCTTTCTGCCGGGCAGTCGCAGCCTTTCCATCCATCGGCCGGCCCGTTGCCCTCCTGTCGAAGGCGATGGCGACGGCCCCTCACCAGGCTCCGCCATGAATCGCAGCATCGGCAGCATCGCCCTCGTCGTCGCCGACTACGACGAGGCCATCGCGTATTACACCCAGGCCCTGGGCTTCGTCCTGCTCGAAGACATCGACCAGGGCGGCGGCAAACGCTGGGTCCGGGTCGCGCCCGCCGACGGCGCCCAGACCGCCTTGCTGCTGGCTCAGGCAGTCGGCGATGAACAAGCCTCGCGCATCGGCAACCAGACCGGCGGCCGGGTCGGCTTTTTCCTGCATACCGACGACTTCCGGCGCGACCACGCGGCGATGCTCGGACGCGGCGTGCGCTTCATGGAAACTCCGCGCGTCGAGACCTACGGCACGGTCGCCGTGTTCGAAGACCTGTACGGTAATCGCTGGGATTTGCTGGAACTGAAAGCATGAGATTAGTGCTGGCCAGCAGCAACGCCGGGAAGCTGGCGGAACTGCGCGACCTGCTCGGCGACACCGGCATCGAACTGGTGGCGCAAACGGATCTGGGGGTCGAGGACATCGAGGAAACCGGCGGCACGTTCGTCGAGAATGCGCTGCTCAAGGCCCGTCATGCGGCCGCGGTCACCGGGCTGCCCGCCCTGGCCGACGATTCCGGTATCTGCGTCGACGCGCTCGGCGGCGCCCCCGGCCTGTACTCGGCCCGCTACGCCGGCCAGCACGGCGACGCCCAGGCCAATATCGACAAACTGCTTGCCGCCCTCAAGGACGTGCCGGACGCTCAACGCGGCGCGCATTTCTATGCGGTGATCGTGCTGCTGCGCCATGCCGGCGACCCGCGCCCGGTCATCGCCGAGGGCATCTGGCACGGCCGCATCCTGCACCAGCGCCAGGGCGAACGCGGCTTCGGCTACCAGCCGGTGTTCTACGACACCGAGTACAACGTCTCCGCCGGCGAAATCGACGACGCCCTCAAGAACCGCGTCAGCCACCGCGCCCGCGCCCTGGCGGCGCTGCGCGAGCGCCTACCGGAGGTCGCCAGGTGAACCGGATGCTGCGCGCCGCCGTTCCGCCCCGACGCGCCTTCCGCACCGGCGGCCACACCGTGCTGTCGGTGGCCGTGCTGTACCTGCTGGCGATGCCGATCGCGATCTGGATCCGCCAGGACGGCCTCGGCGCCGGCACCCACCAAAGCAACAGCTTCAGCTCGGAGATCGAGCTGGCGTTGTGGCTGCTGGCGACCCTGGTCGGCCTGGTCGCCCTGGCCGCGATCCAGCGGGTCAGTCTGCAAGCCAGCCCCGGCCACACCATCGGCTACGCCAATATCACCACCGCCCATCGCACCCGCCGGTTCGCCCCGGGCGAGGTGGTGGGCATGTCCCTGCACCGGGCCAAGGACGGGCGCCTGCGCCTGACCTCCACCCTGGAGCTGCGCCTGTCCCCGGCCCCGCACCGGCGCTGGAACACCGCCACCATCTTCGACGGCGAAACCTCCGGCGACGGCAGCGCCGAGCCCCTGGCCACGATCATGCGGCTGGTCGTCCAGGCCCGCCCGGAGGTGGCCATCGACGCCAATCTGCGCGCCCTGCTCGCCGTCACCCGCTACGGCGCGACGCGCGACCGGTAAGCTGTCGGCCCCTTCCGACTGTTTCCGGGCCCTCGGGTCCGGTCGAGCGCTGTTTGAGCGATACCCTGACCACCCCGCCGCTGTCGCTGTACGTCCACCTGCCCTGGTGCGTGCGCAAATGCCCGTACTGCGATTTCAACTCGCACGAATACAAGGGCGGCAAGGGCAGCGCCCTGCCCTACGACGCCTACGTCGACGCCCTGCTGGCCGACCTGGAGCACGACCTGCCGCTGGTCTGGGGCCGGCCGGTGCACAGCGTGTTCTTCGGCGGCGGCACCCCGAGCCTGTTCCCGCCCGAGTTCATCGACCGCTTCCTGCAGGGCGCCAGCGCCCGCCTGCGCTTCGCGCCGGGCTGCGAAATCACCCTGGAAACCAACCCCGGTACCGCCGAGCACGGCCGTTTCGAGCTCTACCGCGGCGCCGGCGTGAACCGGCTCAGCTTCGGCATCCAGAGCTTCGACGACGGCTGCCTGCAGCGCCTGGGCCGCATCCACGACAGCCGCGAGGCCGAAGCCGCGGTCAAACTGGCCCAGGACGCCGGCTTCGACAACCTCAACCTCGACCTGATGTATGCCCTGCCCGGCCAGACCCTGGCGATGGCCGAGCGCGACCTGGAGCGGGCGTTCGCGCTCGACCCGGCCCACCTCTCGCATTACCAGCTGACTCTGGAACCCAATACCGTGTTCGCCGCGCGGCCGCCGCAGGGCATCCCCGACGAGGACAGCGCCTGGGACATCCAGGAGCACTGCCAGGCCCTGATCGCCGCGCGCGGCTATGAGCACTACGAAGTCAGCGCCTATGCGCGGCCGCAACGGCGCTGTGCGCACAACCTCAACTACTGGCGCTACGGCGATTACCTGGGCATCGGCGCCGGCGCCCACGGCAAGATCACCCTCGGCGCCGAGCAGACCATCCTGCGGCGCTGGAAGCACAAGCACCCGACCGAGTACCTGGCCAAGGCCGGCAGCGAAGCCGGTATCGGCGGCGACGACCGGATCGCGCCGGAGCGGCGGCCGTTCGAGTACATGCTCAACGTGCTGCGCCTGGTCGAAGGCTTCTCGCTGGCCGACTACGAGGCCCGGACCGGCCTCGCCCGCGCCGGCATCGCCGCGCAGTTGCAGGCCGGCTTCGACGCCGGCTGGCTGGAACAAAGCGGCGACCGGGTCCGCCCGACCGAGCTGGGACGTCGCTTCACCAACGACGTGGTGGCGCTGTTCCTGCCCGATTGAAAGCCGTTCGATAGCCGGCCGAGCGGCTGCGCTTGAACGATCCCGTGGCCAAGGGCAGCGGCCGACCGGCGCCGAGCCTCACAAGCCCGCGACCGGTCCCGGTGGAGACTCGCGTTTGGCCGCCCGCACGGGCCGTCTGCGTTACTGCCATAGGCCGCCTCCTGTCGGCTGCACGCTCACGCGCGGTCGCTGTCGGACCGTTTCGAGTTGGCGAGCGCCGGGGAGGCGTGGTTATATCTTGAGGTCGTCAGTACCGAATCCACATGTCCGCCACGTTTGATCCTCTGGACGCCTCGCCGCCGCGGGCCACCCTGGCCACGGCCGCGCTGCCCCGTCGCGTGCGCCGCTTGCTGGAGCAGCTGTACGCCCTGATCTCCGACGAAACCGCGCCGCAACTGGAACGGATGCTCGCCGAGTTCGAGCAGCAGCTGTTCCGCCAGGCCGACCAGGCGCGCAATCCGAGCCTGCAATCGGGTTACCTGGAAACCCTGCGCCTGGTGCGGTTGCGTCGCGCCGACCTGATCCCACGCTATCTCGTCGCGCTGGAAACCGCGTTGACCCGTCTGCGCGAGCCGGCCACGCCGCGCTCGCAGGCTTCGATCCAACCGAATTTCAGCGACCTGCGCCTGGTCGACGACAGCGAGATCGACGAGAACACCGTGCTGCGCAGCATCGCCAGCCGCCACGAGTCGCGCGCCGGCCTCGGCCTGTTGCTGCTCGGCCAACGCTTCGGCGTGCTCGCCGGCGCCCCGGCCTTCGATGCCGAACGCCTGCCGGTCGGGCCGCATCGCCTGATCCGGATCTTCGCCGACGTCTGCCTGCCGTTGCAGATCGGCCAGGATTCGCGTCTGGACCTGTTCCGCGTGTTCGACCAGCAGGTGATGCTGGGCTATGCGCAGATGGTCGAGGCCATGAACGCCCTGCTCGCGCGCGAGAACGTGCTGCCGAGCCTGTCGTTCGTGCCGTTGCGCGCGCGTCCCAACGCCACACCGCAGTCCGAAGCCGCGGCCGCCGACGCCGCGCGTCGCGAACCGGTGCAGGAAAAGAACCGCGGCCCGCAAGCGGGTGCCTCGCCATCGGCGCGCGCCAGCGACGAGCGTCCGCACACCGCCTGGCCGGGCCAGCAAGCGGTGGCACGGGCGCCGGACGCGACCGATTTCGCGACCCTGCAGCAATGGCTCGGCGAGCGCCGCGAGTTGGTCGACAAACTGCGTCCGCGCGGCGGCATGGCCGTGCCGGGCGCGGCCATGGACACCGCCGAGGTGTTGTCGGTGCTGAACCGGCTCAAGGACGAACTGCCGCGCGGCCCGCAACCGCTGCGCAAGATCGCCGAGCTGCGCCAGTCGCTGCTGGAACGCAGCGAGCCCCCGCCGGGCACGGTCGCCACGCTGTCGCGCGACGACGGCGACGTGTTCGATCTGCTCGACATGTTGTACGACGAGATCGAGCAACGCCTGCGCGGCGACGCGACGATCTCGACCCTGCTCAACCGCCTGCAGGCGCCGCTGCTGCACGCCGCGCTGCAGGACCGCAGCCTGCTCGAGCAAACCGAGCATCCGGCGCTGCAGTTGCTCAACACCGTCGCCGAAGCCGGCGCGCGCTGGACCCCGAGCGAAGACGTCGACCCGCAACTGCACGAGCCGCTGCGCCAGGCAGTGGATCACGTGGTCGAACACTACGACGCCGGCGCCGAGGTGTTCGACACCGCCAACCTGCGCCTGCAGGAGCAACTGCAGAACCTCGCGCGCAAGGCCGAAGTCTCCGAACGGCGCCACGTCGAGGCCGCGCGCGGCAAGGAAAAGCTCGAAATGGCCAAACGCCTGGCCAGCGAAGCGATCGAGCAGCACACCACCGAACAGCGCCTGCCGCGTTTCGTCCAGGCCCTGCTCAACCAGGCCTGGGCCGACGTGCTCACCCTGACCCTGCTGCGTCACGGCGAAGAGTCCGAAGCCTGGCAGCGGCAGTTGGAAACGACGCGACAGATCGTCTCGGCCAACCGCGCCGGCGCCGATGCGCCGATGCCGTGCGGGCTGGACGCCGACATCGAACACGCGCTGACCCAGGTCGGCTACCACAGCGACGACGCCCGGGCGATTTCGCGCCAGCTCACGGTCGGCCCCGCGCTCGAAGACGACGCCGCCTCGCGCACCGAACTGGCGATGAAACTGCGTTCGCGCAGCCGCCTCGGCGAAGACGCCGGCCCGGCCCGTTCGACCCTGCCCGCGCGCAACGACGACGAGCAACATTGCTGGGAACAAATCCGCAACCTGCCGTTCGGCACCTGGTTCGAGTTCGTGCAGAACCAACAAGGCGACGCGGTGCGCCGGCGCTTGTCCTGGTTCAGTCCGATCACCGACAACGCCTTGTTCGTCAATCAACGCGGCCAGCGCGTCGGCGAACAATCGCTCGACAGCCTCGCCCGGATGATGGCGCGCGGCCAGGCGCGGGTGGTGGTCGAGGAACGCAGCCGCCTGGTCGATCGCGCCTGGCACGCCACGCTCGACGTGCTGCGCGGTTTCGGCGGCAAACGCCCGGCCGATCCGGCCGGCGCATGAGATCGGACGCATGAACGAAGAATTCCGCCGCACCCGACGCCGCCGCATCGCCGAAACGGTGCAGGTCGTCGACACCATGACCGAGACCGTGATCGGCCACCTCGGCAACCTGTCCGAGACTGGGATGATGCTGATCGCCAACACGCCGCTGGTCGACGATGCGCTGTACCAACTGCGCTTCAACCTGCGCGACGCGCCGCAACACACCTCGCCGATCGAAGTCGGCGCGCACCTGCTGTGGCAGGACCGCGCCAGCGTGCCCGGCCAGACCTGGACCGGCTTCCGGTTCATCGCCATGCCCGAAGACGGCATGCAGCACCTGCGTCAGTGGCTGGACCTGCCGGGCGGCAGCTACGAGTAAACGCGAGGACTGGGTCGCGCCTCCGGTTCAGGGGCCTTCCGAAGGCCGCCTGGGCGCCGCGGTAAACCCCGAAGCCAACCATCTAGCCAAGCTCCCTAGCCAAGCGCCCCAGCCCAGCCCCGAACCCCGCTGGCGCACAGCCGCCCCTGCCGAATTGCGGCAAAATGGACCGGTTTCCACCAGGCCAGGCCCGCAATGAACGCTTCCGCCCGCACCGCCGATCCGTCCTCGCTCGACACCCATGCCCTGTACCGGCAGCACTTCGCCGAACTGCAGCGCCGCTGCGAGCAGGCGCTGGAACGCGGCGGGTTCGATCACCTGGTGGTACCGAGCGGCAACCTGCACTACCAAGTCTTCGACGACCGCGATTACCCCTATGCAGTGAACCCGCAGTTCAAGGCCTGGGTACCGCTGACCCGCAACCCCGGCAGTTGGCTGGTGGCGACGCCCGGCCACAAGCCCAAGCTGATCTATCTGCAGCCGTTCGATTATTGGCATGTCGTGCCGCAGGCGCCGAGCGGTTGGTGGGTCGAACACTTCGACGTCGTCGTGATCCGCCAGCCCGAGGAAGCGCTCGCGCACCTGCCCAAGGACCCGGCGCGTTGCGCCATCCTCGGCGAAGCGCAGAGCGCGCTCGGCGTCGGCGGCGACCGCGCCTTCGTGCCGAACAACCCGGCGGCGGTCGTCGACTATCTCGAGTACCACCGCGCCTACAAGACCCCGTACGAAGTGGCGATGATGCGCGAAGCCACCCGCAAGGGCGTACGCGCGCACCGCGCCGCCGAAGCCGCGTTCCGTGCCGGCAAGAGCGAATTCGACATCCACCTGGCTTACTGCGGCGCCGCGCGCCAGGACGCCAACGAACTGCCTTACGGCAACATCGTCGCCCTCAACCAGAACGGCGCGGTGCTGCACTACATGGAACTCGACCGCGAAGCGCCGGCGCAATCGCGCAGCTTCCTGATCGATGCCGGCGCCAGCCACCACGGCTACGCCTGCGACATCACCCGCACCTACGCTGCCGACGGCGGCGGCGAGTTCCAGGCCCTGATCGACGCCGTCGATACCGCGCAGCGGAAAATGTGCGACCAGGTCCGCGCCGGCACCGACTACAAGCGCATCCACCTCGACGCCCACCTGGCCCTGGCCGGCATTCTCAAGGACGTCGGTGTACTCAAGATCTCACCGGAGGCCGCGGTCGAGACCGGTGTCAGCGGCGTGTTCTTCCCGCACGGCATCGGCCACGGCATCGGCCTGCAGGTGCATGAAGTGGCCGGCTTCGCCGCCTCCGACCGCGGCGGCCGCATCGACAAGCCCGCCGGCCATCCCTACCTGCGCATGACCCGCGTACTCGAACCCGGCATGGCGGTGACGATCGAACCCGGCCTGTACTTCGTCGACCTGCTGCTCGAAGGCCTCAAGCAGGGCGAACACGCCGGCAGCGTCGACTGGCACCGGATCGAACAATTCCGTCCCTTCGGCGGCATCCGCATCGAAGACGACATGGTCTGCACCGAGGCCGCGCCGATCAACCTGACCCGCGACGGCTTCGCGGAAGCGGCCTGAGCGCAGCGTGCGGCGCATCCTGTTCGTCTGCAGCCAGAACAAACTACGCAGCCCGACTGCCGAACAAGTCTTCGCCGCGCGCGACGATCTCGAGGTCGCCTCGGCCGGCCTCAACCACGACGCCGAGCAACCGCTCGGTGCCGAGTTGGTCGAATGGGCCGAGCTGATCTTCGTGATGGAGAAGGCGCAACGCAGCAAGCTGCAGCACAAGTTCCGGGCGCAGCTACGCGGCAAGCGCGTGGTCTGCCTGGATATTCCGGACGAGTACGAGTACATGGCGCCGGAATTGGTGGCGCTGTTGCAGGCGCGGGTGCCGCGGCATTTGTGATGGGTGCGCGGCCGTTGCCGTTGCCGTTGCCGTTGCCGTTGCCGTTGCCGTTGCCGTTGCCGAGATTTTGATCTGCTTTGCTTTGTTGCTTTGCCGGTCAATTGAAGACCCGTAGGGCGGCCCGCAGGGATGCGGGCCGTGCGCAAGCAGGCCATGGATGGCCTGTCTGGAGCATCCCTGCGTCGGCATCGATCGTGCGGGCTTGTGCCCTTGCAAGGAGAGCCCTTTTCTTTGGTTACCTTTCTTTTGGGCTTAGCAAAAGAAAGTAACCCGGCCGCGTTAGCGGGCGGAAGCTTTGCACCTGATTGATCGAAACGCCGGAGGCCGACAGGGCGTGGTCGCGACTTGCGTCGCTCCTACCCTAGAAGCGGCGACCACGATGCCTCAATCTCGTGCCGCTCCCGGCTGGAGCCAGGGTAGGAGCGGCGCAAGCCGCGACCGCGCTGCGGCGGTCTTGCGGCGCATCTAACCAGCAAGATCAAGATCAAGATCAAGATCCAGATCCAGATCCAGATCCAGATCAAACGATAAGAGCTTCCGCCACTAAAGCGGCGGGTTACTTTCTTTTGTCTAAAGCAACAAAAGAAAGGTAACCAAAGAAAAATGCTTTTCTTTGAGTCAAAGGCCCGCGCGAGCGATGCCGACGCGGGGATCTACATACGGGACATCCTTGTCCCGATGAAAAACGGCCCGCATCCATGCGGGCCGCCCTCTGGGTCTTCGATTGCCTTCGCTAGTGCTCGGCTACGCACAGCAACAGCAACAGCAACAGAAGAATCTTTACGGCAACGGCAGTGTCCCTGGCTGTGGCGACTAGCAACCGCAAGATGCCTCATCGACCTTGCAACTCATATGATCGCCATCCAAACCATCCCTCACCACACCTTGAACACCCGCCCACTCTGTATCCCCTCCACACTGCGCTGATACGCCAGCGCCGCGCGGGCGGCGGTAACCGGTTCGAAGCCGGGGAAGAACGCGCCGTAGGCTTCCCAGGATTCGCTCAGTACGTTCGGGCTGACCGCATTGATGCGCAGGCCGCGCTGCAACTCGAAGGCCGCGCCGCGCACGAAGCCTTCGATGGCGTTGTTGACGGCGCTGGCGTTCGCACCGGCGCGGATCGGTTCTTCGGCGACAATGCCGGTGGTCAAGGTGATCGAGCCGCCGTCGTTGAGGTGATGCTGGCCCAGCAGGGCCAGGCGCACCTGGCCGAGCAGTTTGTCGTTGAGGCCCAGGGCGAAGTCGGCCGGGCGCATCGATTCGAGCGGGCCGAAGTGCAGCACGCCAGCGGTGGAAACGATGGCGTCGAGTTTGCCGGTGCGGCGGAACAGGGCTTCGACGCTGGCGTCGTCGGTGATGTCGACCGGATAGTCGGCGCTGCTGCGGCCGGCGGCGAGGATGTCGTGCTGCGGGGCGAGGCGTTCGGACACGGCGCGGCCCAGGGTGCCACTGGCGCCGACGATGAGGATCTTCATGGGGAATCCGTATGGAGAGACAGGCGGCCAGTCTGCTCGCTGCGGCATCGACGGTGAATGCGCTAGGATTTCGGGCTCCCCTAACCCTGGGTTAGCCCCTTGGACAAGCTGCGCAGCATGGCCGTGTTCGTCGCGGTCGCCGACACCGGCAGTTTCGCCGCCGCGGCCCAGGCCCAGAACCTGTCGGCGGTGATGGTCGGCAAGCACATCCGCCAGCTGGAGACGCACCTCGGCGCGCGCCTGCTGCAGCGCGATACCCGTAAGCAGCGCCTGACCGAGGTCGGCGCAAGCTTTCTCGAAGACTGCCGGCGCATCCTCGATCAGGTCCGCCACGCCGAGTCCGTCGCCGAACGCCTGCGTCACGACGGCCAGCCGAGCGGGCGACTGCGGGTCACCGCGCCAGTCACGCTGGGCGGCAATGCAGTCGCGACGGTGGTAACGGAGTTTCTGCAACTCCACCCCGAGGTCTCGGTCGAACTGGTGTTGAGCGACCACATGTCCGACCTGATCGCCGAGGCCTTCGACGTCGCGATCCGGATCGGGCCGTTACCGGACTCGGACCACTTGGTCGCACGGCCGCTGCGGCCGTACCGGATGATCGTCTGCGCCTCGCCCGAATATCTAAGCAGGCACGGCACGCCGAGCGACCCGCGCGAACTGGTCGGCCACAGCTGCCTCAATCATTTGCTGTGGAATCACGACGCCGGCTGGCGTTTCGAGCATATCGCCACCGAACCGCTGCGCCTGCGCGGGCGCTTCGCCTCCAATAACGGCGAGGCGTTGCGACGCGCGGCGGTGGCCGGCTGCGGCATCGTCCTGCAACCCGAGGTGCTGCTGGCCGACGACCTCGCCGCCGGCCGACTGCTGCCGCTGTTCGCCGAGCAACTGCCGCCCCCGCGGCCGGTGCACCTGTTGTACCCGCGCGACCGCCAGCCCTTGCCGAAGCTCAGCCGTTTCGTCGAGCTGGTGCTCGAACGCATGGGCCCGGCGGCGTAGCGCTCAACGCCGACCACACGTCTGGCCCGTTCGGCTGCGGTTCCGTCGCGCACGGCGGCGGCTGATGCACTGAAAAACGCGACAACCAGCTGTTGCTATTGCTGTGCGCAGCCTCGCATTAGCGAAGGGGCGGTCTCTAAGCTCAAGTGCAACACCTGAGGTGAGACGTCGTGAATGGGAAGAAACTACAGTCAGCTGAGCGCTGAAGAACGCGGCGCGATCATGTCGTTGGTGGCCCAAGGTACCGGTATACGA
>NZ_JBQJIN010000023.1:0-88145 GCF_052078695.1 Lysobacter sp. CA196 | reverse complement strand
CCCGCTCTCCAGCGCGCGTGGCGTCGTAGCCAGGCTGCAATCGAGGGCGCCCGCGCAACGCCGGCGCCCCCGCGGGTCGAAATCCATTGCGATGCAGTTCGCGAGCGATGGTGCTGGAGGCGCGATCTAGGATGCGAGCAATCTGTCGTATACCGGTACCTTGGGCCATCAACGGCATGATCGCGCCGCGTTCTTCAGCGCTCAGCTGACTGTAGTTTCTTCCCATTCACGACGTCTCACCTCAGGTGTTGCACTTGAGCTTAGAGACCGCCTAACCAAAGAAAAATGCTTTGTTTTGAATCACAGGCCCGCACGAGCGGTGCATCCGCAGGGATTTTTCATACGGGACATCCCTGTCCCGATGAAAAACGGCCCGCATCCCTGCGGGCCGCCCTCCGGGTCTTCGATTACCTTCGCTAGTGCGCGGCGACGCACAGCCAAGGCCAAGGCCAAGGCTCCAATAGGGAAGCAGAGCACCGCGACGCCATCCCCTGTAGGAGCAGCGTGAGTCGCGACCACGGGATGTGCGGAAGCAACAGCGCCAATGCCGTCCACCGAAGCGGCGTGCTTTCGGCCGGGTAGGAGCGGCGCAAGCCGCGACCACGAATCTGCGAACGGCGGCGCGGGCGATCGAGGTTGCGCGGTCGCGGCTTGCGCCGCTCCTACCCAAGAGCAGCGACGACCGTTGCCGTTGCCGTTGCCGTTGCCGTTGCCGTTGCCGAGATTTTGCTTTGTGGCTTTGCTTTGCTGCTTTGCGGGTCAGATGAAGACCCGTAGGGCGGCCCGCATGGATGCGGGCCGTGCGCAAGCAGGCCATGGATGGCCTGTCTGGAGCATCCCTGCGTCGGCATCGATCGTGCGGGCTTGTGCCCTTGCAAGGAGAGCCCTTTTCTTTGGTTACCTTTGACCGAAGGAACTCCCTGTGGGACTTTTGGGCTTAGCAGAAGAAAGTAACCCGGCCGCGTCAGCGGACGGAAGCTTTAGATCTTGATGTTGATTCATCGCTCTGCGGCAAGAAACGCCGCAACCGCCAACTGCGCGGTCGCGGCTTATGACTGAAGCAAATCCCGGGGGACGCCGCTCCTACAAAAACCTCCAAGTGACGTCGCGAGATTGAGGCAACGCGGTCGCGGCTTGCGCCGCTCCTACCCTTGGGCTACGGGACACGACGCTGCAAGCCCGGCTGGCATTAGCCCTTCAAGCCGTGTCTACTTCCCGATGCAAAAACTCGAAAAGATATGCCCCAGCAGATCGTCGGCACGCACGCGTCCGGTGATTTCGCCGAGTGCCTCGTGCGCCTGGCGCAGCGCCTCGGCGGCGAGGTCGAGCATTTCGTGATCGAGCTGCACGCGCGCATCGTCGAGTTCTTCGCGCGCGCGCAACAAGGCGTCGACGTGGCGAGCGCGCGCGGTGAACGCGCCCTCCGAGGATTCGGCGGTGTCGCCCTGCGCCAAGGCGCGCAGGCGCGCATGCAGGCCATCGAGCCCGGCGCCGCTGCGGGCGGAAACGAACACGCGGTCTTCGCCGCCGATATCGACCGGCGTCGGCGAGCCGTAGTCGGATTCGATCAGGTCGATCTTGTTGTAGACGTAGAGCCGCGCCGGCACATCGGCGATCGCCTCGGCGACCGCTTGCAGACCGGTTTCCGGATCGCTGGCGTCGAGCACCACGATGGCGAGGTCGGCGCGTTCGAGTTCGCCGCGGGCGCGGCGCATGCCTTCGCGCTCGATCGCATCGCCGCCGTCGCGCAGGCCGGCGGTGTCGACCAGGATCAGTTCGACGCCGTCGAGCTTGACCGTTTCCTGCAGCAGGTCGCGGGTGGTGCCGGCGATGTCGGTGACGATGGCACGATCACTGCCGGCCAACGCGTTCAACAAGG
Source organism: Lysobacter sp. CA196 (assembly GCF_052078695.1). Lineage (NCBI taxonomy): Bacteria > Pseudomonadati > Pseudomonadota > Gammaproteobacteria > Lysobacterales > Lysobacteraceae > Lysobacter > Lysobacter sp. CA196. The sequence goes on along the minus strand of NZ_JBQJIN010000023.1, from coordinate 86,266 downwards.
AACTCTTGCCGGCGTTCGGCGGGCCGACGATCACCGCGTGCAGGCCGTCACGCAGGCGGCGGCCGCGTTCGGCGGCGGCGAGCAAGTCGTCGAGCGACGCCGAGGCGGCGGCGAAACGCGCGAGCAAGGCCGAGCCGCCCAGGGTGTCGAGCGGTTCGTCGGCGAAGTCGATCGCGGCTTCGACGTGCACGCGGATCGCGAGCAAATCGCCGGCCAGGGCCTCGACGCGGTGCGAGAATTCGCCGTCGAGGGCGCGGCGCGCGGCGCGCGCGGCGCGGACGTCGGCGGCGGCGATCAGGTCGGCGACCGCTTCGGCCTGGGCCAGGTCGAGGCGGCCTTCGAGAAAAGCGCGCTCGCTGAACTCGCCCGGGCGCGCGCGGCGCGCACCGAGGGCGCAGACACGTGCGAGCAGGGTTTCGAGCAGGGCCGGGCCACCATGCGCCTGCAGCTCGACCACGTCTTCGCCGGTGTAGCTCGCCGGTGCGGCAAAGTACAGGGCGATGCCGTCGTCGATGGTCTCGTCGTGCTCGTCGCGGAAGCGCACGTAATGCGCATGCCGCGGGCGCAAGGCGCGCGAGGCCACGGTTTCGGCGATCGCCAATGAGCGCGGGCCGGACAGGCGGACGATGCCGACCCCGCCGGCGCCGGGTGCGGTCGCGATGGCGGCGATGGTGTCGCGGACGGAGGCGTCGGTCATGGGCGACATGATAGTGGCCCCTTCGTCGTGTCGGCGCTGTGTGGGTCCGGAGGCTTCAGAGTCCTGCCTGGACGTACCGGAGCTCTCGCCCGTCATTCCCGCGCAGGCGGGAATAACGGGTGAGCGGACGCCATCGCCAAGGCGGCGTTCGCGACACGCGCCCGCATCATTCGATATTCCCGCTCCACAAACACGAAGCCCGCCTGGCGGCGGGCTTCGTCGATCGGTTCAGGACGCGAACCGGACCGTCATTCCTTGCTGGTCGCCGCTTCGGCGTAGCGCTTGGTGGTCAGGTACTGCTGCAGCAGACCGAGGCCGCCGTTGGCCACCTGGTACAGCACCAGGCCGGCCGGCAGGAAGGCCAGGATCACGCCGAAGATCAGCGGCATGAACTGCATCATCTTGGCCTGGGCCGGGTCCATGCCGGTCATCGGGGTCAGCTTCTGGGTCGACCACATGATCGCGATGTTGATCAGCGGCAGCACGAAGAAGGGATCGCGCGCGGTCAGGTCCTGGATCCAGCCGAACCACGGCGCATGACGCAGCTCGACCGACTCGGCGAGCATCCAGTACAAGGTCATGAAGATGATCATCTGCGGCAGCAGCGGCAGACAGCCGCCGACCGGATTGATCTTCTCCTTCTTGTACAGCTCCATCAGCGCCATCTGGAATTTCTGCTTGTCGTCGCCGTAACGCTCCTTGAGCTGGGCGACGCGCGGCTGGAACTTGCGCATCTTCGCCGCCGACTTGTACTGCGCCGCCGACAGCGGGTACAGGGCGAGCTTGAGCAGCACCACCAGGCCGACGATGGCCCAGCCCCAGTTTCCGAACAGGTTGTGCAGCTTCTCCAGCAGCCAGAACAGGCCGTTGGCGAGGGTCGCGAAGATGCTGTAGCTGCTGAAGTCGACGGCGCGGTCGAGGCCGGCCACGTCCTGCGCTTCGATCGCCTTGACCAGCTTCGGGCCGATCCACAGGCGCGCTTCGGTGACCGCCTTGGCGCCCGGGGCGACGTTGACGCCCGGGCCCATGTCGCGGATCAGGTACTGCGGCGCACCGCCGGCGCTGAGCTCTTCGAGCGAGAACTGGCCCGCGTCCTTCGCGCCCGGAATCCAGGCGGCGAAGAAGTGATGCTGCAGCATCGCGATCCAGCCGCCGTTGACCTGCTTGTCGAGCTTGCCGTCGTCGCTGAAGTCCTCGAACTTGCGCTTCTCGTACTTGTCGGTCGGGCTGTACCACGCCGCGCCCTGGAAGCTGTACTGCTCGGGGCTGAAGGGGCCCTTGTGGGCCAGCTCGCGCGGCACGCGGCTGAGCTGGCGGTAGACATAGCCCTGCCACGGCGAGGTGCTGGCGTTGACCACTTCGTCGCGCACGCGCACCGCGTAGTCGCCGCGGCGGAAGCTGTAGGTGCGCTGGATGCTGACGCCGTTCGGGCCGGTCCAGGTGAACGGCACGGCGAGTTCGTTGACGCCCGCAGCCAGGACCAGGTTGCGCTGGTCACCGGCGTAGCGGAAACCGGACTCGTGGGTCGGCGCGGCGTTGCCCTGGCTGACCCAGCCGCTCTGGGCGACGAAGTACAGGGTCGAGTCGCTGGCCAGCAGACGCATCGGCGGGCTGTTGGGCTCGGACGTCTTCGGGTACTTGAGCAGGTCGGCTTCGCTGAGCTCGCCGCCGCGCAGGTTGACCTTGAGCACGTCGGTGGTCACCACGACCAGGGCCTCACCGGCGGCGGCGCCGGCGGTGGTCACGGTCGAGGCGGCGGCCGGGGTGCTCGGCACCGCGGCGGTGTTCGGAGCGCCCGGTACGCCGGCGGCAACCGCGGGCGCAGCCGTGGGCACGCTGCTGGCCGGTGCGACGGCGGCCGCAATCGGAGCCGGCGGCGCCGACTTCTCCTTGCCCCACTCCATCCACAACAAGGTCGCCACCATCAGCCAGGCGAGGATCAGAAAAGCACGGGTCTGGTTCATGGGCAGCAGGCAGGCTCAGCCGGGACCGGGGTCCGGCAGGGGGTCGGAGGGGGAAGCGGCCGGCATTGTGCCGGGCGCAGGAGTCAGGGGCAATGCAGGCGCAGGCCGGGTACCGGCGCGCTTGAGCAGACTGTGGAAGGCGGTGCGGAGTTCCTCGCCGCTGCAGCGCGAGGCGCCGGGGCGGGCGACGATCACATAGTCGCCCGGCGCCAGCTCGTCCCGGACATGGCGGAAGGCGTCGCGCAACACGCGCTTGATGCGGTTGCGGCCGACCGCGTGCGGATCGACCTTGCGCGAGACGGCCAGACCCAGTCGCGGGGCGACGGCCTGATCGGCTTGGAAATGCAAAGCAAGCACGGGCAGCGCGACGCGCCGACCATGCTTGAAAATTCGATCGAAGTCGGAGCGCGCGCGTACCCGCGCGGTGCGCGGGAAGCGGGTCGAATTCATCGTATGCGTACGGCCGCGCGACGCCAGGTCAGCGCAGGCGGCCGAATCGACGCTTAGGCGCAGAGACGCTTGCGGCCCTTGGCACGACGACGGGCGAGAATCTTGCGGCCGTCGGCGGTCGCCATGCGGGCACGGAAACCGTGGTCGCGCTTGCGCTTGAGGTTGCTGGGCTGATAGGTGCGCTTGGTGGCCATGATCCGGCTCGATGTAACGACGTAATAGGACCGCCGATTCTAGAGGGTGCCCAGAGTCCGGGTCAAGCCCTTGTTTACTTTGACGTTTGGACCGACCCGTCGACGGCGCTGTCGTGCAGGTTGGCGCAACCCGCGCAGCCTGTGCATGAACCTGTGGATTAGTCCTGTTCCGGACTGGGTCCCGATGGTAGTCTGACCGACCCCCGGCCCTGTCCGCCACGATGTTCGCATCGTGCGCTCGGCCGCTTTCGTCCGCTGCGCCGCCAGGCCTGCCGACCGAGTCAGTTACGCATAAGAAGACGCATTACAGATGGAAGCCTGGCCCCGCTGCCTCGAACGCCTCGAAGCCGAATTTCCGGTCGAGGATGTACATACCTGGTTGAAACCGCTGCAGGCGACGCGTCGCGACGACGTCACCGTGCTGTACGCGCCGAATGCGTTCGTGGTCGAACACGTGCGCGAACGCTACTTGGGCCGGATCCGCGAGTTGCTGTCGTATTTCGCCGGCAGCGGCGAGGTCAGCCTGGAGATCGGTTCGCTGCCGCGTGCGATTCCGGTGGTGGCGCGCGAGTCGGAGATCGCGATCAGTGCGCCGCGTCCGGTCGCGCCGCCCGAGCCGTTCCAGGGCAATCTCGACAATCACTACACCTTCGACAACTTCGTCGAAGGCCGCAGCAACCAGCTCGGTCGCGCCGCGGCCTGGCAGGCCGCGCAGAAACCCGGCGAACGCGCCCACAACCCGTTGTTGTTGTACGGGGGCACCGGCCTGGGCAAGACCCATCTGATGTTCGCCGCCGGCAATGCCATGCGCGATGCCAATCCGGCGATGCGGGTGATGTACCTGCGCTCGGAACAATTCTTCAGCGCGATGATGAAAGCGCTGCAGGACAAGACCATGGACGGGTTCAAGCGTCAGTTCCAGCGCGTCGACGCGCTGCTGATCGACGACATCCAGTTCTTCGCCGGCAAGGACCGCACCCAGGAAGAGTTCTTCCACACCTTCAACGCGTTGTTCGACGGCAAGCAGCAGATCATCCTGACCTGCGATCGCTACCCGCGCGAAGTCGAAGGCCTGGAGCCGCGCCTGAAGTCACGCCTGGCCTGGGGCTTGTCGGTCGCGATCGAGCCGCCGGACTTCGAGACCCGCGCCCAGATCGTGATCTCCAAGGCCAAGGAACGCGGCGCGGCGGTGCCGGAGGAAGTCGCCTTCCTGCTGGCCAAGAAGATGCGCTCGAACGTGCGCGACCTGGAAGGCGCGCTCAACACGCTGACCGCCCGCGCCAACTTCACCGGCCGCGCGATCACCACCGAGTTCGCCCAGGAAACCCTGCGCGATCTGTTGCGTGCGCAGCAGCAGGCGATCGGCATCCCCAACATCCAGAAGACCGTGGCAGACTACTACGGCCTTCAGATCAAGGACTTGTTGTCGAAACGGCGTACGCGCTCGCTCGCTCGTCCACGTCAGGTCGCCATGGCGCTGACCAAGGAACTGACCGAGCACTCGTTGCCGGAGATCGGCGATGCCTTCGCCGGTCGCGACCACACGACCGTTTTGCATGCCTGCCGCCAGATCCGCACCTTGATGGAAACCGACGGCAAGCTGCGTGAGGATTGGGACAAGTTGATTCGCAAGCTCAGCGAGTGAGGCCGCCTGGACCGCATCCGCGGTCCGCGCTCACCCGATGGGAACGCAGGACCCGCTTCGTGGCGCTGTTGCAAGCTGCGAATGTCCGGTACCGACCTGCCAGGTAGGGATGCCCGCCATCCGCCTGGTTCGCCGAAACCGGGACCGCGCCAACTCAGGGCCTGGGTGCTGAGCCTGTTTTATCGCTGCAGCCGAGCGGTTCGATCCGGTCCGCGCTGCGACGAGACACAAGGTAATCGGTAAGTACTTGTTGCGAAAGGCATAACTCGGGGGATGAAAGTCGTACAAACTGTGGACAAGTCAGCGGCCGCCCACCGGCGCCCTTTTTATCCACAGCTTGTACCTCCTGCCCAGGGCCAGTTCTACCCGCTTTTGAAGTACCGAAAACCGCTTGTAAATCAAATGCTTAAGTGACTTCTCCAGCGTTTTTCGCTACACCATCACCACCAAGCTTTTGATTTATACATCTCTTTAGTAATGGGCTTAGGCCCACCGACGGGCAAGGGGTCCGCATGCGTTTCAGCCTGCAACGCGAAGTCTTTCTCAAGCCGTTGGCCCAAGTGGTCAACGTCGTCGAACGCCGGCAGACCTTGCCGGTCCTGGCCAACCTGCTCGTGCAGGTCAAGGACGGGCAGCTCTCGCTGACCGGTACCGACCTCGAAGTCGAAATGATTTCGCGGGTTGCGGTCGACGATGCGAAGGACGGCGAAACCACGATTCCGGCACGCAAGCTGTTCGAGATCATTCGAGCGCTTCCGGACGGCAGCAAGGTCACCGTTTCGCAGACCGCCGAGAAGGTCACGGTGCAGGCAGGACGGTCGCGCTTTACGCTCGCCAGCCTGCCGGCCAACGATTTCCCGTCGATCGACGAAGTCGAAGCGACTGAACGCGTCCGCGTACCGGAAGCCGCCCTCAAGGAACTGATCGAACGCACCGCGTTCGCGATGGCCCAGCAGGACGTGCGCTATTACCTCAACGGTCTGTTGTTCGACCTGCGCGAGAACAGCCTGCGCTGCGTCGCCACCGACGGACACCGCCTCGCCCTGTGCGAAGCGCCGTACGAGGGCAACGCGCAGACCAAGCGCCAGATCATCGTGCCGCGCAAGGGCGTGCAGGAACTGCAGCGTCTGCTCGAGGGCGGCGATCGCGAAGTCGAACTCGAGATGGGCCGTGGCCATATCCGGGTGAAGCGCGACGATGTCACCTTCACCAGCAAGCTCATCGACGGCCGTTTCCCGGACTACGAAGCGGTGATCCCGATCGGCGCCGATCGCGAGGTCAAGATCGAGCGCGAAATCCTGCGTGCGTCGCTGCAGCGTGCGGCGATCCTGTCGAACGAGAAGTACCGCGGCGTGCGCATCGAGGTCTCTCCGGGCCAGCTCAAGATCAGCGCGCACAACCCGGAACAGGAAGAAGCGCAGGAAGAAGTCGAAGCCGACACCAAGGTCGACGACCTGGCCGTGGGCTTCAACGTCAACTACCTGCTCGACGCCCTGACCGCGTTGCGCGACGAGCACGTGATCCTGGCGCTGCGCGACGCGAACTCCTCGGCTCTGGTGCGGGAGGCGTCGAACGAACGTTGCCGCCATGTCGTGATGCCGCTGCGCCTGTAACGGCAAGCGCAGCGAAACCGGTCTAACGACCCGGTTCCACGTGGAACATCACACGCCCGGCCAGTCCGGGCGTGTCCGTTTGTGGCTTTCGGATTGCGTGCCCGACTGCCGGCCCTCCCCTTCTGCGATCATCTGCCGATGCATGTCACCCGTCTGGAAGCCCGTGGATTCAGGCGTTTCGCCGAAGTCAGCCTGCTGCCGGCTCCCGGCATCAACCTGATTACCGGCGAGAACGGCGCCGGCAAGACCAGCCTGCTCGAAGCCCTGCATCTGATGGCCTACGGCCGCAGTTTCCGCGGCCGCGTGCGCGATGGTCTGATCCGGGCCGGCGACCCCGCGCTCGAGGTCTTCGTCGAGTGGCAGGAAAACCGACGCGAACAGCGCCGCAAGGCCGGACTGCGCCACAGCGGCCAGGAATGGGTCGGGCGGCTCGATGGTGCCTCGGTGTCCCAGCTCGGCGAACTGTGCGCGGCCTTGGCGGTGGTCAGTTTCGAGCCCGGCAGCCATTCCCTGATCACTGGAGCCGGGGAGATCCGCCGCCGCTACCTGGATTGGGGTTTGTTCCACGTGGAACCTGACTTCACTCCTCTGTGGCGTCGCTATACCCGGGCACTCAAGCAGCGCAACGCCCTGCTCAAGGCGCGGGCGCGCGACGGCCAGCTCGACGCCTGGGATCACGAGCTCGCCGAGGCCGGCGAACCGCTGACCCGGCGTCGCCACCAGTACCTCGACGAACTGCAGCCCAGGTTCTCGGCCCTGGCCACCGAACTGGCGCCGGGGCTGGGGGCGGTGCGCCTGGATTACCTGCCAGGTTGGCGCCGCGAGGAGTTTCCCCTCGCTGACGCGCTGTTGCTGGCCCGCGAACGCGATCAGCTGGCCGGCTACACCTCGGTGGGGCCGCACCGGGCCGACTGGCGGATCGCCTTCGGCGCTGTTCCCGGCCGCGAGGCTTTGTCGCGCGGCCAGGCCAAGCTCACTGCCCTGTGCGCCCTGTTGGCCCAGGCCGAACACCATGCCGCGATCCGCGGCGAATGGCCGGTCGTGGCCCTGGACGACCTGGCCTCCGAGCTCGACCGGAACCATCAGCAGCGGGTGCTGGAACGTTTGCTCGCCTCGAAGGCGCAGGTCTTCATCACCGGCACCGATCCGCCGCCTGCTCTGGCGTCCATGCAGGTCGAACTGACCAGGTTCCACGTGGAACATGGACTGCTGGGCGAGCTGCCGCAGTCCGCTTGAGGCCTCGGGCGGATCCCGGCCGAGAACACTGCGGTATCGGCCCTGGCCGGCGCAGCCTGCCGGATGACAAGGGGCCAGCGCCGAGGCGACAGGCTTCGGCCGCACGGCCTGGAGCGTGGAGATGGGGGCTCGCCGTTAGCACCGACGGCGGCTTGGGCCGGTCCTGTTCTGAAGAATGGGGCTTGGCAAGTCGCGGTCCGGGCTCGCGAGAAGCGGGCTTCGGCCCCAGGCTCCCGCCGGACCCGGTTCGAGCCCACGTCGACGGCGATTCGAGCTCATATCGCCTTCGTTCGGCCCAGAGACCCGATCCAAGACTTAGCCGGCGACATTCCGCCCCATGTTCCACGTGAAACATGCACCCTCGCGCCTGCGCCGGGTTTTAAAACCCCGCTTCCGCCACCATCTCGGAAGCCTGGACGGCGCTGTAAGCGCCTGCGAGCCTGTTTCGGGCCCGAGCGCCACCCTCCCGGCGCTCCGGCGCCGGGCCGGCTCCAGCGCCGGGCCAGGCGGCCCGCCTGCTATACTGCGATTACTCACTACTGTGTCTCGACGCGTTCGGCGCCTTCGCCGGCAGCGTGTCGTCGGAGACTGTTGACGCAATGACCAACACCGAGCACGACCCCTCGCAAGACCCGACCTCCGACCCGACCCCGCAATCGCAGACCTACGACTCCAGCAAGATCACCGTCTTGCGCGGTCTCGAGGCCGTGCGTAAGCGCCCGGGCATGTACATCGGCGACGTCCATGACGGCACCGGCCTGCACCACATGGTCTTCGAGGTCGTCGACAACGCGATCGACGAAGCGCTGGCCGGTCATGCCGACGATGTCGTGGTCACCTTGCACGAAGACGGTTCGGTCTCCTGCTACGACAACGGCCGCGGCATTCCGGTCGACATCCACAAGGAAGAAGGCGTGTCCGCGGCCGAGGTGATCCTCACCGTGCTGCATGCCGGCGGCAAGTTCGACGACAACAGCTACAAGGTTTCCGGCGGCCTGCACGGCGTCGGCGTGTCGGTGGTCAACGCGCTGTCCGAGCACCTGTGGCTGAACATCTGGCGCGACGGCCACCAGTACCAGCAGGAATACTCGCTCGGCGAGCCGTTGTACCCGTTGAAGCAGCTGGAAGCGTCGAACAAACGCGGCACCCTACTGCGCTTCAAGCCGGCCGTGGAGATCTTCAGCGACGTCGAATTCCACTACGACATCCTGGCCAAGCGCCTGCGCGAACTGTCGTTCCTGAATTCCGGGGTCAAGATCACCCTGGTCGACGAGCGCGGCGAAGGCCGCCGCGACCTGTTCCAGTACGAGGGCGGCATCCGCTCCTTCGTCGAGCATCTGGCCCAGCTCAAGACTCCGCTGCACCCGAACGTGATCTCGGTGTCGGGCGAGCAGAACGGCATCACCGTCGACGTGGCCCTGCAGTGGACCGACTCCTACCAGGAGACGATGTTCTGCTTCACCAACAATATTCCGCAGAAGGACGGCGGTACCCACCTGATCGGGTTCCGCGCCGCCCTCACCCGCACCCTGACCAACTACATCGAACAGAGCGGCCTGGCCAAGCAGGCCAAGATCGCGCTGTCGGGCGACGACATGCGCGAAGGCATGATCGCGGTGCTGTCGGTCAAGGTGCCGGACCCGAGCTTTTCCTCGCAAACCAAGGAAAAACTGGTCAGTTCCGAGGTCCGCCCGGTCGTTGAGAGCACGTTCGGCGCACGTTTGGAGGAGTTCCTGCAGGAACACCCCAACGAGGCCCGTGCCATCACCGGCAAGATCATCGACGCCGCCCGCGCCCGCGAAGCCGCGCGCAAGGCGCGCGACCTGACCCGCCGCAAGGGCGCGCTCGATATCGCCGGCCTGCCCGGCAAGCTCGCCGACTGCCAGGAGAAAGACCCGGCGCTCAGCGAACTGTTCATCGTCGAGGGCGACTCCGCAGGCGGCTCGGCCAAGCAGGGCCGCAACCGCAAGACCCAGGCCATCCTCCCGCTCAAGGGCAAGATCCTCAACGTCGAGCGCGCGCGCTTCGACCGCATGCTCGGCAGCGCCGAAGTCGGCACCCTGATCACCGCGCTCGGCACCGGCATCGGCAAGGACGAGTACAACCCGGACAAGCTGCGCTACCACCGCATCATCCTGATGACCGACGCCGACGTCGACGGCTCGCACATCCGCACCTTGCTGCTGACGTTCTTCTACCGGCAGATGCCGGAGCTGATCGAGCGCGGCCACATCTACATCGGCTTGCCGCCGCTGTACAAGATCAAGCAGGGCAAGAACGAGATCTACCTCAAGGACGATGCCGCGCTGGATCAGTACCTGGCCAACAACGCAGTCGAAGGCGCGGCGCTGATTCCGGCGACGGGCGAACCGCCGATCGAAGGCGCGGCGTTGGAGAAGTTGTTGCTCGCCTACGCCGGCGCCAAGGAAACCATCGCCCGCAACGCGCATCGCTACGATCCGAACGTGCTGCAGGCGCTGATCGATTTCACCCCGCTCGACACCGAGCACCTGCTCAAGAACGTCGACGAGCGCCACGAACTCGACGCGCTGGAAAAGCGTCTCAACCAGACCGGTCTCGGCAAGCCGCGTTATACGCTGGCGCTGCATCCGGCCAACGAAACCCGCCAGGCCGCGTTGTTGGTCACGCGCAATCACATGGGTCAGCAGTTGATCCAGGTGCTGCCGTTGTCGGCGTTCGAAGGCGGCGAGCTGCGTTCGCTGCGCGAAGCGGCGTCGATGCTGCACGGCCTGGTGCGCGAAGGCGCGCAGATCGTGCGCGGCAATCGCGCGCAAGCGGTCGCCAGCTTCGCCCAGGCCCAGGCCTGGTTGCTCGATGAAGCCAAAAAAGGCCGCGCAATCCAGCGATTCAAGGGTCTTGGCGAAATGAATCCCGAGCAGCTGTGGGACACCACGGTCAATCCGGAAACCCGCCGCCTGCTGCAGGTGCGCATCGAAGACGCCGTCGCCGCCGATCAGATCTTCAGCACCCTGATGGGCGATGTGGTCGAACCGCGCCGTGAGTTCATCGAGGACAACGCCCTGAAGGTGGCCAATCTCGACGTCTGATCCCCGCGTGGATCCGATCCCCGCGTCGCCGCCCTCGGCGGCGACGCGCAGCGGCTGGCTAGGCAGCGTCGCCGGCTTTGCGCTCGACCTGCTGCTGTCGGTGGTGCTGCTCGCCGTGTTCGTCGTAATCGGCGGGGTGCTGTGGGGCATGTTGCAAGGCCTGCGCGGCGTCCCGGTCGAGATGGACCCGGGCTCCGACGCGATGATCGCGATCACCCTGGTCGGCACCGGCCTGGGCGCATTGACCGTCTATCTGCTGCGCCGCCGTGCGACGCGCGAGGAACGCGCCGCCTCGTGGCGCGCCCTGTGGCGGACCTCGACCTGGCTGACGATCCTCGTCGCCCTGCTCGCGACCATGGGTTTCAGCATGCTCGTCGGCCTGCTCGCGCAGCAGCTGCAGATCGAGATGACGCCGAGCAACCTGGTGCTCAGCGAGGCGGTCGGCAAACACCCGTTTCTGTTGCTGATCTTCGCCGTGCTGATCGCGCCGGCTTACGAAGAATTGCTGTTCCGGCGGGTGCTGTTCGGCCGTCTGTGGGCCGCGGGACGGCCCGGCCTTGGCCTCGCGCTGAGCTCGATCGCTTTCGCACTCGTCCATGAGCCGCCGGGCCTCGGCGCCAGCCAGGGCTGGAACATGCTGCTGCTGTGGGCGGTATACGCCTTCATGGGCGCGGTCTTTGCCGCCACTTATCGGCGCACCGGCACCCTGTGGGCGGCCTATGCGGCGCACGCGCTCAATAACCTGGTGGCAGGTGCGGCGCTTTTTGCAAGCCTTTGAGCCACCCTCGTTGACGAAGTATTAATCCAGGCAGCGCTACAAAGTTAGTTCGTTCTGGGGAATCGTCATGAAACGCATCCTGCTTGCGCTTTCGGTCGCCGCCGTGGTGGCCGCCTGCGCCACCACGACTTCGCCGACCGGGCGTACCCAGCACATTGGTGCGGTGTCGCAGGAGCAGCTCGACCTGATGGGCGCCAAGGCCTTCGAGGAGGCCAAGAGCAAGCAGCGCCTGAGCACCGACCCGCGCCAGAACGCCTACGTGCGCTGCGTGGTGAGCTCGATCACCCAGCAGCTGCCGCAAGGCTGGCAGGCGAACTGGGACGTGGCCGTGTTCGCCGATAGTTCGCCCAACGCCTTCGCCCTTCCGGGCGGCAAGGTCGGCGTCAACACCGGCATTTTCACCGTCGCCAAGAACCAGGACCAGCTCGCGGCGGTGATCGCCCACGAGATCGGCCACGTGGTCTCGCGCCACCACGACGAACGCATCACCCGGCAGATGAGCGCCCAGGTCGGCCTGGGCATTCTCGGCAGCCTGGTCGGCTCGCGCTACGGCGAGGGCGCGGTCAGCGCCACCAACCAGCTCGGCGGCGCGGCCCTGCAGACCGCCTTCCTGCTGCCGGGCTCGCGCACCCAGGAAAGCGAGGCCGACGTGGTCGGCCAGCGGCTGATGGCGCAGGCCGGCTACGACCCGCGCCAGGCGGTGAATCTGTGGCAGAACATGATCGCCGCGAGTACCTCGCGACCGCCGCAATGGCTCTCGACCCACCCCGATCCGCAATCGCGCATCCAGGAGCTGAACGCTCGCGCCGGGGCCTTGATTCCTACCTACGAACAGGCCCGCGCTTCCGGCCGTACGCCGAAGTGTGGATGAAATCCAGGTGAAAATGGCTGTCTTAACCCGTATCGCGCGGCCCCAAGTTTCTGTTAGCGTGACGGCCCCTTGGCCTTGCGCCGTTCCGCCACAAGGCCACCCGCCTGCGGCCGCTGAGTCTCTCTGAGGTGAGTACATGAGCAAGCAACCCACCCGTCGTAGCACCCTGCTGGCCGCCGCGATCGGCGTGACGCTGGTCTTCGGCGCAGTCTCCCAGGTCAACGCGCAAAGCATGGCCGAGCGCAATGCGCAGCGCCGCGCCAACAAGGAAAGCAGCAAGGGCAGCACCACCAAGGCCGAGAACCAGTTCCCGAACGCGACGCGCACCGCGCCGGACGCGAAGGCCTCGTCGAAGGGCGGCGCCAAGCTGCAGAAGATGATGGAGTTCTACGACAAGGAGAAGGCCGCCGAAGCTCGCGCCGTCGCCGACGAAATCATCGCCAACACCGCGTTCAACGCCTACGAGCGTTCGTTCGCCGCGCAGATCGGCGCCCAGCTCGCCTACGACGGCGACGACAGCAAGGCCGCGATCGCCTATCTCAAGCAAGCGCTGGAATTCAACGGCCTCGACAACAACGGCCATTTCGGCGCGATGTTCATGATGGCCCAGCTGCAGCTGCAGGAAGACCAGTACGCCGATTCGCTGGCGACGGCCGAACGTTTCCTGTCGGAAACCAAGAGCAGCAAGCCCGAGCACCTGATCGTGCGCGGCAATGCCCTGTACCGCCTGGAGCGCTATCCGGACGCCGCCAAGGCGATCAAGCAAGCCATCGACGCCTCGCCCGAGCCGAAGGTCGAATGGCAGCAGCTGCTGATGGCGAGCTACATTGAGAACAATCAGGGCGCCGAAGCGGCCAAGATCGCCGAGTCGATCGCCGCCAAGACCCCGAACGACAAGCGCGCCCAGATGAACGTCGCCGCGGTGTATTCGCAGGCCGACATGCTCGACAAGGCCGCGGTCGTGCTGGAAAAGGTTCGCGCCGCCGGTCAGTTCACCGACGACAAGGATTACCGCCAGCTCTACGCCACCTATCTGAACCTGGATGGCAAGGAGAAGGAAGCGGCCGGCGTGATCACCGAGGGCCTCGAGAAGGGCGTCCTCAAGCCGGACTACCAGGCCTATGTGGCGCTGGCCCAGTCCTATTACTTCTCCGATCAGACTGCGAAGTCGATCGACGCGTACAAGAAAGCGGCTCCTCTCGCACCGGATGGTGAGACGTACCTGAATCTCGCCCGTGTTCTGTGGCAAGAGGATCGCATTCCCGAGGCAAAGGAAGCCGCCAAGCAGGCGATAGCGAAGGGCGTTAAAAAGCCCGACGACGCCAACAAGATTCTCGCGCTGAAAGGCAAGTAATTCAGCAAAGAGAAGCCTAACCGCGCTTGGAACCTGTGACGCGGTTTGGTATATGCTAGGAGGTTCCCGCGACTGGAAACGGTTGCAGGAACCGAACGATGGCCCGAGGCGCCCTGGCGTCCGGAAACACCTCCCGAGCTGACGGCATGACGCAAGACCTCGAACTCCAAGTTAGGAAAGATGACGACGACCGCGACGGTTTGAACTGGGCACGTATTGCCGGTATCACCTGCGCGATCGCTGTGCATGCCGCGGCGCTCCTGTTGTTGCTGGCCCCAATGACGCCACCTGCCCAGCAGCAGGACGAAGAGCAGGTGACGATGGTCAACATCATCAAACCACCGCCGCCGCCCCCGCCGCCGCCGCCGCCGCCGCCGGAACCGCCCAAGGAGCTCAAGCAGCCTCCGAAGGAACTGTCCCCGCCGCGACCGACCCCGACTCCCCCGCCGCCGGACCAGCCGCCGGTCGAGAATCTGGACCCCAGTCCGATCGACCCGCCTGCGCCGCCGCCGGCACCGCCTGCGCCGCCGACGGCCGCCAGCGACATCGGCTCCAGCGTCGATCCGTCCTCGCGTCGCCTGAATCCGCCGAAGTACCCGCCGACCGAAGCCCGTCAGGGCGTGGGCGGTACCGTAGTCCTGGTCATCAGCATCGACGCCCAGGGCAACGTCATGGACGTGCAGGTCGAAAAATCCAGCCGTAACCGCAATCTGGATCGCGCGGCCATGGACGCTGCCCGCAAGTGGCGCTTCAACCCTGAAGTGCGCAACGGTCAACCGGTCGCGAGCCGCGTCCGCGTTCCCGTCGATTTCGTCCCGCCGACCTGATCGGGGTCGGCGCGACTGTTGTCCCGCCTGATGAACACCGCTACTTCGTAATACCTTCTTTCCTTTCCACGACATTCAAAGGTAAGCGTCATGCTGCAGCAAACCACCACCGCCGCCGCCGGAGGCTCCAACGCTGAAGCGCTTCAGCAGATGAGCTTTTCGCATCTGTTGCAGAACTTCGACCTCGTCGGCTGGATCGTGTTCATCACGCTCACGCTGATGTCGGTTCTGTCGGTCTACTGGATCGTCATCAATTTCGTTAAGAATCTGCGCCTGCGCGGCTCTTCCGACCGCGTCGTCAGCACGTTCTGGGAAACCCCGAACGCCCAGGACGCGATCCGCTACATGGAAGAACAGTCGCGCAGCGAACCGTTCTCCAAGATCGCCCTCGACGCCGCCCAGGCCGCCGCTCACCACCAGCGCCACGAAGGTTCGCGTCTGGTCGAGTCGCTGAACCGTTCGGAGTTCGTCGATCGCGCCCTGCGTCAGGCCGTGACCCGCGAGAGCTCGCGTCTGGAAGCCGGTCTGACCGTGCTCGCCACCGTCGGCTCGACCGCTCCGTTCGTCGGTCTGCTCGGTACGGTCTGGGGCATCTACCACGCCCTGCTCCGCCTCGGCGCCAGCGGCGAGTCCTCGATCCAGGCCGTTGCCGGCCCGGTGGGCGAAGCGCTGATCATGACCGCGATCGGTCTGTTCGTCGCGATCCCGGCCGTGCTTGCTTACAACTTCTTCGTGCGTCTGAACCGTGTCACGAACAACAAGTTCGACACCTTCGCCCACGACCTGCACGACTTCTTCGCCACCGGCTCGCGCGTCGGCGAACTGTCGAACAAGCGCTAATCAACACTGACGCCTCTCATTTAGCGTAGTTGGAGTTCGGACATGGCCTTCAGTACAGGCAACGACAACGGCCCGATGGCCACCATCAACGTCACGCCCCTCGTGGACGTGATGCTGGTGCTGCTGATCATTTTCATGATCACCGCGCCGCTGATGACCCATAAGGTCGAGATCAAGCTGCCCGAAGCCACGCTCACCAAGACGGACGAGCCGCCCAAGACGCCGCCGATCACCTTGGCGATCCAGGAGAGCGGTTCGCTGTACTGGAACGATGAGCCGGTCACCCGCGACCAGCTGGAGAGCCGTCTTTCGGTTGAAGCACAAAAGACCCCGCAGCCGCAGATCAACGTCCGCGGCGACCGCACCACGAAGTACCGCGTGGTCAATGAAGTGGTGACGATTGCGCAGAGGCAGGGCATGCGCAAGGTCGGCTTCATCGCGATCAAAGAACGTTAATCGGAGACCGAGCACATGGCTTTCAGCAACAACTCCGATAGCGGCGCGATCTCCGACATCAACGTGACCCCGCTGGTCGACGTGCTGTTGGTGCTGCTGATCATCTTCATGGTCACGGCGCCCACGGTGTCTTACCCGATCGACGTCAACCTGCCGCAACCGACGTTGAACCCGCCGCCCCAGACGCAGGAGCCGCCGCCGCCGATCGCGCTGCGGATCGATGCGACTGGCCAGGTGTTCTGGAACGACAACCCGACGCCGCTGCAGGCGATCCCGGGGATGATGAAAGAAACGGTTCAACGCGATCCCACCAATCAACCTCTGCTAGAAATCGACACCAACGAAGACGCCGAATACGGCATCCTCGCCAAGGTGCTGGCTTACGCCAAAAACGCAGACATGAAAAAGATCGGTTTCGTCCAGAAGTAATTCTTGCGGAACCGGCGCTTACCGTCGTGAGAACGCCGCCCATCGGGCGGCGTTTTTTTATGCGCGGTCGTTCCCCTCTTGTGCGACGAACTGTGACGGGCTTAACGTGAAGCCGGGCGTCCCGCCCCAGGATGGAGGTGCTTATGGCCGGCTCCGCTTACTCCGTTTCCGCGTACCGCAACGACGAGGTCGTTGCCGAAATCAACGTCACGCCCCTGGTCGATGTGCTGCTGGTGCTGCTGATCATCTTCATGGTGACCGCGCCGGTCCTGACCGGGCAATTGAACCTGAGCCTGCCCATCCCCAGCGACAAGCCGGCGCCGGTCGCGCCCAGGGCAACATTGATCGTCGAACAGAACGGAGGCTTCGAACTCGATGGCCGCAATCTGTCGGCGAGCGAGCTGCCGGCCGCGCTGAAGGCATTGGCCCAGGCTTCGCCGGACACCGTGCTCGAGGTCGGTGCGAACGCCGACGCCGACTATCAGGGATTCGCCCATGCGATTTCGGCGGCGCGCGACAGCGGCTTGAGCAATATCTCCACGCGTTGATCGTTGTTTGCATACGTCGATCGGTCGCATCGGTGCGAGACAAGACGGCTGCCTGCGAGGGCGGCCGTTTTCGTTGCGGGGTGTGTGGGATTTGTTGTCTCAGTTTCGCGCTGGTCAGCCCTTGGGTAGGAGCGGCGTATGCCGCGACCGCGCTCTTTCCCTATCGCGTTGTTGCTGCATGTAGCCTCCAGGGTAGGAGCGACGCGAGTCGCGACCGCGCGCCATCAACTTCGCGGCGTTACTGGCCGCAGCCCCCTGTAGGAGCGGCGTAAGCCGCGACCGCGCTCTTTCCCTATCGCGTCGTTGCTGCATGTAGCCTCCAGGGTAGGAGCGATGCGAGTCGCGACCGCGCGCCATCAACTTCGCGGCGTTACTGGCCGCAGCCCCCTGTAGGAGCGGCGTGAGCCGCGACCGCGCTCTTTCCCTATCGCGTCGTTGCTGCATGTAGCCTCCAGGGTAGGAGCGATGCGAGTCGCGACCGCGTAACTGGCGATTGCCGTGTTTCCTACCGCAGAGCCTTGAAGCAACATCTACAGCCTCCGTCCGCTAACGCGGCCGGGTTACTTTCTTTTGCTGGCCCAAAAGAAAGCTAACCAAAGGGAGGCCTTCCTTGACGAAGCTCCCCTGCGAGTTCGCTGCGTTCGCGGGGATTTTCCGATAAGACATCCCTGTCTTATCGGAAAACGGCGCACGTCCTGTGCGCCGCCCTCCGGGTCTACGACCGCGTCGGGAGTTCGATGCTGCGCCAAGCTCATCACGGCAACGGCAACGGCAACGGCAACGGCAACGGCAACGGTGATCGACCACTGTAGGAGCGACGCGAGTCGCGACCGCGCAACTGGCGATTGCTGTGTTTCCTACCGCAGAGCCTTGAAGCAACATCTACAGCTTCCGTCCGCTAACGCGGCCGGGTTACTTTCTTTTGCTGGCCCAAAAGAAAGCCAAAGAAAAGGCCTTCCCTGACGGAGCTCCCCTGCGGGCACGTAGCTTGCGCCGGGATTTTCCGATAAGACATCCTTGTCTTATCGGAAAACGGCGCACGTCCTGTGCGCCGCCCTCCGGGTCTACGACCGCATCGCGAGTTCGATGCTGCGCCAAGCTCATCACGGCAACGGCAACGGCAACGGCAACGGCGTACCGCTTTGGGGTAGGAGCGGCGCAAGCCGCGACTGCGGCGTAGCGATAACGACGTGGCGATCTGGAGGTTGCGTGGTCGCGACTTGCGTCGCTCCTACAGGGGAGAGGACGTCGCTTTTTGATTCAGACGCAGCCTTTATAGGAGCGACGTGAGCCGCGACCGTGAACTTTCAAGCGGGCCTTGGCTATCAGGCGGGCGTTGGTTTGTTGCGTGGCATATTGCCCCTGCCCCTGCCCCTGCCCCTGCCCCTGCCCCTGCCCCTGCCCCTGCCATGGCTGTGCGTAGCCGAGCACTCGCGAAGGCAATCGAAGACCCAAAGGGCGGCGCGCAGGAAGGCGCGCCGTTTTTCATCGGGACAAGGATGTCCCGTATGAAAAATCCCTGCGTCGGCATCGCTCGTGCGGGCTGGTGATTCAAAACAAAGCAACTTCTTTGGTTACCTTTCTTTTGTTGCTTTAGACAAAAAGAAAGTAACCCGCCGCTTTAGTGGCGGAAGCTTTTGGCGTTTGATCTAGATTTTGCTCCGACGGATGCGCAGCGAGACCATCGCAACGATGTCGCGGCTTGCGCCGCTCCTACCCCGCGAAAGCATCCCGCTTCGATGAATGGCGTCAGCGTCATCGCCTCTACGCGTCCCTTGGTCGCGACACACGTCGCTCCTACAGAGCGCTCCAGCCGGTGCAGCGAGACCGATGCATGGCGGTCGCGGCTTGCGCCGCTCCTACCCCGGCGAAAGTACGTTACTTCAATGGATGACGTCGGCCTTGTTGCCTCTATACGGCCCGCGGCCGCGACCTACGTCGCTCCTACAGGGGGCAGCGAGTAACGATGCAAACATGGGGCGATGCGGTCGCGGCTCGCGCCGCGCCTACCCGAGTGCCATCACGCGGCCACGCACCACTCAACGCGCTTTCGCGATCACGTCCAGATACCCACGCACCGTCGCATCCAGACCTTGATACAAGGCCTCGCCGATCAGGGCATGCCCGATCGACACCTCAAGCACGTTGGGGACACCTCGCAGGAAGGCACCGAGGTTGGCCTGGCTAAGGTCGTGGCCTGCGTTGACGCCGAGGCCGGCCGCTTGCGCGCGGCGGGCGGCGGCGGCGAAGGTCTGCAGGGCGGTGTCGAGGTCGCCGAGTTCGGCGGCTTCGGCATAGGGACCGGTGTACAGCTCGACCCGCGCGGCGCCGAGTTCGGCGGCGCGTTCGATGCCGTCGCGGTCGGCGTCGGCGAACACGCTGACACGGCAACCGAGTGCGGCCAGTTCGGCGATCAAGGGGCGCAGCCGGTCGCCGTCGCGCTCGAAATCGAAGCCGTGGTCGGAGGTGAGTTGGTCGTCGCCGTCGGGCACCAGGGTGACCTGGGCCGGCAGCGTCGCCCGGCACAGGGCGAGCAGGCCGGGATAGCCTTCGCGCGGCGGCGCGAACGGATTGCCTTCGATGTTGAATTCGACGCCGCGGGCCCGGGTCAGTTCGGCGAGCGTGTAGACATCGTCGGCGCGGATATGGCGCGCATCGGGGCGAGGGTGCACGGTGATGCCGTGGGCGCCGGCATCGAGGCAGGCTTGTGCAGCGCGCCGGACATCGGGTTCGCCGCCGCCGCGCGAATTGCGCAGCACGGCGATCTTGTTGACGTTGACACTGAGGGCGGTCATGGCGCAAAGCGTAACGCGCCGCGCCTGGCGCGGCGAGTGGTCGCGCCAGGCGATGTCACGGGTCCCACGCAACTCGGTGCGGGCCTGTGCAGGCCGGACCGCGACGCAACGAGCTTCAGTTCGGCGAGGATTCCGACTGCGACGAGGCGGCGAGCTTGCGCGCTTCGGCCTGTTCGCGCAGGCGGCGCAGTTCCATCGGGTCGACGATCGAGGACACGTCGCGGCTGGTGTTGTCCAGGCGCCGCGCGAGCAGGCTCATCACGCCGGCGATCATCAGGCCGAGTGCGGCCAACAGGCTGACCGCCAGGAGCCCCGGCGAGGTGGTTTTCAGCGCCAGCACGAAGGCGGCGGCGGCCAGCAGCAGGTAAACCCAAGGCATTGCGGCGTGCTCCCTGACGAAATAGCCCGGTCCCGATCCGGAGGGCCAGGCGGGTTCCGAGCGGAACCGCTGGCCAGCACGGACGGTGGCGGGCCGGTACGGATGGACCCGGCCGGGTCCAGGCCGAGTGTAGCGCGCACCCGCGGCGGCGGCAGCTGGGGGCGCCGGCGGATGCGACCGGCGGCACAAACCGCTAGAGCAACGGCGAGACCAGCCGTGCCAGGGCCTCGGGCAGGCGCGCGCGCCACAGCGAGCGCTCCCGGTCCGGACGCACCCGCGGCGCCCGCGAGCACTCTTCCTGAATCAGCGTCGCCAGCTCGCCGGCGAGCTGTTCGTTGTAGAACATCACCGAAATCTCGAAGTTGAGGCGGAAGCTGCGGTGATCGAAATTGGCGCTGCCGATGATCGCCATCCTGTCGTCGCACAGCAGGGCCTTGCTGTGCAGCATGCGCGGCCCGTACTCGTGGATCTTCACCCCGGCATCGAGCAATTCGTCGAAATAGGAGCGCGCCGCATACGTCACCAGGCGGCTGTCGCTGAGCTTGGGCACCAGCAGACGCACGTCGAGCCCGCCGAGCGCGGCCGAGGTCAGGGCCATGCGCGCGGCCTCGCTGGGCACGAAGTAAGGCGTGACCAGCCAGACCCGGCGTTGTGCGGCGTGGATCGCGCCGACGTGCACGCGGTGGATGGCTTCCCAGGGCGAATCCGGGCCGGAACTGACGACCTGCGAGGCCACGCGCCCGGGTTGGGGCGGCGGGTGCTGCATCTTCAGCGGCGGCTGGCCGGTGGCATAGCACCAGTCCTCGGTGAAGACCAGTTCCAGCTCGCGCACCACATCGCCTTCCAGACGCAGATGCAGGTCGCGGTAGGCGTCCTCGCGCAGGCGCTCGTCTTCCTCGTCGGTGATGTTGATGCCGCCGGTGTAGCCCACCAAACCGTCGATGACGACGATCTTGCGATGGGTGCGCAGGTTGAGCCACGGCCGGCGCCAGAACCAGCGCAGCTTCATCGGATGGAACCAGGCGACTTCGGCGCCGGCCTCGAGCAAGGGCTTGATGAAACGCCGCGAGGTCTGGCCGGAGCCGACCGCGTCCATCAGCAGCCGCACCTTGACCCCGGCCCGGGCGCGCTCGATCAGGGCGTCGCGCAGCGCGGTGCCGGTGCGATCGGGCAGATAGATGTAGTACTCCAGGTGGATGTGTTGGCGCGCCCGGGCGATGTCGGCCAGCAACGCGGTGTACTTGGCGCCGCCGTCGATCAGCAGGCGCACGTCGGTCGCGGTGGTCGGCGGCAGACCGGTGGTGGCCTGGCCGAGCTTGGCCAGTTCGATCGCTTCCGGCGACGGCGTCAGGCCCGCCGGCGGCGCCGGCAGCGAGGCGCGGGCGCGCACCCGGCGCAGGCGCTGGCGGTGGATGCGCAACGGGCCGAAGAAGTAATAGATCAGGAAGCCGATGTAGGGCAGCGCGGCCAGGCTGATCAGCCAGCTGATCGTCGCCACCGGCTCGCGCTTCTGCAGCACGATCCAGAAGCTCAGCCCCAGCAGATACACCGCCCAGCCGATCGTCAGGTACAGACCGAGGTGGGGAATGGCGAGCATGTCTCGCCACAGGTCGGGCAGCAGATCCAGCACGTGTCGGAACTCCATCGGTGCAGCGGCGCCGCCGGCACGGCTGCGCTTCGCCTAGGCTAGCCCGCCGGCCCCGGCCGGCATAGCCCGCGCGCCGATCGCACCGCCGCGGTGAGTGCCGATACGGGCAAAGACCGTTGGCGACCCGGCGACGTAGGATGCGGCTACGCCCGCCCGAACCACAGGAAGGACTCCCATGATCCACCGGTTCCTCATCGCCGCCGCCTTGCTCGCCCTGACCTCGTCGCCGGTATTCGCCGCCGAGGCCGAACAACGCAGCATCAACGTATCGGGTTCGGCCGAGGTCAAGGTCGTGCCGGACCTGATCCTGCTCGATGTCGGCGTCGAATCGCGGCATGCCCAGCTCGACCAGGCCAAGCGCAGCAACGACGAGAACGTCGCCAAGGCGCTGGCGTTTCTCAAGCACAGCGGCGTGCCCGACAAGGACGTGCAGACCGATTTCATCAGCATCGAGCCGACCTACTATCCCGACTACTCGTCGACGAAGCCGCAGATCTACATCGTGCGCAAGAGCATCGGCATCAAGCTGAGCCGCATCGGCGAGCTGGAGAACGTGCTGACCGGGCTGCTGTCCAGCGGCGTGCAATACATCCACGGCATCGAATTCCGCACCTCGCAGCTGCGCAAGCACCGCGATGCCGCGCGCGCCCTGGCGGTGCGGGCGGCGAAGGAAAAAGCCGATGCGCTGGCCGTCGAACTCGGGGTGCGGCGCGGGCCGGCGCTGAACGTGTCGGAGTCGTACGCCGGTGGCTGGTGGCGCAGCGGCAGTCGCTGGGGCGGTGGCATGAGCGGCGGCCAGATGATGCAGAACGTCATGCAGAACAGTGGCGGCGGCGGCGAAGCGGCCGACGGCGAGACCCTGTCGGTCGGTCAGATCAGCGTCAGCGCTTCGGTCAGCACCAGCTTCGCGATCGAGTAAGCCTCGGCAGGGAATCAACGACCCGCGGCAAGCGATGCCGTGGGCATGCGTCCCTCGCCGCATTCAGCTTGCCGGCGATGCGCCTGCGCCAGCGAGCGATGCAGCCTAGCGATGCAACCCAGTGATCCGGCGGCGTCGCGAAACCTGCGACGGCGCCGGCGTAGGCTGCGCGGATGGATGCCGCACGCAAAGCCCGACTCTCGATCCAGCCCAGCGCGTTCAAGGGGCGCGGCGCCGCGTCGTACGTCGCCGGGCGCTACGCCGTCACCACCGTCCAGGGCGAGGACGACGGTTGGGGCTCGGTGTACGAAGACGCCGACGCGAGCTCGCGCCCGGACACCCAGGTGCGCGAGGAAACCGCGCGCAGCATCATCACCCGCAACGATTCGCCCGACATCGGCTTCAGCCAGTCGGTCAATCCCTATCGCGGCTGCGAGCACGGCTGCGTGTACTGCTTCGCGCGTCCCTCGCACGCCTATCTGGAACTGTCGCCGGGCCTGGACTTCGAGACCCGGCTGTTCGCCAAGGTCAATGCCGCCGAGCGCCTGCAGAACGAACTCGCCCGCCCCGGCTACCAGTGCGCGCCGATCGCGCTCGGCATCAACACCGATGCCTACCAACCGATCGAGCGCCGCTACCGGATCACCCGCGGGGTCATGGAAGTGCTCGACGCCTGCTCGCATCCTTTCAGCCTGATCACCAAGAATGCCTCGATCGTACGCGACGTCGAAGTGCTGGCGTCGATGGCGCGGCGGCGCCTGGTGTCGGTGTATTTCTCGGTCACCACCCTGGACAACCAGCTCTCGGCGAAGATGGAGCCGCGCGCCTCGGCGCCGCATTCGCGGCTCAAGGCCATGCGCACCCTCGCCGAGGCCGGGGTGCCGGTCGGCGTGTTGGTCGCGCCGACCATCCCGATGATCAACGACGGCGAGCTCGAGCAGATCCTCGCCGCTGCGCACGAAGCCGGGGCGCGCGCCGCCGGCTACGTGCTGCTGCGTTTGCCGCACGAACTCAAGCAGGTCTGGCGCGACTGGCTGCAACTGCACTACCCCGACCGCGCCGCGCACGTGATGAGCCTGATCCAGCAGATGCGCGGCGGCAAGGACTACGACAGTACTTTCGGCAAGCGCATGCGCGGCGAAGGCCCGTTTGCGCAGCTGATCGAACAACGTTTCCAGAAGGCCTGGCGCAAGCACGGCTACGGGCGGCTGCCGGCCCTGGACACCAGCCAGTTCGTCGCCCCGCGCAAGCCGACTCCGCAACTGGAGTTGTTCTGACGGCTGGGTGCCGAGCGGGGTCGCCGGCGGTCGCGGTCGCAACCTCGCAAGCACTGCCCAGGCCTGCGGTCGGCGATCCCGTAACGGCATCCGACCGGTGTACTGCAAGCTTGGGCGATACCTGCGCAAGCTCCGGTCAGCCGTCGTCGTCCATAAAACGGCTGAAATCAAGCGGTTTCCGGCGGGCGAGTCTCGCTCGGACTGGCGATGGACGGCTCGCTGATCGACAATGCACCCGCGCACCGCCAGCTAGCGCGGTGAGCGTGCAATGCTTCATCTCAGCGCAGCCAAGGACCGCCGCCGTGACCATACCCGCCCTCGCCTCATCCGCCCTGCTCGCCGTGTCGCTCGCGGCATCGGCACCGGTACTCGCGACCACGCCCGCACCGGCGAAACCTTCGTTCGATTGCGCCAAGGCCTCCATGCCGATCGAGAATGCGATCTGCAAGGATGTCCGCCTGGCAAACGCCGACGCCGCGGTCGGCCGCGCTTACGAGCGCCTGCGTAAGTCGCTCGACGCCCAGGCCGCGAAAGGACTGCGCGAGGACCAGCGTTGGTTCGTCGGCGTGCGCGATGCGACCTACGACAACGCCACGCCGGCGAATCGGACGCGGTCGCTCAAAGCCTTGCTCGACGATCGCGCACGCGCGCTGTCGCAGATACGCACGAACCCAT
Source organism: Lysobacter sp. CA196 (assembly GCF_052078695.1). Taxonomy (NCBI): domain Bacteria; kingdom Pseudomonadati; phylum Pseudomonadota; class Gammaproteobacteria; order Lysobacterales; family Lysobacteraceae; genus Lysobacter; species Lysobacter sp. CA196. The sequence continues at coordinate 61,603 of NZ_JBQJIN010000023.1, read as the reverse complement.
CGGCCGGCATGGTAGGAAGCTGGCGCAATGTCGCCGGCGGCGTCGACGTCGTCAGCGAGGGCGGCGGCCGTTTCAAGGTCGAGGCCAATGCCGCGCATCCGCTCGACGGGCGTTGGCTCTGCGACGCCGCCGGTAGTGGGCGTCACGTCGGTGCGGTGTTGACGGTGCAAGTCGAAGGCGACCCACGCAGCTCGCTGAAGCTGACCCGCGAAGGCGCGGTCTTGCGCGTGCAAGCCCTGGATGCTAACGGCAAACCGCTGGTCGGTCCCGACTATTGCGGCTTCAACGGCAGCGTCGACGGCGTCTACTTCGCAGTGCCGCCGAGCGCGGAGTGACGGGAGACCGATCGCTCGGACCAACCCGCTTGGCTCATAGGTCGCTGGCCGATACGTCCTCGGTCGCTACGCTCCAGGCCAAGACACTCGATGAAAAACGGCCCCCGCCGCGCTTTCGCGCAACGGGGGCCGCAACGACCTCGAATGCAGCTCAATACACGGCACGGGTCACCGCTTAGCTTTTGCAGCGCAGTCCGGTCGAGCCTTCCGGCAGCGACACGTTGACCGCTTCCCAGGCGCAGGCCACCGACTTGACCACGCTCGCCTTCAACAAGCCCTTGTCGACCAGGTCCTGGGCCGCGGTCTGGGTCGCCTCACGCGCCTGCGGGTAGGACGACTGCGAGGTCAGGTACAAGGTGTTGGCGCGATACCAGATCTGGCCCGCGGTGTTCGGGGTGATGCCCTTGAGCCCGGTCGCGCCGTTGCAGACCAGGTCGGCCGGCAGCAAGGTCTTGCGATGCGACTTCGGCACCTTCTGGCCTTCGGCGAGCAGGTAGAAGAAGTGGTTGCCGACGCCGGAGGTGTAGTGCGGGTCTTCTTCGGTGAAGCCGCCGGCCGGATAGCAATCGAAGGAACCGCTGCCGTCTTCGGCGACGTCGAGGCTGGGCTTGAACATGTAGCGCAGCGGCGTGCCGTCGAGCATGACGTTCTCGCCGATCAGATAATCCGGCGGGTCCTTCGGGCTGTTGTCGAAGAACTCGACCAGGGTGCCGTGGATGTCGGAGGTGGCTTCGTTGAGGCCGCCGGCGTCGCCGGCATAGGCCAGGTTCGAGGTCGCCTGGGTCACGCCGTGCGACATTTCGTGGCCGGCCACGTCGAGCGCGACCACCGGGTTGGAAATGCCGTAGTCGCCGTTGCCGTAGACCATGCGCTTGGCTTCGCCGTCCCAGAACGCGTTGGTGCCGCCGGCGTCGATGAAGTAGAAGATCGAGAAGGTCACGTTGACGAAGCTTTCCACGCCCTTGCTGTCGCCGAAGATGCCGACGCGGTCGTAGAGCTTCTTGTAGTAGTCCCAGGTCTTGGACACGCCGTAGTGGGCTTCCACGCCGGTGCGCTCGATGTTGGACATCTGCTCGTTGCCCCAGACGTTGTCCTTGTCGAACATCGGCGGTGCGGTGAAATCGCCGCCACCGAAGTACAGGTCGACCACCGTGCCGCCGGTGTTGTGCAAGGTGCCGCCGCCGCGCTTATCGTCGCGCAGCAGATAGCCCGCGCCACGTCCGTCGCTTTCCTCGGCGCCGACCTTGCTGGTCGAGATCGCGACCTTGCCGCGGGTGATGGTGAAACCCTCGCCCTGGGCCGCTTCGGCGCTGTAGATCTTGCTGTCGCGGCCGAGCAGAGCGCCGTTGTCGGCATCGACGTAGATCATGTCGTGGACCGGGCGCTCGGCCTTGTTGAGGCCGCGGAAGGTCACTTCGTACGCGAGTTTCGGCTGGTTGTCCTGGGCGAAATAGACTACGCGCGAGGTCGGCTTATCCATGAAACGGCCGGCGAAATGCACGCCGGCATCGGTCACCGCCTGCGCGACCGACAACTTCGGCGCCTTGGCGCCGCCCTGGCCGAGCTTGAGGTCCATGGTCTTGCTGACCGAGGTCAACAGGCCGTCCTTCATGTGCGTGACCAGGTCGCCGCCGATTACCGGCAGGCCTTGGTAATCGCGGTTGAAACGCACGTGCTCGCTGCCGTCGGCTTCGACGATGACATCGCGCGGCAGGTATTGTTCGGCGTCGATCGCCTCGCGGTCGGCCTGTGCGCCGGTGCCGCGCAGCTTCTGCGCGAGCAATTGTTCGCGTGCGCGCGCGACCGCCGGATGCTTGGCGAGGTGCGCGTTCGGCGTGGCGCCGGAGACGGTCGGCGCGAGTGCGAAGCCCGAATTATGCAGATTGGTACGCGCCGCGGTGGCCGCCTTGGCCGATGCGGCTGTCGATGCATTTGCGGCGTTGCCGTTGGCTTGCGCCGACGCGTTGCCGGCATCGCGGTAGTGCTGCGCGGTGACCAGCGCGGTCGCGGTGGTGCCGGTCACCGCCAGCAGGATCGAGGCGGTCAGGACACGTTGTTTCATGGACATGCGGTTTCTCCGAGTCGTAGATCGAAATAAGAAAAGACCAGCCAAAGTCCGCCGCGCGAACGCAGTCGCGAAGCGGTGTCGTGCATTGCGGCGGTAGAGGTCTTGCATGCCCCGAAGACGATTCGCCGCAGGCGGCGGCTCGTCTTCTTCAGCCCCTCCCCACAGATGGGAACGGCGCTCGGGTGGCGCCCCCCTACCCGATGGGCATCGGCGATGCGTATCGCGTATGCGAATTGAGATGCGCGTCAGACTGCGCTGCGTGAAGGCGTGCGGATCGACGTCGGCGATGTGAAGGTGTCGACGTCGTCGAGGATCGATGCGATGCAGGGTGTGGGGGATTCGGTCCGTATCTTCGTCGCGGACCATTGAGTTCGCGATTGCGGCTTACGCAGCACCAACAAGATCGTCGAAGCTTCGAATGAGGGCTGGTGCAGGAGCGAGGTAAGTCGCGAACGCGTGATCGCCCGTACTTGCGCCGCCAACCGTCAGCCCGCGGTCGCAGCTTGCGCAGCTCCTACAAGAGACTTCGGGCTTTCGAGGCGATCTGAGGAGTAGGAGCGACGCGAGTCGCGACCGCGTAGTCGCCCGTCCCTGCGCCGCCTGCCGCCAGCCAACGGTCGCAGCTTGCGCAGCTCCTACAAAGGGCCTCGGGCTTTCGAGGCGATCTTGGGGGGAGGCGCGACGCGAGTCGCGACCGCGCAGGTGCCCGTGCTTGCGCCGCTGGCCGCAGGTCCGCGGTCGCAGCTTGCGCAGCTCCTACAAGAGACTTCGGGCTTTCGAGGCGATCTGAGGAGTAGGAGCGACGCGAGTCGCGACCGCGTAGTCGCCCGCCCCTGCGCCGCCTGCCGCCAGCCAACGGTCGCAGCTTGCGCAGCTCCTACAAAGGGCCTCGGGCTTTCGGGAAGATCGGAGACGCGAACGCTCAGCGCCGCGGCGCCGGCATGATGTGCGACAGATAGATGCGGCTGTCTTCGAAGATGCGGATCGCGACCGGCAGGCCGAGCTGCACGGTCAGGTGGAAGGCTTCGGTCTTGGCTGCCTGCGAAGCCTGGATGGCATCGTTGAAGCATTCGTCGGCGACGTCGCACGACAGGCGCCGGCCTTGGTAATCGGATTCGCTCAGTTGCACCGTGTAACGCATGACCGCGCCTGGATTCGGAGGAATCGAAAGGAAGAAGGGCCCCGGCCCAGCTGGACCGCTTGCTCAAGGCGGCGAACTATCCTTTGCTGAGCGGCTTCCTTGCCAACGCACTCGTCGCGCTGCCGGGGCCTGTGTAACTTGAGGCAAGTTGTGACCGATTGCTCTCAGTGGACCGCCGAACGTGGGGTAGGAAATTCCCTACCCTTCGACCGCGACCGGATCGCGGATTGCGATCGCGCCGACCAACACCGCAGCCGCGGCGTATCGTCGAAACGTCATCGAACGAGGCGACCCGCGCAAACCGCAGCCGGGGATGGCGAACACGGCGACGCGGTCAGGACGACAGCGGCCACAGCGGTCCGTCGAGCCACAGCCAACGCGCCATCCAGGCGCTGACCAGGGCGACCATGGTGGTCAGCGGCAAGCCGATGCGCAGGAAGTCGTTGAAGCGGTATTGGCCCGGCCCGAGGATCAGCAGATTGCCGTGATGGCCGATCGGGGTCAGGAAGGCGGCGACCGCGCCGAGCGCGGTGCAGACCACGAACGGGGTCGGCGGCAGACCGAGCGATTGCGCCAACGAGATCGCGATCGGGCCGAGCAACACGGTGGTGGCGGCGTCGGAGAGAATCTGGGTCAGCAGCGCGGCGGAGGTGAACATCACCAGCAGGATCGCCAGCGGCGACCAGCCCGAGACCACGTGCAACAGGCCCTGCGCCAGCAGCTGCGCGGTGCCGGTCTGTTCCATCGCCACGCCGAGCGGGATCACTCCGGCGATCATCACGAAGATGCGCACGTCGATCTCGCGATACGCCTGTTCGACGTCGACGCAGCGGGTGACGACCATCGCCACCGCGCCGAGCAGGAAGGCCAGCGGCGCCGGCAGCCACTCGGTGGCGGCGGCGATCACGGTCGCGGCGAGGATCGCCAATGCCAGCGGCGCGCGGATGCGCCGGCGCGCTTCGCCGGCGAACGGCACCAGCATCAGGAAGCCGTGGTGCGCGGCGAGTTCGGCGAAACGCGAGGGCCGGCCCCACAGCACCAGCAGATCGCCTTCGCGCAGGCGCGCGTCCGACAGCCGCGGCGCGACCGCGCCCTGGCGACGCCACAGGCCGGCGATGACGGCGTGGAAGCGGCGCGCGAAATCCAGCTCGCGCACGCTGCGCCCGATGAACTCCGAGCCCGGTGCGACCACCGCCTGGACCAGTTGCGGCTCGCCGTCGCCTTCGATGCCGCCGCCGAAGCGCGCGATCGCGTTGAGGTCGAGCCCGCTGTCGTCGTGCAGCGAAGCCAAGGCATCGGCCGAGGCTTCGACCAGCAGGATGTCGCCGCTGATCAGCGGACTGCTCGGGCCCAGGTCCTGGCGGCGTTGGCCGTCGCGCAGCCAGCCGGTCATGACGAAGCGGTCGCCGAGCGCCTTCTGCAGTTCGGCCAATGGGCGCGTGCTCCAGCGCGAGCCCTCGACGATCAACAGCTCGGTGCGATAACGGTCCAGGCGCAGATAGCCGTCGTCGCCGTGCTCGCCGCCGCGCTTGGGCAGCAGCCAGCGCGTGGCGAGCATATAGACCACGCCCAGCGCGACCAAGGCCAGGCCGATCGGGGTGATCGAGAAGATGCCCAGGCCCGGCGCGCCGGTGCGTTCGATCAGGTTGTCGGCGAGCAGGAAGGCCGGCGCGCTGACCAGGGTCAGGGTGGTGCCGAGCGACGCGGCGAACGACATCGGCATCAGCAGGCGCGAGGCCGACAGCCCGCGCGCCTTGGCGAAGCGGGTCAGGATCGGCAGCATCATCGCCGTGACCATGACGTGGTGGGTGAACGAGGACAGCGCCGCGACCGCGGGCATGGTCACCGCGATCGCGCGGGTCTCGCTCTTGCCGGAGGCGTCGCCGATCCACTGGCCCAGGCGTTCGGTGATGCCCGTCGCGGCCAGGCCGCCGGAGATCACGAACACCGCCGCGACGATGATCGCCGGCTCGCTCGCGAAGCCCGACAAGGCCTGCTTGGCGTCGAGCACGCCGGTCAGGACCAGCGCCAGCAGGGTCAGCATGGCGGTGACGTCGACCCGCAGGCGCTCGCTGACGAACAGATACAGCGCGGCGCCCAGGATCAGCAGGAAGGCGATCTGAGGAAAATCCATGCCGGCATTGTGCTCGACTTGGCTGTGTCGGCGCCGTATGCGACCGTCTACCGTGCCGTCACGAGCCGGGCGGATACACTCCCCGGTCACGCCATCCGCCGAAGATCCTTAGCCCTGTACCGATGAGCCTGCCGCGCGCCACGCCCCCTGCCGCCCACGCCACTGCCGCGGTGGCGTCGAAGATGGGCGACGATCGCTTCCGTCAGGCCATGGCCGCGTCGAACATCGGCATGGCCATCGTCTCGATCGAGGGCATCTGGCTGGAAATCAATCCGGCGCTGTGCGCGATGCTGGGTTACCGCGAAGATCAGCTGCGCGGTCACCATTACAGCGAAGTGACCCACCCCGACGACCTGGCGATCAGCAACAACCTGGTCACCGCGCTGGTCAACGGCAGCCTGGCCTCGGTCGACGAGCACAAGCGCTATGTCCATCGCGACGGCAGCGAGGTCTGGGTGCAGCTCAACGTCGCGGTGATGCGCGACGAGTCCGGCGCGCCGCAGTACTTCATCTCGCACATGCGCGACATCCGCGGCGAGCGCGAGGCCGGCATGGCCATGAGCGCGCGCATCGAGGAACGCGGCGCCGCGCTCGACGCCTCCAACCGGCAGTTGCAGCTGTTCGCCGACGCGGTCGCCCACGACCTGCGCGCGCCGCTGCGTTCGATCGAAAGTTTTTCCGCCCTGCTCAGCGAACGCGCGGTCGAGCGCTTGAACGAGACCGACCGCGACTACCTCGGGCGCATCCGCGCCGCGGCCTCGCGCATGACCGGCCTGCTCGCCGCGCTGACCGAGTTGTCGCACGTGACCCGCGCCGAGATGCGGGTCGTGCCGGTGGACCTGAGCCTGCTCGCCGACTGGGTCGGCGCCGAGTTGCAGGACGCCGATCCGCGCCATCGCGGCGAGATCACGGTCCAGCCCGGTTTGCAGGTCGAAGGCGACGAGCGCCTGCTCAAGCTGATGTTGAACCAGCTCATGCACAACGCCTGGAAGTTCTCGTGCGAACGCGAGGGCCCGGTCGAGCCGGTGCGCATCGAGGTCAGCGGCGAGACCGCAGTGGACCGTCTGGTGCTGACCATCCGCGACCACGGCTCCGGTTTCGACATGCGATATGCTCACAAATTGTTCGAGCCCTTCCAGCGCCTGCATGGGCCGGACCAGGGCGGCGGCCACGGTTTGGGCCTGGCGATCGCGCGCCGCGTGGTCGAGCGCCATCGCGGCGAGCTGCGCGCTCATTCGCAGCCCGGTGCGGGCAGCACCTTCATAGTGGAATTGCCTGTCGCTGCGACAGGCGAGGAAAACATAGATGCATAAGGAAATCCTGCTGGTCGAAGACAATCCCGACGACGTCGAGCTGACCCGGCTCGCCTTCGACGAGGCCAAGATCGCCAACAGGCTGGTGGTGATGGGCGACGGCGCCGAGGCGCTGGATTACCTGTTCGCCCGTGGCCGTTACTCCGATCGCGACCCGAACGACCTGCCGTCGATCGTCCTGCTCGACCTCAATCTGCCGAAAGTCGACGGCCGCGAAGTGCTGCAGGCGATCCGCGCCCACGAGCCCACCCGCACCCTGCCGGTGGTGGTGCTGACCACCAGCACCGAGCCCTTCGACGTCGAGGCGAGCTATGCGCTCGGGGTCAACAGCTATATCCAGAAGCCGGTGGATTTCGAGCAGTTCGTCTGGGCGGTCAAGCAGGTCGGCTTGTATTGGCTGGTGTTGAACCATCCGCGTAATCCGTGAGGTTTGGCGGGTTGGCGGTTAACAGCTAACAGCTAACAGCTAACAGCAAATCCCCCCTGCCCCCCTTTTTCAAAGGGGGGGAACTGCGGAAGGTACTCGACCTGTGTACGAACCATGCCGCGTGAACTCGCCCCCTTTGACAAAGGGGGCGGGCGCCTGCGTCGGATGGATGCCTGCATCGTGGCTGCGCCGGGGGATTTGCTCTCGCCCGCTACGCAACAGCCTTACGCCAAGATACTCAGCGCCCGCCGAACAACTGCTCCGCGCGTTGGAACAGGATCCAGCTGGTCGCGATGTATTTGTCGCTGCCCTTGGGCCGGTTGCCGCGGTGGGTGTGGGTGAACGCGGCCGGCGCGATCAGCAGGTCGCCGGTGCGCGGGACGATCTTGCGGCGCTGATACAGGAACTCGGTTTCGCCTTCCTCGAAGCCGTCGTTGAGGTAGATCGTCCACAGCACGTGGCGGTGCAGGGTTTCGGCACCCGGGTCGCGCGGGTACAGCTCGCAATGCCAGTACGGATAACCGCCGCGATCGGCGGTGTAGCGCTGCAGATTGATCGAGCCCGGGCGGAACACGGTCTGGGCGATCGGCGCGAGCGCGTTGTCGTCCATGTCGGCCATGCGTTCGGGGGTGAGACGGTGGCGCTTGCCGTCGGCCGATGGCGCTTCCAGCATCAGCGGCGCGATCATCGTGTGCGGGTAGCGGCGCAGATACCGCAACAGGCCGCGGAACACCGCCAGGTTCAAGGCGATCTCGACGTCCTTCCAGCCTTCGCGGCCGGTGATGGTCAGGTCGCGGCTGTCCTTGAGGTCCGGCATCACCCCGCCGCCGACCCGGCCTGGCTCGCTCTCGCGGCTGGCGTCGAACCGGCGCAGCAGGTCCGCGCATTGCTCGCGGGTCAGGGCCTCGGGATAGACCTCGATGAAATCGTCCGGGGCGTCGGTCGTCGATGACATGGCTTGGAAGGCAGGCGCGGGAAGGCGGTCATCCTCGCACGCGAGGCGCGTTGCAAAAAGGCAACGGCGCGACTGTGCTTGTTTACACGGTTTCCTCGTGAGCCTGCCGGCCGCTGTGCCTGGCTTTCGCTGGGTTTTGCGGTGATCGGCGTGAAAATCGGTGCGACCGGCGGGTAACCCGGGCGCAACGCTTTTGTCGGACGGCCTCGGCTGGGCGCTGCTGGTGAGGGAAAATAATCAATTAATTCAATTATTTAAATTGTTGGCACGACTCTCGCGACGACTCCAGTACCGGCGCCGTCGAGACCCCGTCGAACGGCCCAGGTTTCCCGGTGTCGTCGGTTCCGACGGCGCTCGCGTCGGGGCGGAGGTGTGAGGCCTCCGCCCCGATTTTTTGCCTGCGCTTGCCGAACCGCAAATCCCCCGCGCCGAAACTCGATCGGGACGTCTTGAGCGCGACCGCGATTCGGCGTGTCGCTCACCCAGCCGCTACCGCAGCCGAGGGCCGGTCTTCGCTCGGCCACGGGTCGGCCCAGGCTGGGATTTGCATCAAGTCCTCGAGCCAGCGCCGGATGTGGGCGTAGGGCTCGAGCGGCATCTCCGACTCGCGCCAATAGGCCGCCATCGAGGCGAGCTGGAAGTCGGCGATGGTGAGCCGGCCGCAGGCGATGTAGCGACGATCGGCCAGATGCGCGTCGAGCACGCGGGCGAATTTCGCCAGGCGCTCGACCTCGCCCTGCAACGACCCCGTGTCCGGCACGCCGAAGCCGAAGGTGCTCTTGACCACATGCTCGAAGTAGAACGGCGCCACGGCCTCGGCCCAGTGGCAGTCGTTCCACGACAGCCAGCGCAGCACTTCGATCTGTTCGTCGGGAGACTGCGCCGGCCACATGTCCGAACCTTGCCGGATGCACAGGTAGGCCATGATCGCCGAAGACTCCCACAGCACCCGCTCGCCGTCGACCAGGGTCGGCGCCTTGCAGTTGGGGTTGAGTGCGGCGTAATCGGCGGCCTTGAGTTCGCCGGCTATCAGGTCTTTCTCGATCAGCTCGGCGTCGATGCGGAGGTGTTTGACCAGCGCCAGTACTCGTCGTGGCGCCTGGGCCTTGATCCAATAGATCTTCATTCCGTACTCCGTGGGTGAGGGTGCCTGGTACGACGAACCCGGGCGGCGGCAATCGACAAGGACGGCTGGATTCACGCCGGCGCGGTCGGGCCGCGCCGCTACAGCAGGCAAGCCGCCGCCGCTGTCGCGGTCGCCGCAGGGATACACCCTGTTACCGCGTGTTTCGTGCGCACAACTCAATGCCGAAGGTCCTGCGGACCTGCGGCACGCGCTGCCTGCGCAGGGCGCCGCCTACTGTCGCGGCCAATCCGCAGCGCGGCTGCATCGGTCTTCCATCGGGGGCGTCATGAACCATCCTGTTTTGCCGGGCCTGGCAATCTGCATTGCGTTGACGAGCCTCGCGGGGCCCGTGCATGCGCGCACACAGACGCCCATCGTGGCGACCGCGCCGCCGCGCGTGTTCGCGCCCGGTATCGTGTCCGGACCGGCCAACGAGGATTCGCCGGCGTTCACTCCGGACGGCCGGAGCGTGTATTTCGACCGCCTCCACTGGCCCAACGGCGCGATCATGGTTTCGCACTTGGTCGACGGAGTGTGGTCGGAACCGAAGATCGCCCCGTTTTCCGGGCAGTGGCTCGATCACGACCCGGCGATGGCGCCGGACGGTTCGCACCTGATCTTCACCTCCAACCGCGCCGCCGAAGCCGGTGGTCCCGCGCTCGCGGCGGTATTCGCCAACGGCAAGTCCTCGCCGGGCAACGGCGGCCACCTGTGGCGCGTCGATCGCGTGGGCGATGGCTGGGGCGAGCCGAAACGGCTGCCCGGTCGCGTCAACCTCAGCACACGCAGTTTCGCGCCGAGCGTCGCAGCCGACGGCAGCGTGTACTTCCAGCGGCCCGGCGACGACGACGAGTTCCATCTGTACCGATCGCAATACCGCGACGGCGAGTATCTGGTTCCGACGCCGGTTCGACTGGGCCCGGCGGATGCGCACGAGCTCGATCCGGCGATCGCGCCCGACGAGTCCTTCCTGGTGTTCGACGCCAATTACGCCGACCGCAAAGGCCCGGACCGTTTATTCATCGTGTTCCGCGAAGGCGAGGGCTGGTCGGCGCCGTTGGACCTCGGCGATGCGATCAATCGGCACAGCCCGTGGGCGCCGCATCTCGGGCCCGATGGCGTCACCCTGTATTTCGCCGGCAAGGGCTCGCTGCCGGTGAGCTATCCGCGCAGCCAGGACGCCGGTGAGCGCGACATGGCGCGCCTGCAGGCCTGGGACAACGGCAACGAGAATCTGTGGATGGTGTCGTTGCAGCCGTGGCTGGATGCGCGGCGCGGTCGGCGGCGATAGGTGTTTTGTGCGGCGCGGGGATTGGTTTGGTTCGGATGACGCAGAGTCATGGCATCTGCAATAAGAGCAAATTCCCCAGCCCCCCTCCGCAAAGGGGGGAACCGCATCTGTTCTGCAAGGAGGCAACCGCGTTGGCCGTTGCGCGCCGCTCAGGCGGTTTCGGCTTCCTCGGATACATCCTCTTCGCTGCCGCGCATGCCGAGCTTCTGCATCAGCCGGTACAGCGTTACTCGCGACACGCCGAGTTCGCGCGCGGATTCGCCGAGGCGGCGGCGGTTGCGGTGCAGGGCGCGTTCGATCGCTTCGCGGGTCGCGGCGTCGCGCGCTTCTTCCAGGGTCATCGGCTGGCCGTCGCCAAGCGCGCCGATGCGCAGGTCGGCGGCGGTGATGTAGCGGCCCTCGGCCATCACCACGGCCTGGCGCACGCGGTTGATCAGTTCGCGCACGTTGCCGGGCCAGGCATGGCGGTGCATGGCGTGGCGCGCGCACGGCGAAAAACCCTTCAGGCCGCGGGTGTTTTCCTGCGAATAACGCTGCAGCGCGTAATCGGCGAGCAGGTCGATGTCGCCGCCGCGTTCGCGCAGCGGCGGCAGCTGCAGGCGCAGCACGCACAGGCGGTGATAGAGGTCGCTGCGAAAACGGCCTTCGGCGACTGCGAGTTCGAGGTCGTGATGGGTCGCCGAAACGATGCGCACGTCGATCTTGACCGGGCCCTGGCCGCCGAGCCGGTCGATGCTGCCCTGTTCGAGGAAACGCAGCAGCGAGGTCTGGCTTTCCAGCGGCAGGTCGCCGATTTCGTCGAGGAACAAGGTGCCGCCGTTGGCCATCTCGATGCGGCCGAGCTTGCGTTGCTGCGCGCCGGTAAAGGCGCCGCGTTCGTAGCCGAACAGTTCCGACTCGATCAGGTTGTGCGGAATCGCGCCGCAGTTGATCGCGACGAAAGGATTGCGCTGGCGGCGCGAATGGCGGTGGATCGCCATCGCCGCGAGTTCCTTGCCGGTGCCGGTTTCGCCGGCGATGAAGGCCGGCGCGTCGGTCGACGCGGCCTTGTTCAACACCCGGCACAGCGAACGCATCGCCTCGCTTTCGCCGACCATGCCGTCGACGTAGTTCGAGCCGGTATCGTCGTTATGGCCGCAGGCCAACGCGGCCATGCCGTAAGCGTGGCCGATCACCGTGTGCAGCACGGTTTCGGGGCAGGGCAGGGTGACGTAGTCGTAGCAGTAATCGCGGATCAGCCGGCGCACGATCGGGTCTTCGACCTGGTCGGCGGCGATGCCGGCGATCCAGCCGGCGTTGTGCACGCTCAAGGCCGGGCCGAGTTCGTCGAGGTCGCGCGCGTCGAAGCCTTCGCGCAGGTCGATCAATACCGCATGCGGCAGACGCAGGTTGGCGTGCAGCATGCGCATCGCGCCGCGCGCATCGACCACGCGGCGCAGGGTCCAGCCCAGGGTCTGCAGCGGCGCCAGAGCGTGCATGCGCCCGGCGCCGCCGGGGCTCAGATACAGCAGTTCACGGCCGGCGAAATCGCGTGCCGCGGCAAGTTTGGGCGAAGTAACGCCGTTGGCCGCGTAGCGACCTCCCAAGTCGCGCCGAGTACTGTTCGACATCGCTTTTCCCCGCGGGCGCAAGGCGCCGACAATTACTGCAAGTGTTACTACCAACGCACACTCGAAGCAAAGCCGGTCATCGGGCGACCGCTATCGGCGACGATGCGCGTTTAGGCATAGCCGCAAGTCGATTCATCCAAAGAACCCGGTTCGTTCAGCCGGGGCCGGGCCGGACCAATGCGGGCGCAACGCCTGCGTGAGCCCCGACCGCATCGGCGCGCCCTCCCTGAGCCGGGAGAGAGCCCTGTTCAGATTTAGATCGAGCCGGCCTCAGGCCTGTTCAGCATCGTGTTCGCGGTGATAGCGCACTGCGGTTTCGACCTCGGTCTTGCTGCCGATGAACACCGGCACGCGCATGTGCAGGCCGGTCGGCTGCACTTCGAGCATGCGCTGGCGGCCGGTGCTGGCGGCGCCGCCGGCCTGTTCGACCAGGAAGCTCATCGGGTTGGCTTCGTACATCAGGCGCAGCTTGCCGCCCTTGTCGGCGCACTTGGCGTCGAGCGGATAGCTGAAGATGCCGCCGCGGGTCAGGATGCGGTGCACGTCGGCGACCATCGAGGCGACCCAGCGCATGTTGAAGTCCTTGCCGCGCGGGCCTTCGTTGCCGGCCAGCAGATCGGCCACGTAGGCCTGCATCGGCGGCTGCCAGTGGCGCTGGTTGGACATGTTGACCGCGAATTCCTTGGTTTCCTCGGGAATGGTCATGTTGCGCGTGGTCATCACGAAGCTGCCGACTTCGCGGTCGAGGGTGAAGGCGTGAGTGCCGTTGCCGATGGTCAGCACCAGCATCGTGCTCGGGCCGTAGGTCGTGTAACCGGCGCAGACCTGTTCGGTGCCGGGCTGGAGGAAGTCCTTGTCGGCGGCCTGGGTCACGCCGTCCGGGCAACGCAGCACCGAGAAGATCGTGCCGACCGAGATGTTGACGTCGATGTTGGACGAACCGTCGAGGGGATCGAACAGCAGCAGGTAGTTGCCGCGCGGGTAAACGTCCGGGATCGGGTGCGAGGTGTCCATCTCTTCCGAGGCCAGGCCGGCGAGGTGGCCGCCCCAGGCGTTGGCTTCGAGCAGGATCTCGTTGCTGAGCACGTCGAGCTTCTTCTGCGCTTCGCCCTGGATGTTCATGCTGGCTTCGCCAGGGGTGCCGGCTTCGCCGAGCACGCCGCCGAGCGCGCCCTTGCCGACCGCGATGGAGATGGTCTTGCAGGCACGGGCGACGACTTCGATCAGCAGGCGCAGGTCGGGATTGATGCGCCCGGCGCGCTGTTCTTCGATCAGGTAGCGGGTCAGGGAGATGGCGCTGGGAACGGGGGACGTTGCGGACATGGCGGGGACGGTGGCGGCGAGGGCCGCCATTGTCGCCGATGCCGCGCGCGCGGCGCAGTCCGGCCGGCGCCCCTGTTCAGTACGGGCGCGGTCAGCACGGGCGCAGTCAGCCCGGACGCAGGCTGTCGGCCTCGCGGCGCAGGTGGCGCTCGGTCACGCCGAAGGTTTGGGCGACCTCGCGCTGGCTGCGCCCGGCGCGTACCGCAGCGCGGATGCCGACCCGGCGCAGGCCGACGAACACGCCCCAGGCCGAAGGGATCTCGATGGTGCCGGCGGCGCTGGCGCGGTCGAGCAGGCGGCGGTGGGTGGGCGGGTCCAGGGCCACGCCGAGCCGGGTCGAGCACGCGTTGCGGCTGCGCGACAGGTACAGCCGGCGCCCGCCGTGGCGGCGCACCAGCCGCAGCATCGCGTCGAAGCCTTCGAGCGCGGCGATCTCGGCCGCGACCCAGGGCAGCGACGACAGCACCTCGACGCGATGTTCCTCGCAGAAGCGGCACAGGGCCTCGAACTCGACCGATTCCGGTTCCGGCAGGCCGGCGAAGCAGGGATGCGACTCGATGGCCGCTTCGTCGGCGTCTATGCGTAGAGAGATAGTCATGTCCGCCAGAACGCGGCCGGCGCGCGCTCGTGAAGCGGCGAGGGCCTTGCACGCGGCGAACCGCGACGTAGGCGGCGCTTACTAAGACGAGGTGCGTGCACCGCTCTGGTGTTCGAGCGCGGGGTCGGCACTGCGAATCGAAGCGGTCGCTGCGGACCGCGTCCGCATATCGCGTCGCGGTCGGGGCCGCTAGAAGGAATTCTGGCGCGGCATCGGCTGCGTCCTACCCACAGGAGAGTTCCGATGCCCTACCAGATCTTTCAATGCAACACGCCGCTCAACATCCGCGAATGCGAATGGGCCAGCGCGCAGGCAATTCCTCCCGTCAACGGCCAGGTCGTGCCGACGGTGCAGTTCGGCAACTTCACCTCCTGCATCGGCATCGTCGCCAGCAACGTCGATGCCACCCAGGTCATCGGCATCCATCTGGTGATGATGAACGACCAGGACGAACCGTTCACCGCTGCCGACGTGCCCACCGTGACCGCGCTGCTGGCCAACTTCCCGGAGAATCAATCGATCGTCGGCCAGATCGCGTTGTGGGAGGACAATGTCGGGCCGGCCTTTGCCGCCTTGGTCGCGGCCTTGCCGAACGCCGGGCAGTCCGATCAGGGCGACGGCACCTACGGCGCCGGCCTCAACAGCGTCGACCAACTGGAAGTCCTGTTCCAGCCGCTGTGATCGTCGCGACGGTGCGAGGGCGCATCGGAGCGCGGCGGCGCGGGCCCGCCTGATCCGCCCGGGTCTGCATGACCCGCATGACCCGCACGATCCGGCGCAAGCGGGCAGGCGGCGAAGCGCTACCATGGCGCGTTCGTCCGCCTGTCCCGGTGCCGTGTCCGAATCCGCGCCCAGCCGCAAAGTCCTGCATGTCGACATGGACGCGTTCTACGCGTCGGTCGAGCAACGCGATGCGCCGGAATTGCGTGGCCAGCCGGTCGTGGTGGCCTGGCGCGGCGCGCGTTCGGTGGTGTGTGCGGCCAGCTATGAAGCGCGCAAGTTCGGCGTGCGCTCGGCGATGCCGGCGGTGCGCGCCGAACGCCTGTGCCCGCAGGCGGTGTTCGTGCCGCCGGATTTCGTGCGCTACAAGGCGGTCTCGCGCCAGGTGCGCGAGATCTTCGCCCGCCACACCGACCTGATCGAACCCCTGTCGCTCGACGAGGCCTATCTCGACGTCACCACCACCAAGACCGGGCTGCCGTCGGCGACCGCGACCGCCGAGGCGATTCGCGCGGCGATCCGCGAAGAGACCCAGCTGACCGCATCGGCCGGGGTGGCGTCGAACAAGTTCCTGGCCAAGATCGCCTCGGACTGGCGCAAGCCCGATGGGTTGTTCGTGATCCGCCCGCATCAGGTCGAGGCCTTCCTGGCGCCGCTGCCGGTCGGGCGCCTGCCCGGGGTCGGCAAGGTCATGGAGGCCAAGCTCGCCGAACTCGGCGTCAGTGTGGTCGCCGACCTGCGCGCGCTCGGCGCGCTCGCCCTGGAGCAGCGCTTCGGCCGCTGGGGCCGGCGCTTGCACGAACTCTCGCTCGGCATCGACCACAACGCGGTCGAGCCGGAGCGGCCGACCCTGCAGGTGTCCTCGGAGGACACCTTCGAGCGCGACCTGCCGCTGGAGCAGGTCGAGGCCGACATCCGCCGGCTCGCCGGCAAGACCTGGGCCGGCTATCAACGCGAACTGCAGCGCAGCCCCGGGCGGGTCGCCCGCACCGTGGTGCTGAAGCTCAAGACCGCCGACTTCCGCATCCTCACCCGCAGCCTGACCGCGGCCCATCCGCCGGCCGACGAGACCGAGCTGGCCGACATCGCCTGCGCGCTGCGCGCGCGGGTCGAGCTGCCGGCGCAGACCCTGTTCCGCTTGGTCGGCGTCGGCCTGTCGGGCTTCGCCGAAGGCGAGGACGTTGCGGCCCAGTCGGATTTGTTCGAGCGCGAGCCGGACCGAGGTCAAGCAGGGCCTTAGCAGCGCTCAGGCCTCGGCGGTCTCGCTGTCCATCCGCACCACGTAGCGCATCGCATCCATGCGCAGCGCGCGCACCGGCGCCTCCAGCCCGCGCGCGGCCTCGCTCCACAGCGGCGACTGGCATTGCAAGTTGAGGCAGCCGAAGCGGCGTGCCGCATCGAGCGCCTGGCGGAACAACTCGGCCTCGATGCCGCGATCGCGCCAGGGCGCGCGCAGGTAAGGGTCGTCGAGCTGCAGGCAGTAGGCGCGTTCGAGCATCGAGAAACCGGCAGTGGCGCTGGCGTAGCCGACGTGCAGGCCGTCGACCTCGGCGATCCAGGCCCAGGCGCCGAACGGCGGCTCGAACAGCACTTCCATCAGCTCCAGCGCATCGCTGCGCGGCGGGCCGTAGGGCCGGCGCTCCAGGGTGAGCTGCTCGGCGTGCTCGTTGCACAGCTCGATCAGCACGGCGGCGTCTTCGCGGATCACCGGACGAACCACCAGACCGGCCAGGGTCCTGGGCGCGAGGGCGGACGGGTCGGGAGCGGCAAGCTGGGGCTTCATGGGCGGCGAATTCCGGGAGAGGGAGGGGGAGGAATCGGTGCTGACAGGGGCGTCGGTACGGTGCAGGGCGTCGTCGCCGCGTCGTCGTCGCGGTGGCGGGGGTAGCATCGTCGGCAGCGCCGTGCGCAATGCGTCGGCGCGGGCGGCGAAGAACGGCGGGGCGAGCATGGCGAGGCTCCTTACCGGGAGGCAGTACATCCTGCTCGCGCGCTTTTAAGAAGTTTTTAATCGTGCCGGTGCACTGTGCAGCCGGCGATGCGACAAGGTGACGCAAGGCGAGGCATGAACATCCTGCTGGTGGAAGACGACGCGATGCTCGCCGAGGCGGTGCGCGCAGGCCTGATACACGACGGTTGGCGGGTCGATTGGGTCGCCGATGCGCCGTTGGCGAAGACCGCCCTGGTCGATCACGACTTCGACGCGGTCCTGCTCGATCTCGGCCTGCCCGGCGGCAGCGGCCTGGGCGTGCTGGCGACCCTGCGCGGCCGTTACGACGCCACCCCGGTGCTGATCGTGACCGCGCGCGACAAGCTCAGCGAACGCATCGCCGGACTCGATGCCGGCGCCGACGACTACATCGTCAAACCCTTCCAGCTCGACGAGTTGTGCGCGCGCCTGCGTGCGGTGATGCGGCGCAGCCAGGGCCGGGTCTCGCCGGTGCTGAGCTGCGGCACGGTGGTGCTCGACCCGGCGCGGCGCCTGGTCACCCGCGACGGCGAGCCGGTCGCGTTGAGCGGACACGAGTTCCGCACGCTGATGCTGTTGCTCGAACGCCAGGGCCGGGTGGTCACCCGCGAGCAACTCGAAGAAGCCGTGTACGGCAGCTCCGGCACCATCGAGAGCAATACCATCGCGGTGTACGTGCACCAGCTGCGGCGCAAGCTCGGCGAACACCTGATCATGACCGTGCACGGCTACGGCTATCGCGTCGGCGCGGGTCCGGCATGAGCGCGCCCGCTGCGCCTGCACCCGCGACGCCTGCACCGGCCGCGCCCGCGGCGGTCGCCGACAAGCGTTGCCGCGGCACCCGCTCGCTGCGTTGGCGCCTGACCTTCGTCCTGATCAAGAGCGTGCTGCTGGCCTGGTTCGTGTGGATGGGCTGCCAGATCTGGCAACTCGGCCGCGAGCACACCGGTTTTCTCGACAACTCGCTGCGCGAGATCGCCGAGCAGGTGCTGGCGTCGATGCCGGAAGGATTGGAGCGCCTGCCCTCGCGCGATCCCAAACGCGTCACCGTGCCGGTCGAGGCCGATCGCAAGATGAGCTTCCAGGTGTGGGCGCAGGGCCGCAACGTGGTGTATTCGGCGGCCGCGCCGCTGGAACCGTTGAAGCCGGACTTCCGCAACGGTTTCGCCCGCCGCGAGATCCACGGCGAGCGCTGGCAGGTCTACAGCCTCACCGACCCCGTGCGCGGCCTGGTGGTGCAAGTCGGCCGCACCAAGCAGATGGCGATCCAGGAACTGCAGGGCTGGATCCTCGGCAGCCTGCTTGCGGCGGCCTTGATCCTGGTGGTGTTCGGGCTGGCGATGTGGATGGTGATCGGCCGCTCGCTGCGGCCGCTGACGACCTTGCGCGACACCTTGCGCGAGCGCCCGCCGCTCGATCTGACCCCGCTGCCGAGCGCCGAATTGCCGAACGAATTCCGGCCGCTGGTCGACGCTTTCAACAGCCAGCTCGAACGCGTCGACACCGCGGTCCAGCACGAGCGCCGTTTCATCGCCGACGCCGCCCACGAATTGCGCACGCCGCTGGCGGTGCTCAGCACCCATGCCGAGCTGGCCTTGCGCGCCGACACGCTCGAAGAAAAGAACGCCGCGCTGTTGCGCTTGCGGGCCGGCGTGCAGCGCAGCGCGCGCCTGTCCGAGCAACTGCTCGACCTGGCCCGGCTCGATGCCGGCGAGGAGTCGGTGCGGCTGGCGCCGTTGGACCTGTCCGACCTGATCGTGCTGGTGATCCGCGACTTCGAGACCCTCGCCCGCGAACGCCGACAACGCATCACCTTGCGCGCCGAACCGACCCGCTTGCTCGGCGATGTCGACCAGCTCGGCATTTTGCTGCGCAATCTGATCGACAACGCGGTGCGCCATGCCGGCGCCGACGGCACCATCGCGGTGTCCTGCCATGCCGACGGCGACGCTGCGGTCGCGCTGTGCGTCGCCGACAACGGGCCGGGCGTCGCGGTCGACGACTGCCAACGCATCTTCGACCGCTTCTACCGCGCCCCGGGCAGCCCGGACGGCGGCAGCGGCATCGGCCTGTCGTTGGTCGCGCGCATCGCCCAGACCCATGGCGCCCGCATCGAATGCGGCGAAGGCCTGGAGCGTGGTGCCGACGACCCGCGCGGCCCCGGCCGCGGCTTCGAGGTGCGGGTGTTGTTTCCGGCGGCGCCGGTGGTTTGAACATCGGTTGAGTTGGGAGTCGGAGCGACAGCAACGGCAATAACAGCAACAGCAAATCCCCCCTGGCCCCCCTTTTTCAAGGGGGGAATCCTCCGGGGCGTTTCGAAAGCGGGGCGACGCCTATTGAGCTAACGCTCCTTGCGTTCCCTCCGAAGAGCTATCGCTCCTGCACGACCGAGTCCCCCCTTTGACAAAGGGGGGGCAGGGGGGATTTGCTTCTGCCTTGCCTTGCCTTGCCTTGCCTTGCCTTTAGCTTTGCCCTTGCTTTCGCTTTCGCCCTCCCACCCCGCCCTGCTGACAGCAGGCTGGCAGCAGCCCCCGCGCACAGTGACTGAGTGCGATCGGCACGGCCTGGCCCGACGCGGCCACGGGGGAAGCGCGAGATGGACCGGCAACGACGATTGATCCTGCAGTTGGGGGCGAGCGCTCAGCTCGCGGCGATGAGCTCGGTGCTGCAGGCGGCGCCGTTCGGCGAGGCCGCGACCGCGCCCGCCAGCGGCGGCCCGGCCGCGCCCGACCACGACGGCCGCCACGATTTCGACTTCTATCACGGCCGTTGGCAGGTCAAGAACCGCCGCCTGGCGAAGCGCTTGGTCGGTAGCGACGACTGGATCGAGTTCGACGCCACCGACGAATGCCGGCCGGTGCTCGGCGGTCTCGGCAGCGTCGACCGTTATCTCACCGCCTGGGGCGGCGGCATCGAAGGTTTTGCCCTGCGCCTGTACCAACCGGCGACCAAGCTGTGGCAGGTGTACTGGGCCAGCGACCGCGACGGCGTGCTCGAAGCGCCGCTCAGCGGCAGCTTCCGCGACGGCATCGGCGTGTTCCACGGCCTGGAGGCGCACGAAGGCCGGATGCTGCCTTCGCGCGCGACCTGGTCGGAGATCACCGCCGACAGCGTGCGCTGGGAGCAGGCTTTGTCGGCGGACGACGGCCGCAACTGGGAAACCAACTGGGTCATGTGGATGACGCGGCAGGCCTGAGCCCGCATGCGAGGAGCGAAGCGATGAACGACACCCCCGCGGGCGGCGACGGCCGCCACGATTTCGATTTCCTGCACGGCCGCTGGCAGGTGCACAACGAACGCCTGCGCCAACGCCTGGTCGGATCCGAGGACTGGGAGATCTTCCCGGCCACCCAGACCTGCGCGCCGGTGCTCGGCGGCCTCGGTAATGTCGATGCCTTCGTCTCCGACTGGGGCCGCCCCGGCGCCGAGGACGGTTTCCAGGGCATGACCTTGCGCCTGTTCAACCTCGAACGCCGGCAGTGGAGCATCTACTGGGCCGGCAGCCACGACGGCGTGCTCGAACCGCCGGTGGTCGGTGGCTACGAGAATGGGGTCGGCGTGTTTCATGGCGAACTCGAACACGAGGGCCGGCCGGTGCTGGCCAAGTTCGTCTGGAACGACATCAGCGCCAATACCGCGCACTGGCACCAGGAGTTCTCGCTCGACGGCGGCGCCAGCTGGGAAACCAACTGGCATATGTGGATGCACCGCAGCGACGAACACGGCCGCTTGCTGCACGAGGATGCGGTGATCGAGTTGCGCCAATACCGCATGCAGCCGGGCCGCCGCGACGACCTCATCGGCCTGTTCGAGCGCGAGTTCATCGAGCCGCAGGAAGCGGTGGGCATGCACGTGATCGCGCAGTTCCGCGATCTCGACCATGCCGACCGCTACACCTGGGTGCGCGGCTTTCCGAACCATGCCCTGCGCGCGGCCTCGCTCGACGCCTTCTACGGCGGCCCGACCTGGAAGCGCCATCGCGAGGCCGCCAACGCGACCCTGCTCGACAACGACGACGTACTGATGCTGCGCGCGGCACGGCCGGGCTCGGGTTTCGCGGTCGCACCGGCGGCGCGTGCCGCGGTCGGCAGCACTGCGAGCGGCGAGAGTGTGGTCACCATCGGCATCTGCGAACTGGGTGCGCCGGCCGAGGACGGCTTCGCCGAGCTGTTCGAGCAGCGCTTCGTGCCCTTGCTCGGCGCTGGCGGCGCCGAGCTGTTGGCGAGCTATGTCACCGACCCGTCGCCGAACGGCTACCCACGCCTGCCGGTGCGCGAGGGCGAGCGGGTGCTGGTCTGGTTCGCCGGTTATGCCGACGAAGCCGCGCAGCGCGCCCACGCCGCCGCCCTGGACGGCGACCCGCGCTGGCGCGCGCTGCTGGCCGACGCGATGCTGGGCGACCTCAAACAGGCGCCGCAGTTGCTGCATCTGGCGCCGACCGCGCGCTCGGAGCTGCGTGCATGAGTTCAGGCGGCGCCGGACGAACCCCGAGCCTGGCGCCGCCGCTTGAGTGCGGCGCGGCGGCGCGGGATCATGCCGGATGCGCCGCGCCGACCGTCTGTTCCTGCTGATCCATGCCCTGCGCGGACGCCGCCATGCGATCACCGCCCAGCAACTGGCGCAGACCCTGGAAGTGTCGCTGCGCACGGTCTACCGCGACGTCGCCGACCTGCAGCGCTCCGGCGTGCCGATCGAGGGCGAGGCCGGGGTCGGCTATCTGTTGCGCAAGGGCGCGGACATCCCGCCGCTGATGTTCAATCCCGACGAGCTCGAAGCCCTGGTGGTCGGCACGCGCTTCGTGCGTGCCTTCGGCGGCGAGCGTCTCGGTCGCGGCGCGACCGCGGCTTTACTGAAAATCGAAGCGGTGCTGCCGCCGGAGTTGCGCGCGCGCAGCGCCCGCACCCGCATCTTCGCCCCGCAGCTGGACAACCGCATCGAGGCCAGCGGCCTGATCGACGCCCTGCACGGCGCGGTGCTCGAACAACGTGTGCTGCGCCTGGTCTATCGCGACGGCGAGGCCCGTGCGAGCGCGCGCGAGATCGAACCGCTGTGCCTGTCGTTCTGGGGCGGCAGCTGGACCCTGGGCGCCTGGTGCCGCTTGCGCGTCGACTTCCGCAGTTTCCGCCCCGACCGCATCGTCGAATACGCCGCGACCGGCGAGAGCTTCGTCGACACGCGCGAGCATGGGCTGGATGCTTATCTGCGCTCGGTGGGTGCGGCGGGGATGGACCCGGGCTGAGGGGGGGCTGGGCTTTGTGGGGGTAGAGCAAATCCCCCCTAACCCCCCCTTTCCAAAGGGGGGGATGGCAAGGAGGCGAACGGTCTTACTCTGCGAGTCCCGAGTCCCGAGTCCCGAGCCCCGAGCCCCGAGCCCACCTCAGCGAATCTTCACCGCCTCCAGCCGCGCCAGCTTGTCGGGGTTGCGCATGATGAAGATGTCGCGCAGGCGGTCGTTCTCGTCGTAGCCGAAGCTCACGGCGGCTTCGATGCGGCCGTCGCGTTCGAGGATCACGCCGCGCGAGCCGTTGAGGTCGACGAAGGTCCAGCGGTCGTTGCGGCAGGCCGGGTGCAGGATGCGTTCGATGAAACCCAGCACCGCGTCGTGGCCATGCAGGGCTTCGGCCGCCGCGGTGACCTTGCCGCCGCCGTCGGCGCGCAGGGTGATCTGCTCGGACAGCAAGGCCGCCAGCGGCGCGGTACGGCCTTCGGTCAACGCGGTCTCGAACGCCGCCAGCAACTGGTCCTGTTGTTCGGCCGGGGTGACGTGGCGGACCTTCTCCTGCTCGACGTTGGCGCGCGCGCGCTGGACCAGCTTGCGGCAGGCGGCTTCCTCGATCTCCAGGGTGCGGGCGACGTCGGCGTAGGACTGCTCGAAGATCTCATGCAGCAGATACGCCGCGCGTTCCTTCGGGGTCAGCCGTTCGAGCAGCAGCAGGAACGCGGTCGACAGCGACGAGGCCAGCGACAGCTGTTCGTCGGGACGCTCGGCCGCGGCGGTCTGGATCGGCTCGGGCAGCCAGGAGCCGACATAGTCGACACGGGTGCGGTGCGCCGAGCGCAACAGGTCGATGCAGCGCCGGGTGCAGGCGGTGGTCAACCAGGCGCCGGGGTTGTCGATGCTGCTGCGATCGGTGGCCTGCCATTTCAGGAAGGTGTCCTGGACGGCGTCTTCGGCGTCGGCGCGCGAGCCGAGAATGCGGTAGGCCAGGCC
The DNA here is from genome assembly GCF_052078695.1 of Lysobacter sp. CA196. Classification (NCBI taxonomy): domain Bacteria; kingdom Pseudomonadati; phylum Pseudomonadota; class Gammaproteobacteria; order Lysobacterales; family Lysobacteraceae; genus Lysobacter; species Lysobacter sp. CA196. Next base: position 38,382 of record NZ_JBQJIN010000023.1, on the reverse strand, counting down.
GATCAGCATCGGCGCCGATTGCGCGAACAGTTGGGAGTCGTCGGAAGCGTTCATGGGTCGGTTCGGAAGTGCAGGCGCTGCGCGCTCGCGTCGTGGGGCGATGGGCTGGAGAGTATGTGGGGCGCGTGGCCCTCGCCCCAACCCCTCTCCCGCAAGCGGGAGAGGGGCTCAGAGCGGCCAGAAGCAGAGGGCGCATGAGAACGCCCGACTGAAGCGGATCTGTTTCCCTTCTCCCGTTCGCGGCGATCGTAGGGAAGTGCAAGGCCGAGAACGAGCCCAACGCGCGGATGAGGGCAGCGAGCAGTTAGCGAAATGCAGGTTCCTGCACAAATGCAGACGAGAGCAAGCCTCAGTGTTTGGACACCTGCAGCCGGTTCCACAGGTTGATCATCGCCACCGCCGCGCTTATCGCGCCGATCAGCTGGTCGCTGTAATGCTCGCGCAAGGCCCCGCGCAGGGCGCCGTAGTCGGTGCGCTCGTCGAGCGTGGTGAGGGCTTCGGTCCAGGCCAGGGCGGCGCGCTCGGCGGCGCTGAAATCGGCGACATGACGCCACACGACCAGCCGGTCGAGACGATCGTTGCTTTCGCCGTCGGCGCGGGCCTCGCGCAGGTGCATCTTGACGCAGAAGGCGCAGCCGTTTATCTGCGAGGCGCGCAGCTTGATCAGGTGATAGATCGGCCGCTCCAGGCCCAGGGCCGCGACGGCGGCCTCGACTTGGCCGAGCTGGGCCAGGATCTCGGGAATCTCGCGTTCGTACTTGATCGGGGCGGTGGTGCTCATGGGGCGTTCTCCGGTGGGGATTCAGTCGCTTATACCGGTTCGACGATCCAGCGGGTCACCGTGTGACATGCCTGGGGGAAAGTTTCGCGGGCCCCTGTCGGTGCGGCATAAGTCGCGGCCGAGTCCGCCGGTCTCCGGCGCACCCTTCAAGCAAGAGCAGAGCTTCCGTCCGCTGACGCGGCCGGTTACTTTCTTTTGCTGGCCCAAAAGAAAGCTAACCAAAGGGAGGCCTTCCTTGACGGAGCTCCCTTGCGAGTACGCAGCTGGCGCCGGGATTTTCCGATAAGACGTCCCTGTCTTATCGGAAAACGCCGCACGTCCTGTGCGCCGCCCGCGGGGTCTCCATGTGTCCTCGCTAGTGCGGTGCTGCGCCAAGCTCCAACGACAACGACAACGGTTGACCGATCGCATCTGCTCTTGGGTAGGAGCGGCGCAAGCCGCGACCACGCTACCGGATCGCACGCGCCGGCAGCTGCAGATTCGCGGTCGCGGCTTGCGCCGCTCCTACCCCGGCGAAAGCACGCCGTTTCGATGGATGAGATCGGCGTTGTTGCTTCCGCGCCTCCCGTGGTCGCGGCTCACGCCGCTCCTACAGGGGATGGTGTCGCCGTGCTCCGATTCCCTATTGCGGGGCATTGGTATTTGGCTGTGCGCCGCCGCGCACTAGCGAAGGCAATAGAAGACCCGGAGGGCGGCCCGCAGGGATGCGGGCCGTTTTTCATCGGGACAGGGATGTCCCGTATGTAGATCCCTGCGTATGCGCGGCTCGTGCGGGCTTGTGATTCAAAGAGAGCATTTTTCTTTGGTTAGCTTTCTTTTGTTGCTTTAGACAAAAGAAAGTAACCCGCCGCTTTAGTGGCGGAAGCTCTTGGCGTTTGATCCTGATCCTGATCTTGCTTGACCGAGGCGCCGCGAGACCGTCGCAGCGCGGTCGCGACTTGCGTCGCTCCTACCCCGCGAAAGCACGCCGGTTTGATGGATGCCATCGGCGTTTCCGCCTCTGCGTGGCTCAGGGGGCACGGCTCGCGTAAATCCCGACGCCCCCATCCCGACTCCCGCCCTCAAATCACCCGCAAGGTAATCGCCTTCAACACTGCGCGGGTGCGATCGCGAGTGTCGAGTTTGTCGAGGATCACCGAGACGTAGTTCTTGACCGTGCCCTCGGCCAGGAACATCGCGCGGGCGATTTCCTTGTTGGAGTAACCGCCGGCCATCAGCCGCAGCACAGACACCTCGCGCTCGGTGAACAAGGCGCGCGGGGCATCGTCGGCGTGGTAGCGGTAACGCGCGCGTACCGGTTCGGTGCTGACCGGCTGCAGCAGGATTTCGCCGGCGGCGACGCGCACGATCGCGTCACGCAGGTCTTCCGGGGCGGCGTCCTTGAGCAGGAAACCCTGCGCGCCGGCTTCGGCCGCGCGCAGCAGCAGTTCGCTGTCGTCGAAGGTGGTCAGCAACAGCACCGGGGTGCGGTCGCCACGTGCGCGCAGGCGCTGCAGGGCGTCGATGCCGTCGAGGCCGGGCATGCGGATGTCGCTGAGGACCACGTCGACCGGGGTGTCGGCGAGGCGGTCGAGCAAGGCCTGGCCGTCGTCGGCCTCGAAGGCGATGCTCAGGCCCAGGCGTTCGAGCAGGGCGCGCAGGCCGGCGCGCACCAGCATCTGGTCGTCGGCAAGGGCAATACGCAGGGGCTGGCTCATCCCGGCAGTCTCGCGTCGATACGCATCGCGCCGCGCTCGTTGAGGGCGAAGCTGAGGCTGCCGCCGGCTGCGGCGATGCGTTCGCGCATGCCGGCCAGGCCGTTGCCTTCGCGCAGCGCGCCGCGCATGCGGCCGTCGTCTTCCACCCGTATCTGCAAGTGCTCGCCGTCGCGCTGGATCGAGACCCGCACGCGTTCGGCATCGGCGTGGCGGGCGCTGTTGGTCAGCGCTTCCTGGACCAGCCGCAGCAAGGTCTCGGCGAGCGCCGGGTCGGTCAGGTGGATGCGTTCGTCGATGTCCAACTCCAGTGCCGGCCTTGGCATCGGCGCGGCGAGGGCGCGCAGGGCGGTGGCGAGGTCGAGGCCGCGCGAATCGCGCAGCGCCTGGACCACATTGCGAATGTCGCCGAGCAATTCGCCGGCCAGTCGTTGCGCCAGCTGCACTTCGTCGCGATGGCTGAGGTCGGGTTCGGCGGCGAGCGCGCGCAGGTTCAACATCATCGCGGTGAGCTTGTGGCCGGCGACGTCGTGCAGCTCGCGCGCCACCCGCAGGCGTTCGGCGTCGCGCGCGCTGTCGGCCAGCAAGGCGCGGGTGGCGAGCAGGTCGGCATTGACCAGGACGAGCTGGTCGCGGGTGTGTTCGGCGCTGCGTGCGTAATGGGCGACCATCGCCGCGAAGCCCTGGAAGCCGGCGAAGATCAGAGTCACCACCAACGGCGCACCGTGGCCGGCGCTGCGCATGATCAGGTACAGCGCCAGGTTCAACAGCAACGCGACGATCAACACCGGCCGTGGCGGATAGACCAGGGCGAGGTGAGCGATCAGCACCACCAGCAAGGCCGGTGAGGTGCCGCCCTTCGGCGCCAGCCAACACACCGCCAGCGCGCATAACGTTTCGACTGCGAACAGCGCCAGCTTCCGGCGCGGCCGCGACGGCGGGATCAGGTCGCTGGCGAGAAAGCTCAGCAGGAAGCCGACCATCGCCACCCATTGCGCGATCTGGTCGCGGATGCCGTCGTGGCGCAGCGATAAGGCCACCGCCAACCAGGTCAGCACGGCGGGCAGGTTGATGGCTTGGAAGATCACGCGCAGAACGGAAGGCATGCGCGGATGCTGCGCGTGGGCGTGCGCAGTGGCAATGGCCGTGGCGCAGAAAGTGACTTCCGGCAGGGTGAAGTCCTGACTCCTGGGCCCTGCCGCCGCGGCTGGCCGCGACCACCATGGCCGCACCCGGTAACCGCGCCGGACGCGAGGAGACACCGCCATGGCATCGGCTTACGAATGGATCAAATACCTGCATATCGCGATCGGCTGCCTGGCGCTGATCGGCTTCTGGACCGCAGGCCTGGCCCGCAAGGGCAGCCCGCTGCACCGGCGCGCCGGGCAACTGTTCCTGCTGACGATGACCGGCATCCTCGTTACCGGCGTGCCGATGGCATTGCACAAGTGGCAGGGCGGCCAGCCGATCACTGCGGCCTTCCTGGGCTATCTGTTGGTGATCACCGCCACCGGCGTGTGGACCAGCTGGCGCGCGGTCCGCGACAAGCGCGACATCGTGCGTTACACCGGTCCGGTCTATGTCGCCCTGGCCGCGCTGTCGCTGCTGTCGGGCGCGGCGATCCTGACCCTCGGCCTGAAGGTCGGCGCGCCGCTGTTGAGCGGCTTCTCCAGCATTGGCTTGTTCATCGGCGCCGACCTGCTGCACAAGCGTTGGCGCCGCGACCGTTTGGCGCAACGCCCGCGCTGGTGGCTGATCGAGCATTACACCGCGATGATCGGCAACGGCATCGCCACCCATATCGCTTTCCTCGGCATCGGCCTGCCGCGTCTGTTGCCGGCGATCGACGGCGTCGCCTTGCACTATGCGGCCTGGTTCGGTCCGCTGGTGGTCGCGGTGGGTGCGAAAGTCTGGTTCGACCGGCGCTGGAAGCCGGCCGTCGCGCCGGCGAACGTTGCGCGCGCCAGCGCATGAAGAATGCCGGCTGCTATCGACACGATTACAGCCGGCACGATCACAGCGCGCGGTAAAAAGAAAGTGGCGACGGTTGAGCCGATTCTGGCCGATGGCCTGCAACCCGAAGAGTGGATGCCGCATCTCACCAACACTCTTCACCGATACGGCAACGCTCATGAACCGATCCGTCCTGTACCGCCACGTCCTGCCGATCGCACTGTTGGCGAGCGGCAGCGCCCTTGCCGCCGGACCCGCGGTTCAGGCCGCCAAGCCGGCCGCCGACCCGGCCGCGGCGCAGGCGCAATGCCACACCGGCGCGTATCGCCTCGACGACGAGCGCGTGGTCGACATCGCCCGCACCAGCGTCGCCGGGGTGTTGCGCTGGCGCTTGCTCGATGGCGCCACCGGCAAGCTGACGCTCAAGGACGGTGCCTGGAGCAGCACGCGCGGCTGGACCGACCAGGCCGACGGCGCGGCGGTGTCGTTCGGCGATTGCGCCGATGGCCGCATCCGTTACGCCGGCCATGACGGTCGCAAGCTGAAGTTCGACGTCACCGAAACCCGCTTCCAGGGCAACGGCGTCGAGCTGCGCGGCCGCCTGGTACTGCCGCCGGGCCAGGGCCCGGTGCCGTTGGTGGTGTTGGTGCACGGCTCGGAGAATTACTCCGGCGTGGACCTGTACCACCTGCAGAACCTGTTCCCGGCCCACGGCGTCGGCGTGTTCGTCTACGACAAGCGCGGCACCGGCGGCTCGACCGGCAAGTACAACCAGAACTTCTACCAACTCTCCGACGACGCCGCGGCGGCGTTGCGCGAGGCCAAGCGCCTGGCCGGGCCGCGCGCCGGCCGCACCGGCTTCCAGGGCGGCAGCCAGGGCGGCTGGGTCGCACCGCTGGCGGCGAGCAAGGAGCCGCAAGCCGAGTTCGTGGTGGTCGGCTTCGGCCTCGCCGACGGTGTATTGGCCGAAGACCGCGACCAGGTCGCGATGGACTTGCGCGCCGCCGGCTTCGGCGATGCGCAGACCCTGGCCAAGGCGCGCGAAGTCTCCGACGTCACCGGGCTGATCGCCTCCAGCGACGGCCAGCGCGGCTGGAAGGAACTCGACGCGGTGCGTGCGAAGTACGCGGCGCAGCCGTGGTGGAAGGCGCTCAAGGGCGAGTTCACCGGCCTGATCGTCAACCACACCCGGGCCGAGGTGTTGGCCGAGCTGGCCAAGCAAGACGTCGACGTGAGCTGGGACTACGACCCGATGCCGGTGCTGCGCAGCCTGCCCGTGCCGGAGCTGTGGATCCTGGGCGGCTCCGACGTCGAAGCGCCGTCGGACGAAACCCAGAAGCGCCTGATCGGATTGGCCGGCGAAAGCCGCCCTATCACCACTGCGTTGTTCCCGGCCGCCGACCACGGCATCCTCGAGTTCGAACTCGACGCCAAGGGCGAACGCCAGCACACCCGCATCGCCGAGGGTTATTTCGCGATGCAACTGGATTGGATCAAGCGCGGAAAACTCGATGGCAAGCCTTACGGGCAAGCGAAGGTGCTTGCTGAGGCGAAGTGAGGGGGCCTGCTTTTACGGAATGGCGGTGGGTGGGTTTTCGCGCGGCTCTTGCAGCCGTCATCCCCGCGTGTACGGCGGTCCAACGTTCTCAGTTGCGACGCACTTGCAGTGTTTTTGCCGTTGCCCAGTTTTTGATCCGCTATCGCTGATTCTCCGTTTTGCCGGTCAAATGAAGACCCGTAGGGCGGCCCGCAGGGATGCGGGCCGTGCGCAAGCAGGCCATGGATGGCCTGTCTGGAGCATCTCCGCGTCGGCGGCGATCGTGCGGGCCTTTGATTCAAAGAAAAGCACTCTTCTTTGGTGACCTTTCTTTTGTTGCTTTAGACAAAAGAAAGCAGCCCAGCCGCGTCAGCGGGCGGAAGCTTTAGATCTTGATGTTGCTTCATCGCTCTGCAGCAAGAAACGCCGCAACCGGAAACGGCGCGGTCGCGGCTTGCGCCGCTCCTACAGGGGGCTACGGCCAGCAGCGCCGCGAAGTTGCACGGGCGCGGTCCAGCCCACTGCACACAAGCTGCGAACCGCATTGCAATTCGGTGTCCGCGCTCATGCCCGATCGTCATATCGACGTTCCACATGGTTCGGGTGTCTTTACGCAACGGTAACCGGCGCTTTACGCATCGGCGCGGGCGATCCACTAGAACGGAAGCTCCTTGGTATCACCTCGCGACAGGAGCACTTCATGCGGATCACGATCGTCGGAGCGGGTTTCAGCGGCAGCGCGCTCGCCAGCGAATTGGCGCGGCAGGCGGGGCCCGGCGTGGAGCTGTGCCTGATCGGCGTGGCCGACAGTTACAGCCGCGGCGTGGCCTACGGCGAAGCGCGACCCGAGCATCTGCTCAACGTGCGCGCGAGCGAGCTCGGCGCGACGCCCGATCAGCCCGGCGCCTTCGCCGACTGGCTCAACCTCAGCGATCGCGCACGGGTCAGCTATCTGCCGCGATTGGCTTACGGCGAGTACCTGCATGTGCAATTGCAGACCGCGGTAGCCGGCAGCACCGCGGCATTCAACCAGATCCGCCAGGAAGCGATCGCGGTCGAACGCGCCTCGGCCGGTTTTCGCGTGCACCTGGCCGACGGCAGCGACTTCCTTAGCGATCGCGTCGTGCTCGCGGTCGGCGCCTTGCCGCCGCAAGCGCTGGCCGGGGTCGGGCCGCGCCTGGCGATCCATCCGAGCTATCTGAACTGGCCGTGGCAGGACCGCGCCATCGACGCGATTGCTCCGGACGCGCGATTGTTGATCGTCGGCACCGGCCTGACCATGGCCGACGTGGTGACGACCTTGCAGCGCCGCGGCCATCGCGGCCCCGTCGTGGCTTTGTCGCGGCGCGGCCTGTTGCCGCGTACGCACGGCGACTATCCGCCGCCGGAGATCGCACTGCCCCCGGCGGTGCTGCAGGCGTTGCATACGCATGCGCCGCGCGAAGTCTTGCGGGCCGTACGCACGCTGGCGCCGGTGGTGGGCGACTGGCGCAGCCTGATCGATGCATTGCGCCCGCATCTGCAGACGTTCTGGCGCGGGGTGTCGTTGCCGCAACGCGCGAGTTTCCTGCGCCACCTGCGTTCGTACTGGGAAGTCGTGCGCCACCGTATCGCGCCGCAACTCGCCGAAGAACTGCAGGCCTTGCGCGACAGCGGGCAACTGCAAGTGCGTGCCGGCCGCTTGCTGCGCGCGCGACGTGGCGACGACGCGGTCGAGGTCCTGATCCGCGAACGCGGTGGCAGCGCCCTGCACAGCGAGCGTTACGATGTACTGATCCGCGCAACCGGGCTCGACACCGATGTCGAGCGCACTACCCATCCGTTGGTCGCGCATTTGCGCGAATCGGGCCTGGTCACGGCCGATCCATTTGGATTGGGCTTGAAAGTATCCGACCGGTTCGAAGTGCTCGACAACAAGGGCGGCGCCGTGCGCGGTCTGTACGCGATCGGACCCTTGTTGCGGGCGCAGCTGTGGGAAATCACTGCGGTACCGGAGTTGCGCAGCGCGGCGCGGGAGTTGGCTGGGCAGTTGCTTGCCGCTACGGGGGCGGTGCGCGCGGGTGCACAGCGGCTGGCCGTTGCCGGCTGAGTCCTTGAGGTTCTGCTCTAGGGTGGGAGCGGTGCAAGCCGGGACCAAGGGACGCGCAGAGACAACAATGCCGAAGTCATCCGCTGAAACGGCGTGCTGTCGCAGGGTAGGAGCGGCGCAAGCCGCGACCGCGCTACGTCCCGCTTCGGCGTCTCCGGCCGTGGGACGGTAAAGCAACATCAAGAGCAAAGCTTCCGTCCGCTGACGCGGCCGGGTTACTTTCTTTTGCTAAGCCCAAAAGAAAGCTAACCAAAGAAAAGGGCTCTCCTTGACGAAGCTCCCCTGCTAGTACGTAGCTGTCGCCGGGATTTTCCGATAAGACATCCTTGTCTTATCGGAAAACGGCGCACGTCCTGTGCGCCGCCCTCAGGGTCTATCGGTGTTCTCGCGAATTCGGTACTGCGCCAAGCTCATCAAGGCAACGGCAACGGCAACGGCAACGGCAACGTGGCCGCTCTTGGGTAGGAGCGGCGCGAGCCGCGACCGCGAATCACGGTCGACGAAAATCTCTCGGAGCCACTTCGATCCAAGGCCTATGTTCTGGCTCAGGCTGTGCGTCGTCGCGCACTAGCGAAGGCAATAGAAGACCCGGAGGGCGGCGCGCAGGGATGCGCGCCGTTTTTCATCGGGACAAGGATGTCCCGTATGAAAAATACCCGCGGATGCAACGATCGTGTGGGCTTGTGATTCAAAACAAAGCAACTTCTTTGGTTTGCACTGACCAGGACCAAGTGCATCACTCTTCATCTGATGACCCGCTTTTTCCTAGGCGGACGGCAAATCAGAAATTCTCGACTGATCAAAGGCTTACTCTGAATCAAGGCCGGTTTACCAGGAAGGAGGTTTAAGCCTTTGATCCGCTTGGGTGATGCACTTGTACCTTGAGAGTGCAGTTACCTTTCTTTTGTTGCTTTAGACAAAAGAAAGTAACCCGCCGCTTTAGTGGCGGAAGCTTTTGGCGTTTGATCTAGATCTTGCTTGAGCGATACGCAGCAAGACCGAAGCATGGCGGTCGCGACTTGCGTCGCTCCTACCCCGCGAATGCATGCCGCTTCGATGAATGACGTCGGCGTTGTTGTCCCTGCGGGTCCCGCGGTCGCGACTCACCTCGCTCCTACAGGAGCGGCATCTGATCTAGATCTTGCTTGAGCGATATGCAGCAAGACCGAAGCATGGCGGTCGCGACTTGCGTCGCTCCTACCCCGCGAATGCATGCCGCTTCGATGAATGACGTCGGCGTTGTTGTCTCTGCGGGTCCCGCGGTCGCGACTCACCTCGCTCCTACAGGAGCGGCATCCGTATTCGTCCGCTGCGAAACCGCGCCGCTCCGTTCACACGTCGCCGTCGGTCAGCCAACCCTCGCCGGTGCCGCGGTGGAACACGGTGTCGGTGGCGAGCACGTCGCCGGCCGGGATCGAGTCCTGGGTGGCGAGGCGGTCGTAGATGGGGGTGAAGTCCGGTTCGGTCGCCCGCATCAGCTGTTCGAAGCTGTCGATGACGAAGTAGGTCTTCTGGTAGGTGTCGATGCGGTAACGCGTACGCATGATCCGCTCCAGATCGAAGCCGATCCGGTTGGGCGCGGCCGACTCCAGGCAATGGATCGATTCGCTCTTCGACGAGACGATGCCGCTGCCGTAGATGCGCAGGCCGTCGGCCTGCTTGATCAGGCCGAATTCCACCGTGTACCAGTACAAACGGGTCAGATGGACCAGCGCTTCGGGGTTGATGCCGTGCGCTTTGACGCCGCCGCGGCCGTAGGCCTCCATGTAGTCGGCGAACACCGGGTTCATCAGCAGCGGCACGTGGCCGAACAGGTCGTGGAACAGATCCGGCTCGGCCAGGTAATCGATCTGTTCGGGCTTGCGGATCCACCAGGTCACCGGGAAACGACGGTTGGCGAGGTGATCGAAGAAGGTCAGTTCCGGCAGCAGGCCCTCGACGCCGATCAGCTCCCAGCCGGTGTGCGCACGCAGCACGCGGTTGAGGTCGTCGAACTTCGGGATCTCGTGCGGGGTCATGTGCATGGCCCGCTGGGCGGTCAGGAACTCGTCGCTGGCCCGGCCGACCAGCACCTGCTGCTGGCGCTCGAACAGCTGCGCCCACACCGCATGGTCCTGGCTCGAATACGACGCCCACGGCTGCTCGATCACGGCGGTCGTATAGACCGGCACGTAGCCTTTGTCGGTGAGCTGGTGTTCGACGCGCTGCGGGGTGGCGGGGGTCATGGCCGTGGGGCTCCTGGTACGTCCGGGACAATCGGGGACCAGATGACTTTAACCGCGCTTAGGCGCAATAAGCTTGCGTTGTTGCGCACCAAAGCCTGATTGGCGCAAGATTGTTGCGTCAAAAGCATGAAGGGCGCTGAATTGGCCACTGTAGAGCTCGACCGTACCGACATCGTCCTGCTCGCGGAACTGCAGCGCGACGGCCGCCTGACCAACACCGAGCTGGCCGAGCGCGTGCACCTGTCGGCTTCGGCCTGCCTGCGCAGGGTCCAGCGGCTGGAGCGCGAAGGGGTGATCTCCGGTTACCGCGCCGAGGTCGATCCGGAACGTCTCGGCCTGGGCTTGCAGGCCTTCGTGCGGGTGCGCCTGGGCCGCCACGACAGCGAGGCGGTCGCCGCTTTCGCCGAGTTCGTCGAAACCTGGGACGAGGTCGTGGCTTGTTACGCACTGACCGGCGACATGGACTATCTGCTGCAGATCGTCGTGCGCGACCTCGAACATCTGTCGCGCTTCCTGCTCGATCGCCTGCTCAACCAGGCCGGCGGCGCCGACATCAACTCCAGCCTGGTGCTGCGTACGGTCAAATCCTTCCGCGGCCTGCCGCTGCCGTCGCGCTGACCGGGTCGCGGTTGTCGCTGGGCGTGACCTCGGGTTCGGGATCGGATTCGCCGCGCGGCTTGTCGGCCGGCGGCGTGGATTCGGCCGGCGTGCCGTCGTCCTTGAGCAGGTCGATGCGTTGGCCGCTGCCCTCGATCGCCAGTTCGATCACCGAATAGGTCCAGCGATCGGCCTGGCGTTCGCCCTTGATGTAGAGGGTCGCCTCGCCCTTGGGGCCGGTCAGCGGCACTGCCAGGTCGGCATGGCCGCTCGCGTTCTCGGTGCTCAAGGTGCCCTGGATCATGCTGCCGGTGCGCAGCGGCGTGCCGAGCGCGGCCACCACCTCGGCATTGCCCTCGGCCAAGGCGATGGCGTGCCGATACGGCTCGCTGGCTTTCATCACGCCCGACAAGCCCTTGATGCCCAGGCCGATGACGCCGACCAGCAACAGGCCGGCGAGCAGGATCAGGGTCAGGCAACCGCTCGGCACCGCCCACTTCCAATTACGGCCCCACCAGCCGGGGTTCGGACGATCGTCGTTCATGGCGTGCTCCGCGCAGTCGGTCGGCGGCTAGTGTCGCCGCGGGGCGTGTTGCTGGCCAGCGAGGCCGCCGGACGAGCGCCGCGTCGGTGCTTCAAGCGCTTTCGATCGCCGCCAACGCCGCCGCACGCGCGTGCAGGGCGGTGGTGTCGAACAAGGGAATCTCGACATCGCCTGCGCCGATCAGCAGGCCGATCTCGGTGCAGCCCAGGATCACGCCCTGCGCGCCGCGCGCGACCAGGCCGGCGATGACCTCGCGATAAGCCAGGCGCGACTCGTCGCGAATACGGCCCAGGCAGAGCTCCTCGTAGATCACCCGGTGGACGAGTTCGCGGCCGGCCGGATCGGGCACGATCACGTCGAGGCCGTGGCGTTCGACCAAACGCTGCCGGTAGAAGTCCTGCTCCATGGTGAAGCGCGTGCCGAGCAGGCCGATCCGGCTCAGGCCCGCAGTGCGGATCGCCGCGCCGGTAGGGTCGGCGATATGCAGCAGCGGCAGGCCGGAGGCGGCTTCGACCGCATCGGCGACCTTGTGCATGGTGTTGGTGCAGATCACCAGCAACTGTGCGCCGCCGTCGCGCAGTGCGCGCGCGGCCTGGCCGAGCAGCACGCCGGCGGCGTCCCAGTCGCCGGCACGTTGCAGGCGCTCGACCTCGGCAAAATCGACGCTGTACAGCAGCAGCTTGGCCGAATGCAGGCCGCCGAGGCGTTCGCGCACGGTCTCGTTGATCAGCCGGTAATACGGCAGCGTCGATTCCCAGCTCATACCGCCGAGCAGGCCCAGCGTTTTCATCGCGACTTCGCTCATCGCCGCAGTATAGCCACGCCGCTCGGCGTGCCTCAGCGCGTCGCCCCTACACTGCTTGCCGATGCTGGCGGCGCATCGACGCCGCCGAAGCGCTGGCCGAAGAAGTCCCCGGCGTTCCAGCTCGGCCGCTGCGGCGCGTCGGCGATCGACTCGCCGATGCGCGCATTGAGCCGGGCCAGGCGAGCGGCGTCGCCGTACTGGATCGGCTGAGTCGCATCGTCGCCGGGCTGGTGGTAGCGATCGCGCAGGAAGTCGCGCTGTTGCTGGCCGGCATCGATGCCGGACTGCCGCGCTTGCACGCCGCCGGTCAGGTACACCGCCGGCACGCCGGCGCGGATGAAAGCGAACTGGTCGCTGCGGATGAACACGCTCTCCTGCGGCGAGGGATCGGGCGACAGGCTTACCCCGACCTCGTCCGCGGCCCGGTCGAGCACCGCCTGCAGGCTGGAATGCTCGACCCCGATCGGCACCACGTCGCGAGTCGGCACCAGCAGCACCGGCATGTCCATGTTGACGTTGGCGACCAGCGAATCGCGCGGCACGGTCGGATGCCGCGCATACCACTCGGCGCCGAGCAGGCCTTTCTCTTCGGCGGTGACCGCGACGAACAGCAACGAACGCTTCGGCGGCGTCTTCGAACGCGCGAGCTGCTGCGCGGCCTCGAGCATGATCGCCACGCCCAGGGCGTTGTCGAGCGCGCCGTTGTAGATCGCATCGCCGCGCACCGGCGCGCCGATGCCGATGTGGTCGAGGTGCGCACTGAACAGCACATGCTCGCGCTTGAGCGCGGCATCGGCGCCCGGCAGCACCGCGACCACGTTGCGCGATTCGGCCGGTTCGATGCGGGTCTGCGCCGACAGTTCGATCGTGCCGGGCAGGGCGAAGGCGCGCAGCTTGCCTTCGCGCGCATCGCGGAACAGGGCCGCGGCGGTGCGGCCGTCGCCGTCGAGCAGGGCGCCGGCGCTGGCCGCGCTGACCTGGGCGATCACCTGCAACTGCGGGAAGGTGTCGAGCGCGTGCCCATCGGCATCGCGCAGGCGCATGCCGGGACGGGCCCAATTCTCGGCGCCGCGGGCCCAGGGCTGGCGTTTTTCCTCGTCGTCGGTGGACACGATCACCGCGCCGACCGCGCCGCGCTCGACCAGGGCGGCGAACTTCTCCCGGAACGAGCTGTAGAACGCGCGCCGGTCGGTATCGAAGCGCGGCGGCGCGCCATGGAACAACACGGCGATCTTGCCGCGCACGTCGACGCCGGCGAAATCGTCCTGCTCGAGTTCCGGCGCATGCACCGCTTGGCCGACGAACACCGCCGCCGCGGTCACCCGCGCATCGCCGCGGTCGAAATTGAGCTGCGGCAGGAATTGCTCGCGGAACTTCAAAGCCGTGGCGACGCCGTCGCGCAGGACGACCAGCGAGCCGCCGCCGTCGACGCGTTTCGCGCTCAGCATCGGCACCCGCTGGAAATAGCGGCCATCGTCGCCGGCCGGGCGCAGCCCGATCGCGCGCAGGCGTTCGGCGACGTACAGCGCCGCCAGGTCGTAACCGCGCGTGCCCGCCTCGCGGCCTTCGAGCAGATCGTCGGCAAGAAAGCGCAGGTCCGCTTCGATCCGGCGCGCATCGGCGCCGGCGCTTTCGTCGTAGCCATCCGGTGCCGGCGGCGATGGTGCGACGCGCTGACAGGCGGCGAGGGTGGCGATCAGGCAGAGGCCGGCAACGGACCGGAAGGGCGAGTAGCGCATCGATTCCCCAAGCGATGAGGTCGCGGAACCCCGCGACGGACGGCTGCGGACTGCGCTGGCGACGCTACCACTGCGGGATGGCGGCGCCAAGTTGGGGGGGCGGGTGTTGTGGTTGGGCGGAGCGGGCCAGAGCCAGAGCCAGAGCAAATCCCCCCTAACCCCCCTTTGTCAAAGGGGGGGATCGGTGTGCGCGGGGCTTGGGGTTGCGTGGCTTTCTGGAGCAGGGAGCGTTCTTCGGGAGGCTATGGCCATGCCAACCGCCAACCGCCAACCGCCAACCGTCGAACGACGAACGACGAACGACGAACGACGAACGACGAACGCGAATCGCCAGCCGCAAGTCGTTCCCACCGCACAGATAAGCGTTGCTGTTCCCCCCTTTGACAAAGGGGGGCTAGGGGGGATTTAGCTTTGGGCGCGCAGAAACTTTGAGAAAGGCCCAACCGTCGAGCCAACCGCAAGCCGTTCGCGGTTTACCGTATCGGAGTGGTCGTTCCTTCAGTGTGGAGAGGCTGAGAGATTCGACTCTCTCATCCCTCAACTCCGCCAAGGATTGTTGTTGAGATCCTTCGCCCGCGAATCGAATACGTCGCGCGCATCGAGGAACAGCTCGCCGTCGCGCTGGGAGTTCGCGAACAGGTGATAGATCGTGCCCATGCGCTGGCTGTAGCTTTCCCAATGGTTGGTGTCGGCGTTGTCGATGTCGGTTTCGTCTTCGTTGTTCGGGTTGCCGTCGAGGCCGTTCAGGCGCGTGCGCACTTCGTCGCCGAGCTTGATCGTGCGGCCGTCGGCGGTAACGAACTCGCGGCCGGAATCGAAGTTGACCCGGTTGTCGGAGTTCTTCATGTCCAGGTTGAGGTTGATCTCGCGGCCGCCCTTGCCGTCGCGGTCGGGTACGTGCAGATCGATCCAGTGCTCGCCGAAGCCGCCCGGATTGACGATGCCGAAGCCGCGCATGCCGTTGCTGATGTCCTTGTTGATGATGTCCTGTTCCTGCAGGCCGATCAGGCTGTTGGCGTACAGCATCAACTCGCCGCGATGGTCCTTGGAATCGGCGAGCTTGGCCGGATCGGTGATCGCGGCCTCGCCGTCCTTGAGCTTCATCGAGTCGTAGTAAGCCTTGAAGGCGTTTTTCATGTCGAGCTGGGTGTCGCGACCGTCGGTATAGGTCAGCTCGCGGCCGGCGTACTTGTTCTCGAAGCTCGACCAGAACTGCTCGAAGCTCATCTCGCGATTCTTGCCGCCGCCGAAGGTGTCGACGAAGTGCTTGAACGAGGGCGAGATGTCCGAGCTGAGCATGGTGTTGCCGACCGACAGCCAGTACTTAGGGTTGCCGCCCATTTCGCCGAGCGCGATGCCGAGGGTGCCGTCGAGGTTGCGGCCGATCTCGTCGGAGGCCCATTGCGCGAACGTGGCCCAGTTGGCGTTGTCCTTGCCGAGGATCTCGCTCATGCCGGTGGAGAGTTCGTGATACTGCTCGGTTACGCGCTCGTTGCGTTCCATCCGGTCGGGGTAGGCCAGCAACAATTCGCCGCTGGTATGCAGGCCGTCGTCGGCCAGGAACGCGCTGCGCATGGACATGAGCTGTTCCTTGCTGAATTCGACCTCGCCTTCGTAGACCTTCGCATAGCCTCCGCCCGAGGCGACATAGTCGTTGACCAGGCTCTCGTACCAGTCCTGGTGGCCCTGCACGGCCTTCTCGAACTTCTGCATCAACGCCTGGTTGGCGTCGTTGGTGATGAAGGTCTGCATCTCGCAGGAGCTCAGGCCGCTGAAGGCGACCATGGCCCGGCGGAAACCGCCGTTGTCGTCGAGGTTCTGCGCGTCCATGTACTGGCCGATCAAGCCCGGATTCTGGCTGCCGCGGACGAAGCCGGCATCGATCTTGCCGGCGTCGATGTCGCCGCGGTCGATGCCTTCGGCGAAGGCCGCGTAGACCTCGCTCTTTTCGTGCTGCGAAATGTCGCCGTCGTCGGTCATCCAGTTGAGGCGGTCGGAGTGCATCCACGACTTGAACGCGCCGTCGTCGCGGTCGAGGATGGTGTTGATCAACTCGGCCTGGAACTCGCGCGACTGGCCGCTGATTTCCTTGGCGAACACGTCCATGCGCTTTTCGTAGTTGTCCTTCATGAAATCGCGGTCGCCGGCATCGAGGACGCGATCGGCGGCGCTGTCGACCTGCTTGGGGTCCGGCGCCTGCGCCTGGACGGGGCTGACCGAAGGAGACGAAACCGGATCGTAGGGAATCATGCAGACAGGCTCGCGAGGAGGAAGGCGGGCACTGTGCGCCGCAAGCTGAATGCGGCCAACTAGGGCGATTCCCAGACTTTTCGATACTGCGATGACGGTCGCGAAAGTCGAGCGTCCAAGCGACTTGCGGCGATGGCGATCGTCATGTCGCTGGGCTAATGCTGCGCCCGCGCGTTGAGGAATGCGAAGCCGGTCGCAAAGACGCGATCTGCCGCGCAAAACCTGTCCGAGCGCAGCGCATGCGCGCGTTGGTCCAAAGGCTCACCCACAACCAGGAGCCGATCATGTCCAACGCAAGCACGTCCATCGTCGCCGCCTACTGCGAAGGCCTGTTCTCCAAGAACGGTGGTCAGACCTATATCAACGGCCTCAAGGCGTCCGGTTTCAACACCGCGATCCTGGCTCTGGCGCATCCGCACTACCAGGACAAATCGCCGCCGGCGCCGGACAAGTACAAGGGCGACCTGTACTACAACGACCTGGAGATCGTGTCCAACGGCCAGTACGTCGGTCCGCCGGAATGGGTGCCCCTGGTCAATTCGCTGACCGAAGGCAAGACCGGCATCGAGCGGGTATGGCTGTCGATCGGCGGCGGCGGGGTCGGCGACTACGGCAACATCCAAAAGCTGATCGCCGAGTTCGGCAGCGGCGAGAAGAACCCGCTGTTCCAGAACCTGGTCGCGTTGAAGAAAACCTTCCCGGCGATCGAGGCGGTCGATCTGGACGACGAGGAAATGCAGGATCAGAAACTGATCGTCGCCTTCAGCCGCATGCTCGGCAAGGCCGGCTTCAAGGTCACCTTCTGCCCCTACTACAACCCCGGGTTCTGGGTGGGTTGCCTGGCCGAACTGCAGAAGACCGACCCCGGCCTGGTGATCGCGTTCAACCTGCAGTGCTATTCCGGCGGCGCCGGCAACGACCCCGAAGAGTGGATCCAGGCGCTGCAGCAGACGCTCGGCAGCGGCTTCCCGGCGAGCTTCGTGATTCCCGGCGTGTCCACCGATTCGACCCCGAACCAGGTCCAGCAGCAGTACGCGCAATGGGCGAGCGACGGCATCGGTGGCGGCTTCCTGTGGACCTACGAGTCGGCGGGCCCGCAGGCGCCGGACTACGCCGCGGCGATCGCCACCGGCGTGGGCACGGCCGCGGCCTTGCGCGGCTCAGTCGAAGTAGAACGACGCCCCAAGACCTCCCTGTAGATCGGGGCTGTTGCGGTCCAGGCCGACGTCGAAGGACGCGTCGAGCTGCACGCGCGGGGTCGCCATCCAGGTGACCCCGCCGCCCGCGACCGAGGTGGTCGAGGCGTGATCGCTGCGCGACATACCGGCCTCGGCATAGACCGCGGTGCGGTCGCTGAGCGCGAAGCTCAGGCTCGGCGACCAGGTCCAGGTGTCGCTGCCGTCGCTGCGGTCGAGATTGAAGTACAAGGCGCCGGCCAGGCGCTCGCTGAAGTCGTAGCCGAGCGTGGTGCCGAGGGTGTACTGGGTCGCGCCGTTGCTGAAGTCGCGATCACCGCTGGCGGCGGTGACCGCGCCGAGCACGGCCCACGAAAAAGTCTTGTGCGAGGACGGCAGCGCGACCTTGACCGCGAGGCCGGTGTCGCCGGCGCCGTGGCGCGAGCGGCGGCCGTCGCCGTCGCGTTCGCGCAGGCGGTTGTAGGCCGAGGTCGCCAGTTGCAGCTCGACCCGGTCGCTCAGGCCCAAGCGCAGATTGGTGTTGGCGCTGTAGAGCCGGCTGCGCCTGCCGCCGTCGTCGTCGCGGACGAAATCCGGCAGACCCTGCTCCCAGGCGAAGGCGCCGCGCGGCAGGGTGGCGGTAGAGAACGAAATGCCGGGCCGGTCGAACGCAGGCGGCTGCGGGGATTCGGAAGTCTGCGCCGCCGCCGGCGCGGTCGCGATGGTCAGCGCCGCGACAATGGCGGCAGCAGGCCTCACACGCGCCGCGGCAAGCGCAGCGCTTGGCCTCACGGCTTGACCCACTGGCCGCGCTGCATCTCGCAGGCCTGCTTGATCGCGGCGATCTGCGCGGCGTTGCGCTTGTAGTAGTAGATGCGCGCCTTGGCGTTCATCGGCGAATCGCAGATCGCCACCGCGCCCGAGGGGCAGGCCGCGACCGGCCGGGCCGAGACCTGGCCGCCGATTTCCGCCAGACCCGGCAGCGAGCTGTTGCATTGCGGTTTGCTGGCCTCGTCGGAGGCCGGCAGATCGGTCTCGGTGCATTCGTTGATCATCTGGCCGAGCACCTGGCCTTCGATCATGCAGGCGTTCTTGGCGTAGACGAGCGGCGAGGCGGCGAGCAGCAGGCTGCACGCGAACGGGACGGTCAGGCGGCGCATGGTCGGGCTCCAAAGAAGGGGTCGCGGCGTCGCGCAGACGTGGCGGTCCGATGTCTTCGGCGTGGTGCGGGCCATGATCGGGCGATCCGTCTGCGGACGTGGCGACACTTTAGCGCCAGCCGGTGCGGAACGCGTGGTGGTGGTCGCTAGTCCTCGTGCCTCTGCCGCGACGGAAACTCCAGCACCACGCCGCGCTCACCGTCGACCGGGCGGTTCCACAGCACCGGTACGCGCTGCGGGCTCGGTGGTTCCAGTTCGTCGCGCGCCGGCACCAGTTCTTCGTCCTCGTCTTCCCAGCTGTAGCGTTTGCGCGGCGGCAGCGGGTCGCGCAGGCGGAACAGAAACGCGGCGACGACGCCGGCGACCGCGCCGCCCAGGTGGGCCTGCCAGGACACGCCGATCTCGCGCGGCAGCACGGTCAGCAGCATGCCGCCGTAGAGCAGGAAGGCGATCATCGCTGCGGCGATCGAGGGGCGGTCGCGACGCAGCACGCCGAGGGTCAGGACCAGGAACATCAGGCCATGAGTGAGGCCGCTGGCGCCCAGGTGATAGCTGCCCGGATCGCCCAGCAGCCAGGCACCGAGGCCGGCGCCGAGCCACAGGATCGGCAGCGCGCGCAGGGTCGCCTTCGGATAGACCGCGCCGGCCAGGGTGCCGAGCAGCAACAGCGAGGTCGCGTTCGCGGCCAGGTGCTCGATCGAACCGTGCAGCAGCGGCGCGGTCAGCAGGCCGACCAAGCCTTCGGCCGACCACGGCTGGACGGTGAAGGCGCGCACGTCGAACTGGCCCTGGGCGGTGAACACCGCGATCAGCACCAGGACGAAGGCCAGGCTGGCGTTGAGTGCGCGCATCAGCCGGCTGCGGTCGGCTTTGCGCTGGGCCGGGGTGTCGGGGATCGGGGCTTCGGTGGGCAGGTGCATATCACCGAGATTGGCACCGCCCGGAAGGAATACAAGCCGCGTTCGTCGGGCCGGTTTGTCCCGCCAGCGGGACGGCGGCGGGGTCGGACGGCCCAAGCCGGGCGAGGCGGAGGCCCGTCCCCGGTAGAATGGCGGGATGAATAACGAACTCCCCACCGTACGCCTCAAGAACACCTGGAAATCCACCCACCCCTGGATCTTCCAGCGCCTGGTCGACAAGCCGGCCCAGCGCCCCAAGCCGGGCTCGATCGTCAACGTGCTCGGCGTCGACGGCGACTGGATCGGCCGCGGCTTCTACAACGGCCACTCGCGCATCGCCCTGCGCATGCTCGAAAACGATCCCGACGTCGAAGTCGACGCCGACTGGTTCGCGCGCAAGATCGCAGCGGCCGTGTCGCTGCGTCGCGATGTGCTCAAGCTCGACGAGGTCAGCGACGCCTGGCGCGTCGTGCACAGCGAGGGCGACGGTCTCAGCGGCCTGGTGGTCGACCGTTACGGCGACCTGCTGGTGGTCGAATACTTCAGCGCCGGCGCCTTCCGTCACCGCGAATGGATCTACGAGGCACTGCGCCAGCAGTTCCCGGGCTGCCGCTTCTACGCCTTCGCCGACGAGCACGTGCAGAAGCAGGAAAGCTTCGACTTCCGCGGCACCGAGGCGGTGCCGCCGGCGACGATCACCGAGTACGGCATCAAGTTCCGCGCCGACCCGGCCGGCGCGCACAAGACCGGCTTCTTCGCCGACCAGCGTGACAACCGCGAATGGCTGTCGCAGCAGGTCGCCGGCAAGCGCGTGCTCGACCTGTGCTGCAACACCGGCGGTTTCGGCGTGTACGCCAAGGTGCGGGGCGCCGAGGAAGTGGTCGGCGTGGACATCGATGCCGACGTCATCAACATCGCCAAGGCCAACGCCAAGCTCAACGGCGCCCAGGTCAAGTTCGTCCAGGCCGACATCTTTCCCTACCTGCGCGACGTCGCGAACGCCGGCGATCTCTACGATGTGGTGATCCTCGATCCGGCCAAGATGACCCGCGACCGCGAGCAGGTGATTCCGGCGCTGAAGAAATACCTCGACATGAACAAGCTGGCGCTTGGCGCGCTCAAGCCCGGCGGCCTGTTCGCGACCTTCTCCTGCACCGGCCTGGTCAGCGAGGACCAGTTCCTCGACATGCTGCGTCGCGCCGCGTTCTATGCCGGGCGCACCGTGCAGGTGCTCAAGGTATCCGGCGCGGGTGCCGATCATCCCTGGTTGGCGCAGGTGCCGGAGTCGCGGTATCTGAAGGCGGTGTTTTGTCGGGTATTGGATTGAGCTGATTGCCAGGTTTGTCGTGCGTCGCTCCAAGGGACGCGCAGAAGCGGCAACGCCGGCGTCGCTCATCGAAGCCATGAACCGTCGCAGGGTAGGAGCGGCGCAAGCCGCGACCGCGTGGTGTCCGGTTGCGGCGCTTCTTACCGTAGGCTGTGAAGCAACAGCAACAGCAACAGCAACAGCAACAGCAACATCTAAGCTTCCGACCGCTAACGCGGCCGGGTTACTTTCTTTTGCTAAGCCCAAAAGAAAGCTAACCAAAGAAAAAGGCTCTCCTTGACGAAGCTCCCCTGCGAGTACGCAGCGCGCGCGGGGATTTTCCGATAAGACGTCCCTGTCTTATCGGAAAACGCCGCACGTCCTGTGCGGCGCCCTCCGGGTCTCCAGGTGTTCTCGCGAGCTCGGTGCTGCGCCAAGCTCATCAAGGCAAAGGCAAAGGCAAAGGCAAAGGCAACGCGGCCGCTCTTGGGTAGGAGCGGCGCAAGCCGCGACTGCGTCATGGCGGTAACGGCGCAACATTCTGGTGGTTGCGCGGTCGCGACTTACGTCGCTCCTACAGGGATGGTGGCGTTGCACCCGTGTCCGCATGTTTGTGGCGGTGGCGGCTTTCGCTTTGGCTGTGCGTCGCCTCGCACTGGCGAAGGTAATCGAAGACCCGGAGGGCGGCGCGCAGGGAGGCGCGCCGTTTTTCATCGGGACAGGGATGTCCCGTATGTAGATCCCTGCGTCGGCAACGCTCGTGCGGGCCTGTGATTCAAAACAAAGCAACTTCTTTGGTTACCTTTGACCGAAGGAACTCCCTGTGGGACTTTTGTTGCTTTAGACAAAAGAAAGTAACCCGCCGCTTTAGTGGCGGAAGCTTTTGGCGTTTGATCTAGATCTAGATCTAGATCTTGCTTCAGCGAGACGCCGCAAGACCGACGCAGCGCGGTCGCGGCTTGCGCCGCTCCTACCCTGGCGGAAGCACACCGCTTCGATGGGTCACGTCGGCGTTGTCGCCTCTGCGCGTCCCTTGGTCGCGACTCGCGTCGCTCCTACCCTGGCGAACGTACGCCGCTTCGATAAGCGGCGTCGGCTTTGTCGTCTCTGCCCGTCCCGCGTTCGCGGCTCACGCCGCTCCTACAGGGGAAGGCGCAGCGCCCTCAAACGCGCGCCAGGCGCCGACACTTCAATCGCGCCACCACAACACCGCCGGCGGATCGTCGGGCAGGGCGAATTCGAGGCGTTTCAGCGCGTCCAGGTCGAGGCCGGGCAGGTGCACGCTCATCGCAGTCGCGACTTCGCGATAACCCGGCCAGTCGGTGCGCAGCTCCAGGCTGTTGCCGCTGGCGGTGCCCAGCTCGACGAAGATCAGCTTGCGGTCGACCACGTCGATCGCATAGCCGTCGATGCCGTCGATATCGGCCCAGCGGATGCCGTGGACGCGGCCGGCGCCGTCGTCGCGCCAGACGCCGCGCGGGTCGGCGTAGAGCCGGGGAGCTTGCGGGTCCATGCATGCGATCCTTGCGGTGGCCGGTCGGCGAAGCCGAGTGGGGCGAATCCAGATTGGCACAGTTCCCGGCTGCGGTTCGGTTCCGTACGGAACTCGGCCGCCCGGATTCAGTCGCGATCTGAGACCGATTTCGCTTTTTTGCGCGGCCTCGTCGCGCTCTCCCGGGCGCTCGGCGGACGCCGGGACGGGGTCTCCGGCGCGGCCTAGCCGGCACCGGTCGCAGAGCCTGAGACTCACCCCGTTAGACTGGTGGCATGAATGACGTCTCTTTGTTGCTGATTTTGCTCCTGCTCGCAGTCGGGGCTGCGATCGTCCTGTTGGTGATTCTGCTGCTGCGCCGCCCCGAGCTGCGTCTGGAACAGGCCTTGCGCGAGGAGCAGCGCGATGGCCGCGGGGAGCTGCGCCAGCAGCTCGACAGTCTGTCGGCGCAGCAGGAAACGCGTATCGAAGGCTTCGGCAACCGTCTCGGCGACCTGACCGTGCGCACCGATCAGCGCCTGGATGCCTTGAGCCAGTTGCTGACCGAGGATGCGCGCAAGGGCCGCAGCGAGAGCGCCGAGCAACAGCAGCGTTTCGCCGAACTGCTGGGCCAGCGCCTCAACGAACTCACCCAGCGCAACGAGCTACGCATCGGCGAACTGCGCCAGACCCTGGAAACCCGTCTGCGCGAGCTGCAGACCGACAATGCCGCCAAGCTGGAGCAGATGCGCGCGACGGTCGACGAAAAACTGCATGCGACCTTGGAAACCCGTCTGACCGAAAGCTTCGGCAACGTCACCCAGATGCTCGCCCAGGTGCACCAGGGCCTGGGCGACATGAACAAGCTGGCCTCCGACGTCGGCGGCCTGCAGCGGGTGCTGACCAACGTCAAATCGCGAGGCATCTTCGGCGAGGTGCAATTGGCGGGCCTGCTTGAACAGGTGTTCGCCCCGGACCAATACGCCTCCAATGTCGCGACGGTGCCGGGCAGTAGCGAGCGCGTCGAGTTCGCGGTGCGATTTCCCGGTCCGGGCGGCGAGGCGCCGGTGTGGTTGCCGATCGACGCCAAGTTCCCGCGCGAGGACTACGAGCGCCTGCTCGACGCGCAGGAACGCCTCGACATCGAGGGCGCCCGCGCGGCCGGCGATGCCCTGGAACGCCGTGTCCGCGATCAGGCGCGCGACATCCACAAGAAATACGTGGCGCCGCCGGAGACCACCGAGTTCGCGATCCTGTTCCTGCCCACCGAAGGCTTATACGCCGAAGTGTTGCGCCGGCCGGGCCTGGTCGAAATGCTGCAGCGCGACCTGCGCATCACCGTCGCCGGCCCGACCACCTTGCTCGCCCTGCTGACCAGTTTCCAGCTGGGTTTCCGCACCCTGGCGATCCAGAAGCGTTCCAGCGAAGTCTGGAAGACGCTCAGCGCGGTCAAGACCGAATTCGGCAAGTTCGGCGACGTGCTCGAAAACGTCAAAGGCAAGCTCGACCAGGCCAGCAAGCAGATCGAGCAGACCGGAGTCAGGACGCGCGCGATCCAGCGCCGGCTGCGGGACGTCGAGGCGATGCCCGGCGAGGAAGCCGCACGCCTGCTCGGGCAGGACAAGGACGGCGAGGAATAAGCATCGGCGCGCGCCGCAACGGTTCGATACGAACAAACTGCATGCGCTAAAACGAACGGCCCGGATTCGCATCCGGGCCGTTCGTCGTTACAGAGCATCGCGAGGCGATCGTAGAACTCAGCGCCCGCCGTCGGTCGGCATCACCGGCATCGCATCGGCCGGCACGCTCGGGTTGCTGTCGTCCTGCAGGTACTCCGGCAGGGCGCTGTCGCCGTTCTTGTCGAGGCGGTCGCCGAAGATCTGGTAATCGCGGCGTTGCGTCCACGAATCGCGAACCAGGGCGTACTCGTCCTCGGCGCCGTCGCGCAGGCTGTCGAGCGGCAGCAACTGGGCGCGCACGTCGACCAGTTGCAGGCCCTGCAGCGGGATGCGGATGCGGTCGCGTTCGACGTGGCGCAGCGGGCTCAGCGGCGCGTCGCCGAGGGCGCCGAAGGAATCGCGCACGGTGCGCGGGCCGAAGAACGGCAGCTCGACATAGCGCGAGCGCTTCCAGCCCCACACGCCCAGGGTCTGGCCGAAGTCTTCGCTGCGGTTGGGCAGCTTGGCGTCACTGGCGGGATCGAAGATGCCGCCGATGCCGAGGGTGGTGTTGAGCGCGAACCGGCCGAGCGCCTGCGCGGCCTGCTTGGGCTTGCCCTGCAGCAGCGCGTTGAGCATCGACACCGGCTGGCCGAGGTTGTTGAAGAAGTTGCTGACGCCCAGGCGCAGCGGACGCGGCACGACCTTGGAGTAGGCGCGCGCGAGTGGGCGGGCGACGCCGCGATCCACCGCCATGTTGAAGCGGTGCATCTTGCGGTTGTACTTCTCCCAGGGGTCGAACGCGCCCGGAACCGAAGCCGGCGCCGGCAGGGTCGGGTCGGCGACCGGGTCGTACTCCTGCGCCGGCGTGCCGTAGAGCGCGTCGAAATCGCGCTCGGCCTCGGTGCGCTGGTCGTCGGCCGCGCTCGGCTCGACCGCGGCGGTGGCCGGCGGCGGCTCTGCGGCTTCGACCGCCGGGGCTGCGACGACCGGCGCATTCGGATCGGGCTGTGCCGGTTGGACCTGTTCGGGTTCGACTTGCGCGAGCGCGTAGTCGAGAGCGGGCTCGGCCGTTGCAGCCTGCGTCGTGTCGGCCGGCGTCGTCGCCGCGTCGGCGGCCGCGATGGTTTCGATCGGGGCGGGCGCGAGCGCGGTGTCGGTTTGCGCCGCGGCGCTTACGACGGTCGCTTCGGCAGCGGCGGCCGGCATCGCGTCTTGCGCGAAGGTCGGTACGGAATGCAGCGCGGCCAAAGCCAGGCCGAGCGAGAGAGAGAGTGCGTGGGGGCGCATGGTTGCAGTCTAGTCTTCCGGGACATCGGGTGGGGGCAGCCAGGCCGGATCCGTCGGCGTTGGCGACCGCAACAGGAGAGTTCTGCGACGGAGTCTGTGTATCAGTGACCGGGTTTCAGCGGCTTGCGCTCAACGACCGAAGCCGAGTGCGTCGTCGAGCCGGTAGGCCGCGCGCAACTCGCTCAGTCCGGTCGGTGTGCCGACCACTTCGACCACTTCGACGCCTTCGACCTGCGCGGCCAGCTCGGCCAACAGCGCCAGGCCGGCGCTGTCGACGATGCTCACCGCAGTCAGGTCGAAACGGCGCACGCCGCTCACCAGCGCGCGCGCCTGCGACCACAGCGTCGCCGCCGCGGCACGGTCGAGCGCGCCGCTGAACACCAGCGCCTCGCCGTCCTTGCGCACGCCGGCGGCGTCGTGGGCCGTCGCCGCGCCCATGCTCAGTTGCCGCTCGCCTGGGCCTGCAGCTTGCCGGCCTTGAGGTCCTTGGCGACCTGGGCGATCGACTTCTGGTTCAGCGGCGTGTCGAACTGATTGCGGAAGGTCTGCACGAAGCTCACGCCTTCGACCATCACGTCGAACACCTTCCACTGCGCGCCGTTCTTGCGCAGCAGGTAGTCGACCGGAATCGGCTCGCCGCCCTGGCGCAGGAACTCGCTGGACACCTTGACGATGGCGCCGCCGCGCAGCGGGGTCTCGGACTTGATGCGCACCTTGAGCTTGGTGTTGAAGTCGAGCAGGGCCGAGCCGTAGCGCTGCATCAGGCTGCCGGTGAGGGCATCGGCGAACGCGGCGACGTCGGCGTCGGAGGCGCCGCGGCCGTGCGTGCCCAGGACCAGGCGCGCAGCGTAGTCGCGGTCGAACACCTGGGTGAACTCGGTCGAGATGAACTGGCTGAGCGCGGCGCGGTTCTTGCTGAACTCGGCGCGGCGCGCTTCCAGGGTCGACAGGATGCGGGTGCTGTTGTTGAGCACCATCGCGCTCGGCGTGCCGGCGGCGGGTGCGGTGCCCGGCGCCGCGGTGACCTGGGCGAGGGCGAGCGTGGGGGCGCCGGCGAGCAGGGCCGAGGCGAGGACGATGGAGATCAGTGAACGCTTCATTTCTTGGTCTCGTCGGTGGAGGGGGCGGCTTCGCCCTGGAGATAGTCGGGAACGCCGGCGTCGGCGGGCTTGGCGGCCGAATCGCCGGCCGCATTGCCGCCTTGTGCGCCACCGCCGCTGAAC
The DNA here is from genome assembly GCF_052078695.1 of Lysobacter sp. CA196. NCBI lineage: Bacteria > Pseudomonadati > Pseudomonadota > Gammaproteobacteria > Lysobacterales > Lysobacteraceae > Lysobacter > Lysobacter sp. CA196. The sequence goes on along the minus strand of NZ_JBQJIN010000023.1, from coordinate 11,986 downwards.
ATGTACTTGCCGACCAGCTGGATCAGGTCGACGGCCGGCTGGGTCAGGTAGATCTCGTCGCCGGGCTTGAGGTTGTCCGGGTCGCCGCCGGGGGTCAGGCCGATATAGCTTTCGCCCAGCAGGCCGCTGGTGAAGATGCCGGCGGCGGTGTCGGCCGACAGGTTCCGGTAGCGGTTGTCGATCGCCAGGGTCACGATCGAGCTGTACTTGACCGGGTCGAGCGAGATGTCGGCGACTTGGCCCACGGTGACGCCGCCGATCTTGACCGGCGCGTTCGGGCGCAGCGCGCCGATGGTGGTGAAGCGCGCGGTGATCTCGTAGCTGCTGCGGCCGAAGCCGAACTTGCCGTTGGTGGAGGCGATCGCCAGCACCAGCAGCGAAGCCAGGGCGAGCAGCAGGAATGCGCCTACGGCGAATTCGATACGGGGACTGCGGACGGACATGGCATCACCTTGGGATAAAGCCCGCGCGGTTCGGCGCGGCGATGTAACGGTTGGTCTACTACGTGTCGAGCAAAACCTGGATGTTGCGCCGGGTTGGGGCGAGGGCGGCGCGCTTGCGCAGCTTCGACCTCTTCCCTGTCCTCATCCGGCCCTTGCGGGGCCTTCTCCCGCTTGCGGGAGAAGGAAAACCAAGCATTCCTCCCGCTCGCGGGAGAAGGAAAACCAAGCATTCCTCCCGCTCGCGGGAGAAGGAAAACCAAGCACCGCTCCGCCTGAGGGAGAGCAGCCACCTACTTACTTGAACAGCAGCGCCGACATCACGAAGTTGAACATCAGCACCAGCAGCGAGGCGTTGACCACCGCGCGGGTCGTCGCCACCGAGGTGCCCTCGATGGTCGGCTCGGCGTGGTAGCCGACATAGGCTGCGACCAGGGCCGCGGTCGCACCGAATACCGCCGACTTCACGAACGCCATCATGAAGTCGTCGAAGAAATCGACGCTGTCCTTGAGCACCTGCCAGAAGATCCCCGACTCGATGCCGATTACGTGCACCGACTCGAAATAGCTCGCGCTGATCGCCAGGCTGCAGAAGAAGCCGGTCAGCAGCGGCACGCACAGCACCGCCGCCCAGAAGCGCGGCGCCACCGCCTTGGCGATCGGGTCGATCGCCATCAGGCCGAGCGCGGTGATCTGGTCGGTGGCGCGCATCAGGCCCAGTTCGGCGGCGATCGAGCTGCCGGCGCGGCCGATGAACAGCAGCGCGGTCAGCACCGGCCCCAGTTCGCGGTACATGCCCAGGCCGAGCATGGCGCTGACCTGGTTGGCGGCGCCGTAGGTATCGAGCGCGCGATAGCCCAGCAAGGTCACCGATAAGCCTACGAACGCGCCGCCAACGGCGATGATCGGCAGCGAACGTGCACCTATCTTGTAGATTTCGCGGGTCAGCTCGCGGAAGAAGTCGCGGGTCGGCCTGGACGCGCGCAGTACCGACAGCGAGAACAGGCCGGCGCGGCCCAGCGAGCGGGTCGCAGCGATGAAGGGCATCAGGCGGCCTCCGGGGTGGTGCGCGGTGCGGCGTCGAAACCGATCGGGCCGTCGGGTTCGCCGAGCAGGAATTGGCGCACCAGCGGGTCCTGGCTGCGTTCGAGTTCGCCCGGCGTGCCCGAGAACACGATGCCGCCGTTGGCGATCACGATGGCGTGGTCGGCGACCGGCAGGGTCTCGTGGACGTGGTGGGTGACCACGATGCTGGTCAGGCCGAGGGTGTCGTTGAGGCGGCGCACCAAGCTCATGACCACGCCCGAGGCGATCGGGTCCAGCCCGGTCAGCGGCTCGTCGTAGATCATCAGCGGCGGGTCCAGCGCCAGCGCGCGCGCCAGTGCGACCCGGCGCGCCATGCCGCCGGACAGCTCGCGCGGGAAGGCATCGGCGGCGGCGTGCAGGCCGACCGCGTGCAGCTTCATCAGCACCAGGCGTTGGATCAGCGCCTTCGGCAGGCGGGTGTGCGCGCGCAGCGGCAGGGCCACGTTCTCGGCTGCGGTCAGGTCGGTCAGCAGGCCGTTGCCCTGCAACAGCACGCCGATGCCCTTGCGCAGTTCGAGCAACTCGCGCTGGTCCTGCGGCACCTTTTGGCCGAACACCTCGACCGTGCCCGCGGCCGGGGCGAGTTCGCCGGTCAGGGCCGACAGCAGGGTCGACTTGCCGCTGCCCGAGGGGCCCAGCACCGCGACGATGCTGCCGCGCGGCACCGACAGATTGATCCCGCGCAGCACGCTGCGGCCACCGCGGTCGAGGCGGAGGTCGGTCAGGCGGACGATGGGCGGTTCGGTCGTCATGCGGTAGGACTGTCCGTGTGCGAGGGCGATGAGACGGTCGGACGAGGCTGCAAAACGGCGCAGCTTGGCCCAGCCAGCCTGAACCGGGGTCGAGCGTCGGCCATTGTCGCAGGTTAGGCGGCCCCGCTCGCAGCGATGGCGGGACGGAGCGTTCGGCCGCCGTCGCAGCGCCGAGGCAGGGTGGCCGGCGGCGATTAAAACGGTTTTAAGTGTGTCGAGGGTTGCTGGAGGGAATGGAGGGAGGGGAAGCGAGGAGTGACGAGGAACTAGAGGCGAGGAGCGAGGAGCAAATCCCCCCTGCCCCCCATTTCCAAAGGGGGGACTTCTTTCTTGGGATGTCGAAGTGATGAGGCTCATGGGTGCGCCGCTCGCGGGACGCCTTGCCTGAAAGTTCATCGCGACGTGCACCGACGACGCTGTGACCAGCGCGCTCGTAAGGAGCGACAGACTTTCAGACCCGATCTGCCTTCAAGGGCGAGTCCCCCCTTTGAAAAAGGGGGGCAGGGGGGGCTCTTGCTCTCCACTTCCTCTCATCCCGCAAACGCCACAACCGGCCGCAGCGTATCCGGCGCCCTTGCGGCAAGATGGCGGGATGCCCGCGCGTGCCGATTTCCGTCTTTATCATTCCAATGCGCTGGACGTGCTGGCGGGTCTGCTTGCGCAGGAATTGCGCACGCCCGCGCCGGGGCAGCCGCTGCTGGCGCCGGATGTGGTCCTGATCCCGCAGGTGGCGATGCGGCGTTGGCTGCAGGCGACCTTGGCGCAGGCCTACGGCATCGCCGCGAACCTGGAATTCCTGACCCCGGGCGAATTCGTCCAGCGCGCGCTCGATGCCAATGCCTCCGACGAGGACCTGGCCCATCCCGGCGAGGACCTCGACGCCCAGGCCCTGCGTTGGCGCCTGTACGACGTGTTGTCGCAGCCGGCGCAGTTGCGCGAGCCGGCGCTGGCGCCGCTGCGCGCCTACCTCGACGGCGACGACCCGTTGAAGTCGTGGTCGCTGTCGGGCGAGTTGGCCTCGCTGTTCGAGAAGTACCAGGCCTGGCGCCGCGACTGGCTGCTGGCCTGGGATGCCGGCCATGAACGCAACGATCCGCAGGCCGCGCTGTGGCGCCGCGTCGCCGCCGGCCGCCGCTACCGCGCGCGCCGCATCGACGATTACCTGACCCGCTTCCAGGGCGAGGCCGGCATCGCGCATCCGCCGCGCGGACTGCCGCCACGTCTGTTCGCCTTCGCCACCCTCAATGTTTCGCCCGACGTGCTGCGGATGATCGCGACCCAGTCGATCGCCGGTACTTTGCACTTCTATCTGCCGACCCCGACGCGCAAGTACTGGGGCGACCTGGGCACCCTGGCCGAACGTTTGCGCCTGGGCGAGGACGCCGCCTTCGGCGACGACGACAACCCGCTGCTGCAGGCCTGGGGCGCGGCCGGCCGCGATTTCATGGCGGTGCTCGGCGGTTACGAGGTCGTGCACCCCTCCGGCGAAATCGCCGCCTACGCCGATCCCGAGGAGAGCCGCCACGACGACCCCGCGCGCGACAGCCTGCTGCAACGCCTGCAACGCGACCTGCTGCATCGGCGCGCGCTGCCGGCCACGCCGTGGCGCGAGCGCGTCGACCGCGGCGACGCCAGCCTGCAGGTGCACGCCTGCCACACCCGTTTGCGCGAAGTGCAGGTGCTGCACGACCAGTTGCAGGGCCTGCTCGATCCGAACTCGGCCGAGGGCCGGCGCTTCGACCCGCCGCTGCAGCCGCGCGAGATCGCGGTGCTGGCGCCCGACATCGATCCCTACGCGCCGCATATCGCCGCGGTGTTCGGCGGCCTCGCCGGACGGCCGGGTTTCATTCCGTATGCGCTGGCCGACGCCAGTCCGCTTGCGTCCGAGCCGCTCGCGGAAGTGTTCCTGCGCCTGCTGGCCTTGCCGGTCTCGCGGTTCGGCCTGAGCGAAATCCTCGACCTGCTGGCGACGCCGGCGATCGCCGACCAGGCCGGCCTCGACGGCGCCGGCCTGGAACGCCTGCGCACCTGGCTGCAGAACGCCGGCGCGCGCTGGGGCATCGATGCGGCCCATCGCAGCCGCCACGACGCTCCCGGCGACGACGCCTACACCTGGGCGTTCGCGCTCGACCGCCTGTTGCTCGGCCACGCCGCCGGCGACGGCGTTGCGGCCGACGAGATGATCGCCGGCATCGCGCCCTACGCCGAACTCGAAGGCGCCTCGCTGGATGCGCTGGATGCGCTGATCCGCTTGCTGCGCGTGCTGGCGCGCTTCGAGCGTGCGCTCGATGCCGAGCTGGGCCCGGCGCAGTGGGCCGACCGCCTGCTCGGCCTGTTGCGGGCGATGCTGCCCGAACGCCCGCGCGACGCCACCGACCAGCGCACCCTCGAACGCCTGCGCAACCTGATCGAAAGCTTCGCCCGCGATGCCGGCAAGGCCGGCTTCGAAGGCACGGTCGGCGCGGAAGTGGTGCGCAGCCATTTCCGCGCCGCATTGGCCGAGGCCGACACGCGCGCGCCGCTGCTGACCGGCGGCGTCAGCTTCGGCCGCATGGTGCCGATGCGGCTGATCCCGTTCCGGGTGATCTGCCTGCTCGGCATGAACGACGGCGATTACCCGCGTCGCGACCCGGCGGGCGGCCTCAACCGGCTCGCCGCCGAACTCGGCACCGCCGCGCGCCGCCACGGCGACCGCTCGCTGCGCGACGACGACCGCTTCCTGTTCCTGCAGTTGTTCGGCGCCGCCTCCGACACCTTCTATCTGAGTTACCTCGGCGCCGATCCGCGCGACGGCAGCCAGCGCGAACCGTCGACCCTGGTCTCGGAACTGCTGGACGTGGCCGCGCGTTACCACGCTGATGCGGCCGCGGCGCGCAGCGAGTTCGTGGTGCGCGAACCCTTGCAGCCGTTCGCCGCGGCCGCGTTCGGCGCCGGCGAGGGCGAGCCGGAGCGGCGCCGTTTCAGCTACCGCGCCGAATGGCGGCCGGCGGTCGACGCCGGCGCGCTCGGTCTGCGCGGCGACATCGGCCCCTGGCTCAACGAACCCTTGCCGCCCGACCCCGACGCGGCCGACGACGGCAGCGTGAGCTATCAAGACTTGCGCAGCTTCCTGCGCGACCCGCCGACCGCTTTCCTGCGCCAGCGCCTCGGCCTGCGCCTGCCCGACGAGATCGATAGCAGCGACGACGTCGAACCGCTGGTGTTGCCGGGGCCGGGCTTGTTCCGCCAGACCCTGCAGCGCGCGGTGTTCGACGACCTGATCGCCGGCGGCGGCCGCATCGATCGCGAGCGCTTGCAGGCGACCTTGCGCGCTCGCGCGCTGTTGCCGTCCGGGCCGCTCGGCCGGCGCCAACTCGATGCCCTGCTCGGACAGGTGCGGCCCTATGCCGACGCCTTCGCGCGTTGGCGCAGCGGCGAAGCCGAAGCGTTGCCGTTCGAACTCGATCTCGGCGACGCGCGCCTGCTCGGCCGGCTCGACGACGTCTACGCCGGCGGTCTCGCGCGCCTGCGTTTCGACAGCCTGCACGGGCCGTCGCAGATCGCCCACGGCCTCGACTGGCTGGTGCTGTCGGCGCTCGGCGATCGGCGCCCACTGGTCCAGTTCGCCCAGGCCGACGGCGGCCCCGGGCCGCATCTGCGCGCAGCCTTGGCGCCAGGCGAGGCCCAGGCCGCGTTGCGCACCCTACTGCGCCTGCGCGACTACGGCCTGCGCGCGCCACTGCCGTTCCTGCCGCGCGCCGGCTGGCTCTGGTACGAAGCCGCGGCCCAGGACAAGGACGGCTGGGGCAAGGCCGAAAGCCAGTGGCACGGCAGCCCGCGCAGTTGGGGCGAGGCGACCACGCCGGGCGCGCGCCTGGCCCTGCGCGGGCGCGACCCATTCCGCGACCCGATGCTCGGCGAAGAATTCCGCGAGATCGCCAAGCTGGTGTTCGGCGCCGTCGTCCACGGCCGCGACGAAGGCGGCGGCGCATGAACGCCGTGCGCGATCCCTTCCTGGAACTGCCGCTCGACGGCCTGCGCCTGATCGAGGCCAGCGCCGGCACCGGCAAGACCTACACCCTGGCGACCCTGGTCACCCGCCTGGTGATCGAACGCGAGCTGCGCATCGGCGAGATCCTCGCGGTGACCTTCACCGACGCCGCCACCCAGGAACTGCGCGAACGCCTGCGCCGCCGCCTGTTGTTGGCCGCGCGCATCGCCGCCGACGACCCGGCCCTGCCGCGCGACGGCGACGATGGCGAGCGCACGCTGACCCGCAGCCTGGTCGAGGCGCAGGCCGCGCAGGAAGGCGCCGCGCCCCTGCGTGCGCGTCTGGCGCGCGCGGCGCGCGAGATCGACCTGGCCGCAGTGGTCACCATCCACGGTTTCTGCGCGCGGGTGCTGGCCGAGCACGCGCTCGAAACCGGGCAGCCGTTCGCGGCGCCGGAGATGATCGGCAGCGAGCGCGAACTGCACGACGAGATCGCGGTGGACCTGTGGCGCGCCTTCGGCAGCGAGGCGACCGCGGCCGAGTTGTTGTCGCTGCAATGGCCGGGCGGCCCGCCCTCGCTCGCGGCCGATCTCGGCCCCTTGTTGCGTACCGCGCAGTTGCTGCCGCCGGTGCCGTTGGCCTCGGTCGATCCGCTGCCGGCGCTGGAACAGGCCGCGCAAACGCTGAGCGCGGCCTTCGCCGAGCACGGCGATGAAGCCTGCGCGCGGCTCGACGCGGCCATCGCCGCCAAGGTGCTCAACGGCAACAGTTACCGCGCCACCCTGCCGCGCGAGTTGTGGCTGCTGCTGAGCCAATGGTGCGCACACGGCGATGCCGGCCAGGCGCTGGACCCGCGCATCGAGAAGCTGACTCCGGCAACCCTGGCCGCGCGAACCAACAAGGGCAAGGAAGCGGCGACGCCGTCGTCGCCCTTGTTCGATGCCGTCGCCATTTACCTCGACGCCGCCGGGCAGCGCGCGCAATGGCTGGCCGCGCAGGCGGTGGCCTTGGTCCACCAAGTGCGCGAGCAAGCGGGCAAGCGGCTGAGCGAACTCAAGCGCGTGCGCCGGGTGCAGAGCTTCGACGATCTGATCGCCGACGTCGCCGCCGCGCTGGATGGGCCGCACGGCGATGCCTTGGCCGAACGCTTGCGCGAGCAATACGCGGTGGCCTTGGTCGACGAATTCCAGGACACCGACGCGCGCCAGTGGCGGATCTTCGAGCGGGTGTTCGGCGAACGCGCGCTGTTCCTGATCGGCGACCCCAAGCAGGCGATCTACGGCTTCCGCGGCGGCGACGTGCACACCTATCTGAGCGCGGCCCAGCGCGCCGAACAGGCGCCGCCGCTGGATCACAACTTCCGCTCGCGGCCGTCGCTGCTGCGCGCGGTCTCGGCGCTGTATGCGCAGGCCGGCGAGGCCGCCTTCATCGATGCGCGCATCCGCTTCCGCGAGGTCCAGCCCGGCGGCGCGGTCGCCGATGCCGACCTGCAGCGCGACGGTGCGATCGCGCCGGCGCTGACCCTGCGCCGCCTGCCCGCACCCGACGACGGCCGCAAGAAGCCCGAATGGAACGCGCCGGAGTCGCGCGAACTCGCCACCCGCGCCTGCGTCGCCGCGATCCATGCCTGGTTGCGCGATGCGCGCGACGGCCGCGCCAGCATCGCCGGCCGGCCGGTGCAGCCGGCCGACATCGCCGTACTGGTGCGCAGCCACGATGAGGCCGCGCGCATCCAGCAAGCCCTGATCGCTGCCGGCATTCCGGCAGTGGCGGCGGGGCGGCGCAGCCTGTTCGCGACCGAACAGGCGCTGGACGTGTTGAGCCTGTTCGATGCCTTGCTGCACCCCGGCGACGGCGGCCGCCTGCGCGCCGCGCTTGCGACCGCCTTGATCGGCCTGGATGCGACTGCGATCGCGCGCTTGTCCGAGGACGAGCCCTGGCAGCGCGACTGGCAGTTGCGCGCGCTGGGCTGGCGCGAGCGTTGGCAGCGGCATGGGCCCTTGGCCTTGATCGCCGACCTGTGCGCCGAACAGGCGCCGCGTCTGCTGACCCTGGCCGACGGCGAGCGCCGCCTGACCAATCTGATGCAACTCGGCGAAACCCTGCAGGAAGCCGACACCCGCTCGCTCGGCCTGCACGGCCTGCGCGATTGGCTGCGCCTGCGCATCGCCGAGGCCGACGACGGCGACGAGAAACAGCAACTGCGCCTGGAGTCGGATGCGCGGCGGGTGCAGATCCTGACCCTGCACAAGAGCAAGGGCCTGGAGTTCGGCGTGGTGTTCCTGCCCTTCATCGCGATCGGCCGTGAGCCGCGCGGCGGGCGCTTGTGCGAGTACCCCGATCCGGAGCTGGGTCGCGTGTTGCAGCTGCAGACCGAGGTGGTCGACCCGCGCGCGCCCGATTGGGACAGCGCGCGCGAACGTGCCGCGGTCGAAGCGCGCTCGGAAGACGCGCGCCTGCTCTATGTCGGCCTGACCCGCGCGCGGCATGCGCTGTGGCTGGCGAGCGGGCCTTTGTACTTGGCGCCGGCTTCGCCCTTGCAGGCGATGGTCGCCGACCCCGACGCGCTGGCCGCCGGCCATGCCGGCGAGATCGTCATCGACGACGGCGCGCTCGAAGCCGCGCCTACGCCGCTGTTGCCGGCCGCGACCGGGGCGGTGCCGCCGGCGCGCATCGCGCGCCGCAATCTGGCGCGCGACTGGTGGGTGTACAGCTTCACCCAGCTCACCAATGAAGACAGCGGCGGCGACGCACCGCTGGTGGCCTTGGACGAGCGCGGCGCCGAGGACGAACCGGAGACCACACCGGCCTTGCTGACGCCGGCCGATGCGCGTTTCTCCGGCAGCCGCTTCGGCAACGTGGTCCACGACGCGCTCGAACGCGTCGACTTCGGTGCCTGGCGCGATTGGACGCCGGCCCAGGCCGAGCCGGCGGGCGAGGGTGAGGTGTTGGCCTCGGCCTTGCGCGCCGAGGGCTATACCGAGGCCGAGATCGAAGAAGGCCTGCCGGTGCTGGCCTTGCTGGTCGGCCTGACCCTGACCGCCGCGCTGCCGGAGGGCGCGCGCCTGTGCGAAGTGCCCGAGCGCGAGCGTCGCGCCGAAATGGAATTCCACTTCGCCCTCGAATCGGCGCCGATCGACGCCCTGCTCGAGGCGATGCATGCGCACGGCTGGCTGCGCGAGCGCCAGGCCTTCGGTCTGCGGCGTCGGCTCGAAGGCCTGATGACCGGCAAGATCGACCTGGTCTATGTCCACGACGGCCGCTATTACGTGCTCGATTACAAGACCAACCGGCTGCCGGCCTACGACGCCGCCCACGTCGAGCGGGCCATGGACGAAAGCGAGTACACCCTGCAATCGCTGATCTACACCATCGCCCTGCACCGCTGGCTGCGCTTCCGCCTCGGCGAGGCCTACGACTACGCCCGCGATTTCGGCGGCGTGCGCTACCTGTTCTGCCGTGGCCTCGACCCCGAGGATCCGGCCGCGGGCATGTACGCGCACCAGCCGGCGCGCGCGCTGGTCGATGCGGTCGACGCCTTGTTCGCCGGACGCGGGGAGGCGGCATGAGCCTGCTCGACACGTTGTACCGCGAAGGCGCCCTGCGCACGATCGACCACGCGCTCGCACAGGCGCTGCGCCGGCTCGACCGCGACACGCCCGATGCGGTGTTGGCCGCGGCCGCGCTGGCCTCGCAGGCGATCGCTCACGGTCATGCTGCCTTCGACCCGTCGCGGCCGTGGCTGTTGAGCGATGCGGCGATCGAGTGGCCGCCTGCGCAAGAGTGGTTGGCCGCGCTGCGCGACTCGCGCTGGATCGCCACGCCGGCCGACGGTGCGGTCGCGCACCGCGACGCACCCTTGGTGCTGGAACGCGGTCTGCTGTATCTGAGGCGTTATCGCGAATACGAACGCCGCCTTGCCGCCGGCCTGCGCCGGATCGCCGACTCGGCGCCGTCGGCGCCCGACCTCGATGCTCTGGCGCCGTTGTTCGCGGCGCTGTTTCCGCACGCGCGCGACGACGACCGCCAGGCGCGCGCCGCCGCGGTGGCCTTGCTGCAATCGCTGTTGCTCGCCACCGGCGGCCCCGGCACCGGCAAGACCACGACCATCGCGCGCCTGCTGCTGTTGTTGATCGCGCAGGCGCGGGTCGAAGGCGTGGAGCCGCCGCGGATCGCGCTGGCGGCGCCGACCGGACGCGCCGCCGAACGCATGGCCGAGAGCCTGCGTGCGGCGGCGACGCGGTTGCGCGGTCTCGACGGCGTCGATGCGGCGTTGTGCGAGGCCTTGCCGGTCGAGGCGAGCACCTTGCACCGATTGCTCGGCAGCGTGCCCGACAGTCCGCGCTTCCGTCACGACGCCAGCCGGCCGTTGCCGTTCGACATCGTCGTGGTCGACGAGGCCTCGATGGTCGACCTGCCGTTGATGTGCAAGCTGGTCGAGGCGGTGGCCGACGGCGCCCGCCTGATCCTGCTCGGCGACCGCGATCAATTGCCCTCGGTCGAAGCCGGCGACGTGCTTGCCGCGATCGTCGATGCCGCCGGCAACGACGACGGCCTGCCGCTCGCGCTGGCCGAACGCTTGCGGCCCTTGCTCGGCGATACGCTGAAGATCCAGCCCGACCCGACCCCGCTCGGCGCCTACCGCGTGCATCTGCGCCGCGGCTATCGCCAGGCCGAGAGCCTCGACCTGGCGCCCCTGGCCGAGGCCACCCGCGCCGGCGACGCCGACGCGGTGCTGGCTCTGTTGCGCGGCGGCGCTCTGGCCGGCGTGCATTTCCACGAAGACGTGCACGACCCGCTCAGCGGCCATGGCCGTGAGCTGCTGTTGCCGACCTGGCGTGCATTGGCCGGCGCCGCCGATCCGCTCGAAGCGCTGACGCTGGCGGCACGCCTGCGCCTGCTGACCGCCTTGCGCGATGGCGGCCAGGGCGCGGCGCCGTTGAACGCACGCATCGAAGAAGCGTTGGCAGGCGCGCATCGCCCGCCGTACTTCCACGGCCGCCTGTTGCTGATCACCGAGAACAGCTACCGCCACGGCTTGTTCAACGGCGACATCGGCGTTTGCTTGCGCGCCGACGCGAGTGCCCGCCCGGCCGGCGCTCGCGAACACGACACCGGTGCAGCGACCACGGTGGCCTGGTTCGCCGGTGGCAGCGACGGCGTGCGTGGCTTCCACCCTTCGGCCCTGCCGGCGCACGGCGGTGCCTTCGCGATGACCGTGCACAAGGCGCAGGGTTCCGAGTTCGACAGCGTCTGGCTGCAACTGCCGCGCCAGGACGCCCGCCATCTGTCGCGCGAACTGCTCTACACCGGCATGACCCGCGCGCGGCAATCGCTGCACATCGCCGCCAGCGAGCCGGTACTGAGGCAGGCCTTGTCGCGGCATGCCGCGCGGGTGTCGGGGTTGGCGTGGCGGTTGGGTGGTTGAAGATTTTGTTCCCCCCTTTGAAAAAGGGGCAGGGGGGATTTGCCGTTGCCGTTGCGTTTGCGTTTGCCGTGCGCGGCCTCATGCTCGCGAAGGCCATCGAAGACCCGAAGGGCGACGCGCATGGATGCGCGTCGTTTTTCATCGGGACAGGGATGTCCCGTATGTAGATCCCTGCGTCGGCAACGCTCGTGCGGGCCTGTGATTCAAAACAAAGCAACTTCTTTGGTTAGGCGGAGTCAACATCCAAGTGCATCACCCCACCGCAAGCACGTCCTCAATAGAGAAGTTCACCGGCCGCCTGTAAAGCTTC
>NZ_JBQJIN010000022.1:0-88357 GCF_052078695.1 Lysobacter sp. CA196 | reverse complement strand
CGTATGCCGGCGGAGGTGTTTCTGGAGAAGCTTTACAGGCGGCCGGTGAACTTCTCTATTGAGGACGTGCTTGCGGTGGGGTGATGCACTTGGATGTTGACTCCGCCTTACCTTTCTTTTGTTGCTTATGACAAAAGAAAGTAACCCGCCGCTTAAGTGGCGGAAGCTTTTGGCGTTTGATCTAGATCTAGATCTTGCATGAGCGTCGCGCCGCAAGACCATTGCAGCGCGGTCGCGGCTTGCGCCGCTCCTACCCTGGCGAGAACACGCCGCTTAGACAAATGGCGACGGCCTCATTACCTCTACCCGTTCCACGGTCGCGGCTTGCGCCGCTCCTACCCTGGTACATCGGACACCGTAGATTCGCAGCGACCGCCGACAGAGACCAGCACAAGACGCCTCAACGCAAAACTTCGTCCGCCACCACCACCCCATCCTCATCCGCACACAACCAATCCCCCGGCCGGATCACCAGACCGCCGATCTCGATCACGACGTCGCGCGCGCCCTGCCCCAGTTTGTCGGTCTTGCGCGGACAGGTGCCCAACGCCTTGACGCCCAGCTCCATCGCGCCGATCGCGCCGCTATCGCGGATCGCGCCATAGACGACCACGCCGGCCCAACCGTTCTCGACCGCCTTCGCGGCCAACAGATCGCCGAGCATCGCACGGCGCATCGAGCCGCCGCCGTCGATCACCAACACGCGGCCATTGCCGGCTTCGGCCACCGCTTCGCGCACCAGCGTATTGTCTTCGTAGGCCTTGATCGTGCTGACCGTGCCATCGAACGCCAGGCGCCCGCCGTAGTCGCGCAACGGCAGGTCCAATACGCGCACCCGTGCTTCGTGCAGATCGCACAGGTCGCAGGTATTCATCCGCGCACCGCCGCGACCGCCGCCTTCATCTTGCCGATCACTTCGGCGTAGTCGGGCGCGTTGAACACCGCCGAACCGGCGACGAAGCTGTCGGCGCCGGCGGCGGCGATCTCGGCGATATTGTCGGGTTTGACGCCGCCGTCGATCTCGAGCCGGATCGCACGTCCGCTGTTGTCGATGCGCTCGCGCACGCGGCGCAGCTTGTCCAGCGCCGAGGGAATGAAGCTCTGGCCACCGAAGCCCGGATTGACCGACATCAGCAGCACCAGGTCCAGGTCTTCTAGAACCCAGTCCAGCACTTCGATCGGGGTCGCCGGATTCAGCACCAGGCCGGCCTGGCAACCGTGCGACTTGATCAGCTGGATCGTGCGGTGCACGTGGCCGCTGGCTTCGGGGTGGAAGCTGATGATGCTGGCGCCGGCCTTGGCGAAGTCGGGGACGATGCGGTCGACCGGTTCGACCATCAGGTGCACGTCGATCGGCGCGGTCACGCCGTGCTTGCGCAGCGCTTCGCAGATCATCGGGCCGATGGTCAGGTTCGGCACGTAATGGTTGTCCATGACGTCGAAATGGACCCAGTCGGCGCCGGCCTTGAGGACGTTGTCGACCTCCTCGCCGAGCTTGGCGAAGTTGGCCGAGAGGATCGAAGGGGCGATGACGGTGGATTGCAGGGACATGCGACGGGGCCGGTACGGACAGGCGGCCATTGTCGCCTCCCCCAGCCGGGGGGCCAAGCGCGGACGATCAGCGGCGCTGGCGCAGGGTCTTGATGCGGTCGTAAGCGCGGTTGATCTCGCGGGCGCGCTGCTCGGCCTGGCTGCGCAGTTCCGGGGCGGCCTGGGTGACCCGGTCCGGGTGGTACTGCGCCATCAGCCGGCGGTAGGCCTGGTCGACCTCGCTGTCGCTGGCGTCGGTGCTCAGGCCCAGCACCGCATAGGGGTTGTCGCCGCGCAGCTTGAACCAGTCGGTGTCGAAGGCGTGGCCGATCAGCAGGCCGATGATGGCGCCCAGGAAGGGGTTGCCGCGCAGCAGCGCCGCGCCGGCGAAGAAACCGAGCAATTTGCCGTACCAGCGCTTCATCCGCGCCCATCGTCCCGGGCCGTTCGCGGCCCGTCCAGACCCCTTCGGGCCGCCGGACCCCAGTCTACCTGCACGCGGACGCCAGCCGGCGTACACTGCCCGGCCCCGTCGCGCCTGCGCGCGCGAGCCGTCCCGGCTCCGGCGGCGCGAGGCGATGGGGGGAATCATCTATGCCGCCGCCATCAGGGGTCCCCACGTTGACGACCACACTGCTGCAATCCGAACTGCCCGGCCTGCCCTTGCGCCACCGGGGCAAGGTCCGCGATGTCTTCGACCTTCCGGCCGAGCGTCTGCCCACGGGCGCCGCCCCGGGCGGCGACTGTCTGTTGATGGTCGCCACCGACCGTCTCAGCGCCTTCGACGTGGTCCTGCCCGACCCGATCCCCGGCAAGGGCGAGATGCTCTGCCAGATCAGCAACTTCTGGTTCGGCAAGACCGCGCACATCATCCCCAACCACCTGACCGGGATCGACGTCGCCGCGGTGCTGCCGGCCGGTGTCGACGCCCAGCTTTACGCCAAGCGCACGGTCGTGACCAAGCGGCTCAAGCCGGTGCCGATCGAGTGCATCGCCCGCGGTTACTTGATCGGTAGCGGCTGGAAGGACTACCAGCGCACCGGCCGGGTCAGCGGCATCGCCCTGCCGAGTGGTCTGCGCCAGGCCGAGCAGCTGCCTGAGCCGATCTTCACGCCTTCGACCAAGGCCGCCGTGGGCGACCACGACGAGAACATCGATTTCGACACCGCCGTGCGCACGGTCGGCGCCGGGCTCGCCGAAGCGGTGCGCGATGCGACCCTGCGGCTGTATCGCTACGCCGCCGACTACGCCGCCGAGCGCGGCATCCTGCTCGCCGACACCAAGTTCGAGTTCGGCACCGATGCCGACGGCCGTCTGTACGTCATGGACGAGATGCTGACGCCGGACTCCTCGCGCTACTGGCCCGCCGACCAGTACCAGGTCGGCACCAGCCCGCCGAGCTACGACAAGCAGTTCGTCCGCGATTACCTGGAGACGCTGGGCTGGGACAAGACCCCGCCCGGGCCGAACCTGCCGGCCGAAGTGATCGAACGCACCCGGGCGAAGTACGCCGAGGCACTGCAGAAACTCGCCGGCATCTCGATCGACTGACTCCCCACCGGCCCGCACACGCGGGCCGGTTCGGTTTCAAGCGCGCCCCTGCGGGGCCTGCGCGGCCAGACACGTACGCAGGCGCGGCCAACCTGCATGCGCGCATCTCACGCGCCGCGCGATCCGCGCCACACTCAGGGCCCGACCACGGATTCAGCCCTGCCGCCATGCGCGTTACCCTGGCCCGATCGTCTCTCTCGCGAGCACCGCATGAACATCGGCTACCTGTACCTCAGCATCGCGATCGCCGCCGAAGTGGTGGCGACCAGCGCGCTCAAGGCCTCCGACGGCTTCACCCGGCTCGTGCCCTCGCTGATCGTCGGCATCGGCTACGCCACCGCGTTCTATTTCCTGTCGCTGGTGCTGCGCACGGTGCCGGTCGGCGTGGCCTATGCGATCTGGTCCGGCGTCGGCATCGTCCTGATCGCCGCGATCGGCTGGCTGTTCATGAAACAGACCCTGGACGCAGGCGCGCTTGCCGGCATCGGCCTGATCGTGGCGGGCGTGGCGGTGATCCAGCTATTCTCGAAGTCCGCGGCCCACTAACCGCACGCACCAATCCGCGGACCCCGCGTCCGCCCCGCCGCAACGGGAGTCGAGCATGAGCACCGTCGCCGAATCGTCGCAACGCCCCATCGACCGCTGGTTCGCCAGTTACTCCGGCGACCACCGCAACGCCACCAACCAGAGCATCCACGTGGTCGCGGTGCCGGCGATCCTGTGGAGCGTGATCGCCTTGCTGTGGTGCATCCCCGCCCCGGGCACGTTCTTCCGTCCGGGCGCCTGGGCCGCGCTGGCGATGTTCGCCGCGCTGCTGTTCTACTACCGCGCCTCGCGCAAGCTCGGCTTCGGCATGCTCGTGCAGTTCGTGGTGCTGTCGCTGATCGCGCACTGGATCGCGCAGAGCTTCGGCCTGACCGTGCTGCTCTACACCGCCATCGCCGTGTTCGTGGTGGCCTGGATCGCGCAGTTCATCGGCCACAAGATCGAAGGCAAGAAGCCGAGCTTTCTGACCGACCTGACCTATCTGCTGATCGGCCCGGCCTGGGTGCTGTCGAAGCTCTACCGCAAGTTCGGCTGGTCGTACTGAGCGAGCAGATCCGCTCTTTGCTCTGGGGTAGGAGCGACGCGAGACGTGAACGCGCTCCGCATCGCATCGTCGCTCGATCAGGCCCCTAGGGTAGGAGCGACGCAAGTCGCGACCGCGACGCCGCAACCTCGCCGCGTCGCCGGCTAGCCCCGGACAGGAATGGCACGCGCCGCATCGGGGCCATTCGCCTCGCCGGTCGCGGCTTCCATCCAGAAGCCGAACACCGACTTTCGACCGATGCCGGTCAGACCGGCGGGAAGTAAATTCGTCCCAGCAGATACACGCACAGCGCCGCCTGCGCCCACAGCACCACGCAGGTCGCCGCCGACACCGACAAGGCCCGCGACCAGCTCAAGCGCACTCCATCGGGACCGGGCAGGTGGATGCGCACGCTGAAAGCCAGCGCCAGGCAGGACAACCCAAACGCGACCGCCGCAAACGGCCAGCCGCTGCTGGCGGCCCGGCCATGCAGGACGATCATCGCCGTTACCGCCAACATCGCCCACAGCACCAGGGCGAACACCACCGACCACAGCGCCGCGCCATAGGCCGGCCGCGCCTTGACCAACTGCGCGACCCAGCCGCGCAACAGCCAGGCGCTCGGCATCAGCCAGAACACCAAGGCGGCGATCGCCAGCAAGCCCCAGACGAACGGGCCCGCAGTCTGCAACGCATACTTCACAATGCTTCTCCCGTCACGCCATTCGCGACCCGCTCGAGCGGCCGTCACGATAGCCCAATCGGCCTCCCCCATGCCCGTTCGCGACATCGTCCTGTTGCTGCTCGTCGTCCTGTCCTGGGCGCTCAACTTCCTGACCTCGGCCTATGCGCTGCGCGAGATCCCGCCGCTGTTGTTCACCGGGCTGCGCTTCGCCCTGCTCGCCCTGCCGCTGGCGTTCTTCGTCAAGCGCCCGGCGCCGGGCCAGTGGCCGCGCCTGATCGCGGTCTGCCTGTGCATCGGCGTCCTGCATTTCGGCTTGAGCTTCAGCGCGCTCAAGGCCGCCGGCGACCTGTCCTCGCCGGCGATCGTGTTGCAAAGCTATGTCCCGATGACCGCGGTGCTGGCCTGGTGGCTGCTCGGCGAGCGCTTCGCCTGGCGCACCGGCGTGGCGATCGGCTTGAGTTTCGCCGGCGTGCTGGTGCTCGGCTTCGATCCGCTGGTGCTCGACAAGCCGATGGCGGTGGTGCTGATGCTGGTCTCGGCCGCGTTCCTGGCCCTCGGCACGGTGCTGATGAAAGGCCTGCGCGGGCTCGACGTCTACAGCCAGCAGGGCTGGACCGCGTTGATCGCGGTAGCGCCGCTGATCGGCCTCAGCGTCGCGTTCGAACCCGGCGGTCTCGCCGCACTCGGCTCGGTGAGCTGGGTCGCATGGCTTGGCGTCGTCTATGCCGCGTTCGTCTCGTCGCTGCTCGGCCACGGCCTGTACTACGTGCTGGTACAGCGCCATCCGGTCGCCAAGGTCACCCCCTGGCTGCTGCTGGTGCCGGTGTTCGCGATCGCCCTCGGCGTCGCCTTCTGGGGCGACCGCCCCGGCCCGCGCCTGTGGATCGGCGGCGCCATGGTATTGGGCGGTGTGCTGATCATCGCTTTGCGATCGCTGGCGAAATCGCGCACGCCGGCATCGGCGACGGATGCTTGAGCAAGGGATAGGAGCGGCGTGAGCCGCTACCGCGTCGCATCAATCTCGCGGCAATACCGGCCGCAGCCCGTCACGGTAGGAGCGGCGCAAGCCGCGACCGCGGAACGCGCAGAGATAACAAGGCCGCCATCATTCGTCGAAGCGGCGCGCGTTCGCAAGGGGTAGGAGCGACGCGAGTCGCGACCGCGTTCTTTCGATCTTGCGGCGCATCGATCAAGCAAGATCAGGATCAAACGCCAAAAGCTTCCGCCACTAAAGCGGCGGGTTACTTTCTTTTGTCTAAAGCAACAAGAGAAAGCTAACCAAAGAAGTTGCTTTGCTTTGAATCACAGGCCCACACGAGCGATGCCGACGCGGGGATTTTTCATACGGGACATCCCTGTCCCGATGAAAAACGGCGCGCATCCCTGCGCGCCGCCCTCCGGGTCTTCCATTGCCTTCGCGAGTGTTCGGCGGCGCACAGCAGCAGCAACAGCAACGGCCGAGGCGACGGCATCGAAATTAGCAGCGCGAACTTGAAGCCACGCGGTCGCGGCTTGCGCCGCTCCTACCCAAGAGCATGTCGCGGCACCCAAAGTGCCGTTGCCGTTGCCGTTGCCGTGTTTTGATCGACTTTGCTGCTTTGCCGGTCAATTGAAGACCCGTAGGGCGGCCCGCATGGATGCGGGCCGTGCGCAAGCAGGCCATGGATGGCCTGACTGGAGCATCCCTGCGTCGGCTTTGATCGTGCGGGCTTGTGCCCTTGCAAGGAGAGCCCTTTTCTTTGGTTAGCTTTCTTTTGGGCCAGCAAAAGAAAGTAACCCGGCCGCGTCAGCGGACGGAAGCTTTGCTGTGGCTGTGGCTGTGGCCTCATCGCTCCGCGACAAGAAACGCCGCAACGGTAAGCAACGCGGTCGCGACTTGCGTCGCTCCTACCCTGCGACAGATCAAAGCTTCGATCAATGGCGGCGGCTATGCGACCTCTGCGCGTCCCGCGGTCGCGGCTCACGCCGCTCCTACAGGAGGAACGACGCGAGATCGACGCCGCGCGACTATTCCCGCGGCGGCTCGAACATCTCCGCACTCGGCCGGAACGCCCGCGGCGCATAGCCGAAGTCGCGCAGCGCCGGACCGGCGTCGAAGGTCATGTCGCCACGCATGCGGCGCACCGCGGCTTCGCCGAGGCCGGAAGCGCGGCCGGTGGCCTGCGCTGCGAGCAACGCGAGGTTGAACAAGGGCGACGGCAACTCGATCAGGCGCACCGGCGGGCGCAGGCAGGCCAGGGTGCGCGCGACCATGTCGCGGTAGCTCAGCACTTCGCCGCCGGGCACGGCATAGACCTGGCCGAAGGTCGCCGGCACGTCGAGCACGGCGAAGGCGGCATCGGCGAGGTCGTCGACGTGCACCGGCTGGCGCAGGCCGTTGGCGCCGCGCGGCAAGGGGAAGTAGCGCAGACGGCGCGCGAGTTGAGCGATCCGGGTCAGGGTGGCGTCGCGGCCGGCGCCGTAGATCAGGGTCGGGCGCAGTACGGTCACCGCATCCTTGCGCGGCACCGCCGCGGCGAACAAGGCGGCCTCGCCGTCGCGCAGTTCCTGAGCGACGCGGCGCTCGTCGGCATCGGCCGAGCCGCGCTTGGTCTCGGCGCTGGTCGAACCGAACGCGACCACGCGCGAGGCCTCGATGCCCGACTGCGCATACCACCGGGAAAACTTCAGCAATGGGCCACAACTGAAGATCGCATCCACGCGCGGCGGCAACGCCGGCATCGACGAGAGATCGCCTTGCAGCCAATGCAGTCCGGGGCGGTCGTGCTGTTCGTGGCGCGAGATCGCGGTGACTCGCCAGCCGGCGTGGTACAGACGTTGCAACAACGGCAGACCGATCTGGCCGCTGCCGCCCAATACCAAAGCGTGTTTCATGCCTTCAGCCCTGCCCACTCCGCGCCGGCAGCACCGCGCGCAACCAGAAATAACCCACCACCGCCGACAACAGCGAAGCGCCGAGGATGCCGAGCACGGCCTCCTCGTACAACAAGGGGTCTTGATACGCCAGCGAAGCGATGAACAGACTCATGGTAAAACCGATGCCGCACATCAAACCCAGGCCGATCATCGCCCGCAGGTCCATGCCGGCGGGGAAACGCGCCCAACCGAGCACGCGCATCAGCAGCGCCGCGCCGACGATGCCGACCGGCTTGCCGAGCACCAGGCCCAGCACGATGCCCATCGGCAGCGCCGCGGTCGCGTCTTCGAGCTTGACGCCGCTCAGCGACAGGCCGGCGTTGACGAAGGCGAACAGCGGCAGGATCGCGTAAGCCACCCACGGGTGCAGCGCGTGCTCCAGGGTTTCCAGCGGCGAATGCTCGTGCTCGTCGTCGATCGCGTTGCGCTTGTCGACGTGCGGGATCATCAGGCCGGTGGCGACGCCGGCCAGGGTCGCATGCACGCCGGACTTCAGTACGCACACCCACAGCACCACGCCCAGCGCGAGATAAGGCCCCAGCGAGGTCACGCCGCGGCGGTTGAGCACCCACATGCCGGCCAGCGCGACCGCCGCCCACATCAATGCGGTGAGCGACAGGCCGTGCGAATAGAAGAAGGCGATGATGAGGATGGCCATGAGATCGTCGACCACCGCGATCGTCGACAGCAGCAGCTTCATCGCCACCGGCACGCGCGAACCCAGCAGGGCCAATACACCGAGAGCGAAGGCGATGTCGGTCGCGGTCGGCACCGCCCAGCCGCGCATCGAGGCCGCATCGCCGCGGTTGAGCGCGGCGAACAGCAGCGCCGGCACGATCACGCCGGCGGCGGCGCAGACCATCGGCAGCACCAGTTGCGAGCGCTCGGCCAATTGCCCGCTGAGCGCCTCGCGCTTGATCTCCAGGGCCACGACCAAAAAGAAGATCGCCATCAGGCCGTCGTTGATCCACAGCAGCAGCGGCTTGGCGATGTCGAGCGCGCCGATGCGCACCTGCACCGGGATCTCGCGGAAAGCCTCATAGGCCGCCTGCAGCGGTGAGTTGGCCGCGATCAGGGCGAGCACTGCGGCGACGATCAGGACGATGCCGCCGGCGGCTTCGAGACGGAAGAACTCGCTGAGCGCGCGCAACGCGCGTCGCGGCAGTCGCGGCGTGGGGGTGAGTTCGCTCATCCGGCCATTATATGGGCCCCGGGCGTCCAGCCCGCGTCAACCGCGCTCAGCGCAGCAGCATCAGCACTTCGAAGCCGATCCAGCCGACCAGCCCCAGCAGCAGGATCGCGCCCTCGCGCTTGCTCACGCGCAGGTCGCCCCGCAGCATCGGGTACAGCATCAGCGCGAACACCGCCGCGGCCGGCAGCTCGAAACGCACGAACGAGGCCGGCAGCGGCACGCTGTGCCAGGCCGCCATGCCGCCGATCACGATCAGCAGATTGAACAGACTCGAGCCGACCACGTGGCCGACGACGATGTCGCCCTGCCCGCGCCGCGCCGCCGCGATCGCAGCCATGGCCTCGGGCAGCGCGGTGCCGATCGCCACCGGCAACAGACCGGTCAGCAGCGGCGAAAGACCCATCGCGGCACCGATGATGGCCGCATTCGGCGAACCGAAGCCGGCCGCCAGCGCCGGCGAGGCGCCGAGGCTCCACAAACCGTTGCCACCGATGATCAGGTACGCGCCCAAGTGCATCAGCACCAACGCGATCAGCACTCGCACCAGGTTCAGGCCGAGATGGGTCTGGGTCTGGGCGAAGGCGGCGATGGCGTCCTGCAGTTCCGGCGCTTCGCGGCGGGTGCGCGCGATCGCATAGGCGACCACCGCGACGAACGCCAGCAACATGACGAGGCCTTCGCCGCGGCTGAGCACGCCGTCCAGGCCCAGGCCGATCACCGCCAGGGTGCCGAGCAGCAGCACCAGCAGCAGCGGCGCCAGCGCGCGCCAACGCACCAGCAGCGGCGCGGCGAGCGCGGCCAGGCCGAGGGTCAGGCCGAAATTGACGACGTTGCTGCCGACCGCGTTGCCGAGCGCGAGCGCCTGTTGGCCGCGCACCACCGCCTGCAGGTTGACGGCGAGTTCCGGCAACGAGGTGCCGAACGCGACCAACACCAGGCCGGCCGCGAACGGCGAGGCGCCGAAGCGCTGGGCCAGGCCCGAGGCGCCCTTGACGATCGAATCGCCGCCCAGGGCCAGCAATACCAGGCCGAGTACGAATAAGCCGACGGCTTCGAACATGACGATCATCCCCTTGCGGTCAATGGCCGATTCTATGCTCAGCCCGGGCCAGGTTGCGCTTTTGCCGCGTCGCGGCGGCCGCTTCGCTGGTTTCGATTATCAGGAACAGCCTTCGACATAGTCGACCTGCGGCGGCACGCCGATGCGCCACGCGGTCACCTTACCGGCGGCATCGATCTCGAACACCAGGGCGCCGGCGCCGCCGGCGGTGTCGCCGATGCGCAGGTTCTTGCCGCCTTCGACGTATTTGTGCGGTTGCTCCTCGACCCGGCCGGCGTAGAGTTTGCGGATCTCGTCCGCGCTCATGCCGCGCTTGCCGCCGCCGGGCGCGGTCTCCTTGTCGTTGCCTACGTCGACGCGGGCGAACTTGCCGTTCTCGATCATGAAACCGAACTCGGCCGCGTTTTGCGCCCAGATCGGCCGCAGGTAATAGCAACCGCCATCGGCCGCGGCGTCGCCCTTGAGCTCGCCGCCCCAGGCCTTCCTGGCTTCGTCGGCGCTCATGCCGAAACGCAGGTCGCCGTAGCCGTCGAAGCGCGCCAGGGTGTCGCTCGCAGGCGGGGTGACCACCGGTGCGGTCGCGGGCGGCACGTCTTCGGCGGGTTGATCGTTGGCCGGCGGGGTCGGGCTGGTCGCGGCATCGCTGGGGCCGGCGGCCTCGCGCTGGCAGGCGCTCAAGGCCAGCGCCAACAGCAGGGCCGGCAATACGACGGGGAGTGGCAAACGCTTCATCGGCAGGACTCCGGCGCGCGGGGCGCGGTTCGGGTGGCCGCTGCAGCCTAGCCGTTTTGCGTGAATGCGGTGCGAAACGCCCTCGCACGGCGGCCGTCGCGCGAACGCCCGCGCGCGGCCGGGCCGCGCGCGGGTCGAACGATGAGGCCCGCGATCAGTCGCGCTTGTTCGGGTCGAAATGCTTGCGCAAGCCGGCCCAGCAGGCCTGGTAGTCGCGCTGGCGATGCGCGGCGTCGAAGGCCTGCGCGGCCGGGCGGATCACCGCGCGCGTCTCGAACATGAAAGCCATGGTGTCGACGATCACGTGCGGCTGCGAGAGGTCGGCGGCCGAGGCCTTCTCGAAGGTCTGCGCATCCGGGCCGTGGCCGGTCATGCAGTTGTGCAGCGACGAGCCGCCCGGCGCGAAGCCGTCGGCCTTGGCGTCGTAGGCGCCATGGATCAGGCCCATGAACTCGCTGGCGATGTTGCGGTGGAACCACGGCGGCCGGAAGGTGTGCTGTGCCACCAGCCAACGCGGCGGGAAGATCACGAAGTCGATGTTGGCCGTGCCGGGGGTGTCGCTCGGCGAGGTCAACACGGTGAAGATCGACGGGTCGGGATGATCGAAGCTGATCGAGCCGATGGTGTTGAAGTGGCGCAGATCGTATTTGTACGGCGCGTAATTGCCGTGCCAGGCGACCACGTCGAGCGGCGAATGGCCGATGTCGGCCCGCCACAGATGGCCCTGGAACTTGGCGACCAGCTCGAACTCGCCTTCGAGGTCCTCGTAGGACGCGTGCGGGGTCAGGAAGTCGCGCGGGTTGGCCAGGCCGTTGGCGCCGATCGGGCCGAGGTCGGGCAGGCGCAGCAGAGCGCCGAAGTTCTCGCAAACGTAGCCGCGCGAGGGGCCGTCGACCAGTTCGACGCGGAAGCGCACGCCGCGCGGGATCACCGCGACTTCGAGCGGCTCGACTTCGAGCGCGCCGAGTTCGGTGGCGATCGACAAACGGCCCAGCTGCGGCACGATCAACAACTCGCCGTCGGCGTTGTAGAAATAGCGCCCCTCCATCGAACGGTTGGCGGCGTACAGGTGGATGCCGCAACCGTGCTGACCGGCCGACGAACCGTTGCCGGCCATGGTGTACAGGCCGTCGACGAAATCGGTCGCCGCTTCCGGCAGCGGCAGAGGGTCCCAGCGCAGTTGGTCGGGCGAGACCGGGCCGTTGCCGAAGTCGTTATGGAAACGCGGCTGGCCGTACGGCACGAAGGTGCCGTGCATCGCCGCCGGGCGAATCCGGTACAGCCAGCTGCGCCGGTTTTCCTTGCGCGGCGCGGTGAAGGCGGTGCCGCTGAGCTGCTCGGCGTACAGCCCGAACGCCGCGCGCTGCGGCGAGTTCTGCCCTTGCGGCAGGGCGCCGGCAACGGCCTCGCTGGCGAATTCGTTGCCGAAGCCGCTCATGTAGCCGCGCGGACGCTGGCGTTGGGCCTCGGTGCTGGGCATCGGAATCACATTGTCGATGTCGTTGGCTGCGGTGCTCATACGGGCTCACTGTGCGGTGGGGCGCTACCAGTTGGTCAGGGCGCGGATCGGATCGGTGCGGCGGCGGAACGGTGTCGGCAGGGCAGTACGGCCGGGCCTGCGCGGCCTCACATGATGGGGCGCAATCCCAGCGAACGCTGGGTCGAGCGTTCGATCCTCAACGCCAGCGCGGTCGCGATCTCCACGACCCGCGCACTGTCGTCGCGCCAGACCAGCAGCGCGTGCAGGTTGTCGCTGAAAGTGTCTTCGAGCAGCAGCAGTTCGTAACCGCCGCCGTCGGCGCCGCGCTCGGCCAGCAGCGGGTCCAGCCAGGCGAAATACTCGTCCGGCAGGAACCACCGCCCATCGGCGTGACGCGGGAAATCCGCCAGGGGCTCGGCGAAGAAGTCGCTGATCTGCTCGTGCACCTCGTCGATCTTGTCGCCGACGGCGATGTGCTCGGCGAGCTTGAACACCAGCGCGTTCTGGATCAGCTCTTCCGGCGAGGGGTCCTCGATCCAGTCCAGATCGGGATCCTCCGCCGCGCCGTCGACCGCGGCCACCAGCGATTGCAGTTCCTCGGGCTCGAGTTCCCGGCAGGTCAACAGATCGACGAGTTCCCTGAGCATGCGCATTCCCTGGCTTGGCCGGCCGGCTGTTTCGGTCGGCCGTTATAGTACGCCGCGCTTCATCTGGTCGCGTTCGATGCTCTCGAACAGGGCCTGGAAGTTGCCCTCGCCGAAACCTTCGTTGCCCTTGCGCTGGATGATCTCGAAGAAGATCGGGCCGATCGCGTTGGTGGTAAAGATCTGCAGCAGTTTGCGCTGGTGGGTTTCGCGGTCGGCGTCGATCAGGATCTTGTTCTTGGCCAGGCGAGCGACGTCCTCGCCGTGATTGGGCACGCGCTGGTCGATCACGTCGAAATAGGTGTCCGGGGTGTCGAGGAACTCGACGCCCTGCGCGCGCATCGCTTCGATGGTCTCGTAGATGTTGTCGGTGAAACAGGCGATGTGCTGGATGCCCTCGCCCTTGTAGGCGTCCAGGTACTCGTTGATCTGGCTCTTCGGGTCGCTGGACTCGTTGAGCGGGATGCGCACGATGCCGTCCGGCGCGGTCATCGCCTTCGACACCAGGCCGGTCTTGGCGCCCTTGATGTCGAAGTAGCGGATCTCGCGGAAGTTGAACAGGCGCTCGTAGTAGTCCGACCACTTCTGCATGTTGCCGAAGTAGAGGTTGTGGGTCAGGTGGTCGATGAAGGTCAGGCCGAACCCGGTCGGGTGCTGGTCGGCGCCCGGGATCGGCTCGTAGTCTTCATAGGCCGTGCCGTGGTCGCCGTAACGGTCGACCAGGTACAGCATGCAGTCGCCGATGCCCTTGACCACCGGCGCATCGATCGCGCGGGTGTCGGCGCGCTCGCTCACCGCTTCGCCGCCGTTGCCGAGCACGGCCTGGTAGACCTCGTCGGCCGGCTTCTTGAAGCGGATCGCGAAACCCGCGGCGCAGGGGCCATGCGCCTGCGCAAAAGCCGCGGCGAAGCTGTCGGGCGATTCGTTGACCAGGAAGTTCACCCCGCCCTGGCGGTAGACGGTGATCGGGCGCGATTTGTGGCGCAGCACGGCGCTGAAGCCGAGCTTGCGGAAATAATCGTGGAGCAGGTCGCTCTGGCCCTTCGGGGCGGCGAACTCGACGAACTCGAACCCGTCGATGCCGAGCGGATTCTCAAACGTGGTGACCTGCATGCCGAGGTTGGGCTGCGCATTCATGGCATTGTTCTCAGGTGGCGGCCGGGTCCGCTGCGGACGGCCTTGTCGAAAGGGTCGTTATAGTTTCACATGAAACCATAAGCAAGGCACAGTGCAACATGAATCGACTTCAATCCGACCCCGATGCCGCCCCCGAGTCCCCCGCTGCCGGCGCCCCGACCGCGCCGATCGGCAAGCCCGGCGGGCCGCGCCATGCCGAACTGGACCTGGAACACTTCCTGCCCTACCGCCTCTCGGTCCTGTCCAACCGGGTCAGCAGCGCGATCGCCCGGGTCTATTCCGAGCGCTTCGCCCTCAGCGTGACCGAGTGGCGGGTCATGGCGGTGCTGGGCCGCTACCCCGGCCTGTCGGCCAACGAGGTCGCCCAGCGCACCGCGATGGACAAGGTCGCGGTCAGCCGCGCGGTCGCCCGCCTGATCGAAGCCGACCGCCTGGAGCGCGACACCCACGACGACGACCGTCGCCGCTCGGTGCTGCAGTTGTCGCCGGACGGCTACAAGATCTACGACGAGGTCGCGCCGATGGCGCTGGCCTTCGAGCAGCGTCTGCTGATCGGCATCGAGGCGCCCGAGCGCGAGGCCCTGTTCCGGTTGTTGGATCGTCTCGACGAGTTGGAGATGCAAGCCGAGGCGGAGATGGCGGCGACGACGCGCTAGGTGGGTGGGTTCGCGCAGGACGCGGATGCCGTTGCCGTTGCCGTTGCCGTTGCCGTTGCCGTTGCCGTTGCCGTTGCCGAGATTTTGACCTGCTTTGCTGCTTTGCTGCTTTGCCGGTCAAAAGCTGACCCGTAGGGCGGCCCGCAGGGATGCGGGCCGTGCGCAAGCAGGCCATGGATGGCCTGTCTGGAGCATCCCTGCGTCGGCATCGATCGCGCGGGCTTGTGCCCTTGCAAGGAGAGCCCTTTTCTTTGGTTACCTTTCTTTTGGGCTTAGCAAAAGAAAGTAACCCGGCCGCGTTAGCGGGCGGAAGCTTTGCACTTGATTGATCGAAACGCCGGAGGCCGACAGGGCGTGGTCGCGGCTTGCGCCGCTCCTACCCTAGAAGCGGCGACCACGACGCCTCAATCCCGTGCCGCTCCCGGCTGGAGCCAGGGTAGGAGCGGCGCAAGCCGCGACCGCGCTGCGTCGGTCTCGCAGCGCCTCGCTCAAGCAAGATCTAGATCCAGATCAAACGCCAAGAGCTTCCGCCACTAAAGCGGCGGGTTACTTTCTTTTGTCTAAAGCAACAAAAGAAAGCTAACCAAAGAAGTTGCTTTGTTTTGAGTCACAGGCCCGCACGAGCGATGCAGACGCAGGGATCTATCTACATACGGGACATCCCTGTCCCGATGAAAAACGGCCCGCATCCCTGCGGGCCGCCCTTCGGGTCTTCTATTGCCTTCGCCAGTGCGATTCGGCGCACAGCAAAGGCAACAACAACCGCAACGGCAAAGGCAAAGGCAAAGGCAAAGGCAACAACAACGGCAACAACAACGGCAACGGCAACGGCAACGGCTAGCGTCGCAGCCCAACATCGCCGCCACCGGGCCACAAAAAAAGACGACGGCCGTGGCCGTCGTCTTTCGTTCACCGCATGACCGCGCGCAAAGCGCGGCGCCGGGTCACTTCACCCCGTGCATCAACTTCTGCACCAGCGGCGCGATCAGGAACAACAGCAGGCCCGCGCCGACCAGGACGATGAAACCGAAGCCGTAGCCGGTCAGCGCCGTCGAGGTGTCCATGCCCTTCTCGCCGCTGACCACGCCGGCGAAGATGCCCGACAGGTTGTTGCCGATGCCGGTCGACAGGAACCAGCCGCCCATGCCGAAGCCGACCAGGCGCACCGGGGCCAGCTTGGTCACCATCGACAGGCCGATCGGCGACAGGCACAGCTCGCCGATCGACTGGATCACGTAGACCATGAACAAGGACCAGAACGGCACCTTGCCCGGCGCGGCCGCGAACGGCGAATCCGGCGACACCGAGGGCGCCCACTTCAGCCACGAGGGCAGGCTATCGATGCCGAGCGCCGGGATCACCAGCGGGGTCAGCACCACCACCAGCAGCAGGAAGGCCAGGCCGTTGAAGATCAGGCCCAGGCCGAACTTGCGCGGGATCGAGGGATTGGCGTTGCGCATCGCCACCCAGATCCAGGCGATCAGCGGCGCCAGGGTGATGATGGCCAGCGAGTTGACCGACTGGAACCACGCGTTCGGGAACAGGAAACCGCCGTCGAACTGGCGGTCGACGATCTTGTCGGCAAGGAAGGTGAAGGAGCTGCCGGCCTGCTCGAAGAACATCCAGAACAGGATGTTGAAGGTGAAGATGATCAGCATCGCGATGACTTTGTCGCGCTGCACCGAGCCTTCGCGGAAGCCTTCGAACAGCAGCAGTCCGCACAACGCCACGAACATCGCCAGCAGCACCCACTGCAAAGTGGTCGCGCCGACCGCGAGCAGGAAGTACACCACCGGGATCGAGGCCAGGGCGCCGAGGAACACGTACAGCACCTTCTGCCTGCCGGCGCTGTCTTCCGGCGGGCGGCCGATGCCTTCGAGCTGGCGGCGGCCGAACCAGAACCACACCAGGCTGATCAGCATGCCGATGCCGGAGGCCATGAACACGAACTTGTAGGCCGGCATGGTCGCGGTGCCGAACACCTGTTCGGCCAGCCAGCCGGTCAGGATCGGCGAGATGAAGGCGCCGGCGTTGATGCCCATGTAGAAGATGGTGAAGCCCGAATCGCGGCGGCCGTCGGTCACCCCGTAGAGCTTGCCGACCATGGTCGAGATGTTCGGCTTGAACAGGCCGTTGCCGACCACGATGGTGGCGAGACCCAGTTTGAAGATCTGTTCGTTCGGGATCGCGATCAGGAACAGGCCCGAGGCCATGATGATCGCGCCCAACAGGATCGAGCGCTGGTAACCCAATACTCGGTCGGCGATATAGCCGCCGAAAATCGCCGCGGCGTAGACCAACGCCAGGTAGGCGCCGTAGACGCGGTTGGCCGGCGCTTCGCCGACCGCATCGCCGCTGTAGAACTGCGCCACGATGTAGAGCACCAGCGCCCAGCGGATGCCGTAGAACGCGAAGCGCTCCCAGAACTCGGTCATGAACAGCATCCACAAGGGCTTGGGGTGCCCCAGCATCTGCTTGAACTCGGGTATGGGCGCTTGGCCCTGGGTCGGTATCGCGGCTCCGCTCATGCGGTGTCCCCTGTCGTGTCGAAACTGAATGAAAATCCCACGCCTACGGCACGGGTCGGGGAGATTTACCGGCATGGACCGGTCCCGTCAAACCTTTATTGGCCGGATTGCCGGTTGCTGCGGCGCAACAATCACGCTTGCGAAGCGCTGAACGGGGGAGAATTTTGCGCGATCCGGCGGTTGGAGGTGCCGGTTTGCTGCGGTCTGGGTCGCTGTCGGGCCGGGGCTGGGCCCGGTCTGGGCCGATGTTGGCGACGCAATAATTGTGGGTTCGCAGTCGCGGCTTGCGCCGTTCCTACCCGGAAACTGCAAGACCGGGATGGGACCGAACTACCCGCCGTCCACGCAACCTCCGACGGTCGCTTGGTCATTCCAGTGACCTCGCCGTCGACGCATCCAAAGAGGCCGCCACGGCTTGCGTCGCCCCTACCCCTGTAACAGCGCCACTCGATACGCAGTGGTATCGAAGCGCCGCCTCAGGTGCCGGCGCCGTAGCCTTCGGACGGGCCGATGGTGGTGCGCACCTCGAACAGTTCCGGGAAGAAGGTCAGTTCCAGCGCCTGCTTGAGGAAGCCCACGCCGCTGGAGCCGCCGGTGCCGCGCTTGAACCCGATGATGCGCATGACCGTGCGCATGTGGCGGAAGCGCCACAACTGGAACTGGGTTTCCAGATCGACCAGGTCCTCGCACAGGGCGTACTCGCGCCAGTAAAGGTCGGTGTTTTCGTAGATGCGTTCGAACACCGGCTGCAGCGCGGGGTCGCTGACGTGCGGCTGGCGCCAGTCGCGGCCCAGGTGGATCGCCGGGATCGGATGGCCGAAACGCGACAGATACATCAGGAATTCGTCGTACAGGCTCGGCGCCGACAGCGCCTTCTCCAGCGAGACCTGCCCCTGCGGGTCGTGGGCGAACACCCGCAGCATGGCTTCGTTCTTGTTGCCGAGCATGAACTCGATGGTGCGGTACTGCAGCGACTGGAAGCCCGACGACGGCCCCAGGGTTTCGCGGAAGCCCATGTATTCCGACGGCGTCAGCGTTTCCAGCACCGACCACTGCTCGGTGAGCTGGCGCAGCACCTGCTTGCAGCGCGCGAGGACCTTCTGGCATTGCCAGACCTGGTCGTGGCGCAAATGGTCGAGCGCGGCGCTCAGCTCATGGATGATCAGCTTCATCCACAGCTCCGAGACCTGGTGCTGGATGATGAAGAGCATCTCGTCGTGATGGGCCGGGTCCGACAGCGCGCGCTGCGCCGACAGCAGCCGATCAAGTTGCAGATAGCCGCCGTAGCTGATGCGTCCGGACAGGTCGGTATGGATACCGGCTTCCAGTTCGCGCTGGTTCTTCTCGACGGACATCGGCGGCACTCACGGCAGGGGCGCAAAGCGTAACGCATCGCCTGCGCCGGGGTCGGCTTTCGTAACCGGGGCAACCAGTTACGGTTGCCAGTCGCGATGTGTGCGACGCCCAAAACGGATAATGACCGGGCCTGCCAAGCACCTCCCGCAGGCGCATCCATCAGGGGAATCCATGCAGAAACTCGCAAGCCGCGCCCTCGCGGCGGGTATCGCTTTGGCCGTGTCCGGCTCCGGCCAGGCGCAAGTCGTCGTCAGCCAGATCTACGCCGGCGGCGGCCTCACCGACGCCCGCTACCGAACCGACTTCATCGAACTGCACAACAACAGCAGCAACGCCGTCAGCCTCAACGGCTGGAGCGTGCAATACGCCTCCAGCGGCAGCGCCTGGCTGCGCACTCCGCTCGGCGGCAGCATCGCCGCCGGCGGTTACTACTTGATCCGCCAGAGCAGCGGCAACAACGGCCTCAACCTGCCCGTCGCCAACGCCAGCGGCACCGTCGCCATGAGCACCCAACGCGGCAAGATCGCCTTGGTCGCCCACAACACTACCCTGACCGCCGCCTGCCCGACCGGATTGCCCGACTTCGTCGGCTACGGCCCGGCCGACTGCGCCGAGGGCGGCCGCCAGGCCTCGCCTCTCGCCGCCGCCACCGCGCTGCTGCGCAAAGACAGCGGCTGCAGCGACACCCAGGTCAATGCCACCGACTTCGCCGTCGCCACCGCGGCGCCGCGCAATTCGACTTCGCCCAAGCTGCTGTGCACACCCCCGGTGCCGCCGGTGTTGTCGGTCGAAACCCGCGCAGCCCGCGAAGGCGACAGCGGTTATACCGATCTGGTGTTCACCCTGCGCCTCGATCGTCCGGCCGGCCCCGACGGGGTGGAATGGAGTGTCTTCAGCAACAGCGGCGGCAGCGCCACGCCGGATGTCGACTACCTCTACATCAACAAGTCCGGACGCATCGCGCCGGGCCAGAGCGAGGCGAGCTTCGTGCTGCAGATCAAGGGCGATACCTTGATCGAAGGCGACGAAACCGTGAGCCTGCAGGTCAAGGTCCATGCCGGCGCGGTCACCGCCAACGGCGATTACCTCAACCTCCAGGCGACCATCGTCGACGACGACCCGCAACAACCGCCGCCGCGTCTGTCCCTGCATAGCAACGCGCTCAAGGAAGGCGATGCCGACATCGCGCCGTTCCCGATCGAACTGCGCCTGGACCGTCCCGCCGGCAGCGACGGCGTGCGGGTGCGGCTGAGTTCGGCCGAGGGCGGCTCGGCGACGATCCACGAGGACTATCTGCCGTTCGAGTACGAAGCGGTGATCGGTCCCGGCCAGGACCGCGCCCACGTCAGCTTCGGCGTACGCGGCGACACGCGTTACGAAGGCGACGAGACGGTCAGGATCGAGGGGCAGATCCTGTCCGGCGCGATCGCCGACAACGGCAGCGCCAGTCTCGAAGGCCTGGTCACGATCGTCGACGACGATCTGCGGGTGGTGCCGATCCCGGCCGTACAGGGCCGCGATGCGGTCTCGCCGCTGCGCGGCGAATTCGTCTCGGTCGAAGGCATCGTCACCGCGCTGAGCGACGACGGCTTCTATCTGCAGAGCGAGGAGTTCGAAAACGACGGCGATCCGCAGACCTCGCAGGGCCTGTTCGTGCAGACCGGCAGTCGCCCCGATCCGCAGTGGCGCGGTTTGCGCGTGCGTGCATCCGGCACGGTGGCGGAGTTGTCCGACAGCGGCACTCACCCGCAGCGCGGCAGCATGACCGCGATCGCGGGCTCGCCGGCGATCGTCCTGCTGACGAGTTCGCCGCGACCGCTGCCGCCGGCACCGTTGCTGCCCTGGCAGCCGCTCTACGGCGCGGTCGACTACGAAGCCTTCGAAGGCATGCGGGTGGGCCTGCCGGAGGTGCGCGTGGTCGGTCCGACCGGGGGCCGCTTCGATGCGGTGCAAGAACGCACCCGCAGCGACGGCCGCTTCCATGTCGCGCTCGGTCCCCCCGATCAGCCGGCGCCGATGCGCGAGCCGGGCACGCGCTACCGGCCGATCTTCCGCGGCCAGCCGCTGGATTGGCTGCCGCGTTGGGACGGCAATCCGGAAGTGGTCGGCGTCGACAGCGATGCCGACGGCCATGCGCCGATCGATGTCGCGATCGACACCCGCATCGACGGGGTGATCGGCCCGCTCGATCAGCGCAGCGGACGCTACACCGTAGCCCTGCAGCGCGATGCGCAGTTGCTCGTGCGCCAGTCGTCGCCCACTCCGCCGGCGCCACCGCGGATCGAGCCGGGCGATCCGCAACAGCGCCAGATCGCGGTGGTCAGTTACGACCTCGGGGATCTCTTTGATGAGTACAGCCCGCCCAACTCCGCTCAACCGACCACGCCGTTGCCGGCGTTGCAACGCCGCCTCGGCAAACTCTCGCGCAGCCTGCGCGAGAACCTGCTGATGCCGGACCTCGTCGCGATCACCGGCATCGAGAACGAAGCCCTGCTGCAGCGCCTGGCCGAGCGCATCAACCGCGACGCCAACCTGTCGGGCAACCGCAACCCGCAGTACCGCGCCATCGCCCTGCCCAATGTCGATCCGCTCAAGCCGCATATCGGTCTGCTCGCGCGCAGCGAACAGGTCGGCAGTTGGGGTTCGCGGGTGGTCGTCGAAGGCGTCGTCCAGATCGGCCGCGACGTGCCGCTGCCGAACAGCGGCGGCCATCCCTCGGAGCCGTTGTTCGATCAAGCGCCGCTGAGCATCGACGCCACCACCCAGTCCATCGACGGCCACCGTTTCCGCCAGCGTTTGCTGCTGGTGCAGCTGGCGCCAATGGCCGACAGCGACGCCGGCAACGAGGCCGACACGCCGGAGGCCGAACGCCAGCGCGACCGCCGCCATCTGCAAGCCGAGTTCATCGCCGGCTGGGTGCGGCAACAGCAGAACGATCCCGACGCGCCGCCGCTGTTGATGCTGGGCCGCTTCGATGCGCACGCGTTCAACGACGGCCTGGTCGACCCGGTCGGCACCTTGACCGGCCGTCCGAGCGAAGGCGTGAGCACGATGGTGCTGGGCGACGGCGTCGACCGTTTCGATCCGGACCTGCTCAACCTCACCGCGACCGAACCCGGATCGGAGCGCTATTCCTCGATCGACGAAGGCAGCCGCCAGGAACTGCAGCACGCCTTCGCCGACGAGCGCCTGATCGGCGCCACCGACCGGATCGAGGTCCAGCGCCTGCGCAGCAATGCCGGTTATCCGGCGGTGCTGCGCGACGTGGAGGACGCGCCGATGCGCGCCGGCGACGTCGACCCGCTGCACCTGCGGCTGGTGCCGCGCACCCAGGCCGATCTGTCGGTCTGGGCCGGGCCCATGAACGGCGGCGAGACGCTGGAAGCCGGCCGGCCGCTGGAGCTGTCGGTGTCGGTCGACAACGCCGGTCCGGACTGGGCGCGTCAGGTCGGCCTCGGCCTGGCCTTGTCCGGGGCGTGGCCGAGCCTGGAGGTCAGCGCGGTCGCGCCGGGTTGGCGCTGCGGAGCGCCGGTGGTCGAGGGCGACCACACCAGCCTCGCCTGCACCGGCGAGCTGGTCGACAGCAGCGGCCATGTCTCGCAATGGTTCCATCTGCGCGCCGCCAGCGACGCCTCGATGGCCGGGCGCACGGTCGAGCTCGCCGCTTCGGTGACGTCCTCGTCGGCCGATCCGGACCCGGCCGACAACGCCGCCCGGACCACCCTGCGGATCCTCGCCCCCGGCGGCGCACCGCAGCCCTGAGTCCCACCCCGCCCCCGGCGCAAGCCGGGGGCTTCGGCGCCGCCGGGGCCATCCCGGGCGGCGGCGGGGCCCGCCGAGTGCGACCGGGTTCGCGATTTTCCGGGCCGTCATGCGCTTGCAACGCCAAAAAGTGAGCATTGATGCACAATCCCCTCTGTCTGCTTCCGGGGGGATCCAGGCGTCCACATGGGGAAAAACATGGATAAGTTAGGGGGCCGCCTGTTGGCGGCGGTATTGGCCTTTGCGGCGGCCGGCTCGGCCCAGGCGCAAGTGGTCATCAGTCAGGTCTACGGCGGCGGCGGCAATTCCGGCGCCACGCTGAAAAGCGATTTCATCGAGTTGCACAACAACGGCAGCACCGCCGTCGATCTCAGCGGCTGGAGCGTGCAGTACGCATCCAGCGCCGGCACCACCTGGCAGCGCACCGCACTCAGCGGCAGCCTCGCGCCAGGCGCCTACTACCTGGTCAAGCAGGCCGACGGCAGCAGCGGATCGGTCGATCTGCCGACGCCCGACACGGTCGGCACCATCCCGATGGCCGCCGGCGCCGGCAAGGTCGCGCTGGTCAACAACACCACCACGCTGAGCGGCAGTTGCCCGCTCGGCAACGTCGATTTCGTCGGCTACGGCACCGCCGCCAATTGCGCCGAGGGCAGCCAGCCGACCGCGACGATCAGCGCAGTGCTCGCCGCCGTACGCGCAGGCAAGGGCTGCACCGACAGCAACGTCAACGGTGCCGACTTCGACACCGCCGCACCGGCGCCGCGCAACCGCGCCAGCGTCGCGTTCTCGTGCGCCGGCGCCAATCTGCCGGTGGTCGGCATCGCCGACGTCAGCCAGATGGAATCGGCGCCCGGCTTCGCCTTCACCGTGAGCCTGTCGGAAGCGGCCGGCCCGAACGGCGTCAGCGTGGCCTACGCCACCGCCGACGGCACCGCGCTCGCCGGCAGCGATTACGAGGCCCTCACCGGCACGCTGACGATTCCGCAGGGCGCAAGCTCGGCGACGATCGTCGTCAACGTGATCAACGACAGCGACAACGAGAACGACGAGACCTTCTTCGTCCGCCTCAGCGCTCCGGTCGGCGCCAACCTCGGCGATGCCGAAGCGCTCGCGACCATCGTCACCGACGAAGTCGAGCTGACCCCGATCCACGCGATCCAGGGCAATGGCGCGCAATCGCCGCTGCTCGGCCAGCGCGTGTACGCCACCGGCATCGTCACCGGCCGCAAGAGCAACGGCTTCTTCCTGCAGACGCCGGACAACCAGATCGACGCCGATCCGGCCACGTCCGAAGGCGTGTTCGTGTTCGTCGGCAGCGCGCCGCCGGCCGTCGCCGCCGTCGGCAACACCGTGCGCGTCAACGCCAGCGTGATCGAGTTCGTGCCCGGCGCCGACCCCGGCCAGGCGCCGCTCACCGAACTCGGCAACGCCCCGCAGGTGGTGCTGATCTCGGTGCCGCCGGTGATCGGTCCGAACACCTTGCCCGCCGCGATCGCACTGAGCCCGACCTTCCCGGATCCGTCCGGCGGTCTCGACCAGCTCGAGCGCCTGGAAGGCATGCGCGTGACGATCCCGAACGCCACCGTGGTCTCGCCGACCCAGGGCTCGAAGAACGAAACCAATGCCACCGGCAGCGGCAACGGCATCTTCAACGTCGTAGTCACCGGCGTGGCGCGTCCGTTCCGCGAACCGGGCATCCAGGCGCCCGACAACGCGCCGGGCGGCGGCAGCATTCCGCCGATCCCGCGTTGGGACTTCAACCCGGAACTGATCACCGTCGACAGCGACGCGATCGGCGGCACCGCGTTCAATCTGTCCAGCGGCACCGTGCTGACCGAGCTGACCGGTCCGCTCGACTACGGCTTCCGCCGCTACACGATCCTGCGCGATCCCAACGCACTCACCACGATCACCCAGGAACGCCATCCGACCGCGGCCCGGTTGCCGGAGATGACCGAGTTCACGGTCGCCTCCTACAACGTCGAGCGCTTCTTCGATGCCGCCAACGACCCGGCGATCGGCGAACCGGTGCTGACGCCGGACGCTTATGCGCGCCGTCTCAACAAGATCTCGCTCGGCATCGCTTACCTGCAGCGTCCGGACATCCTCGGCCTGGTCGAAGTGGAGAACATCAGCGCCGCTCAGGACATCGCCGCGCGCGTCAACGCCGATGCGGTGGCCGCCGGCCTGGACGATCCGAAGTACGTCGCTTACCTGCAGGAAGGCAACGACATCGGCGGCATCGACGTCGGTTATCTGATCAAGACCGCCGACATCGCAACCGGCACCGCCCGCGTCGAAGTGCTGTCGGTCGCCCAGGCCGGCAAGACCGCGACCTGGACCCAGCCGGACGGCAACAGCGCCCTGCTCAACGATCGTCCGCCGCTGGTGCTCGAAGCGGTGGTGCATAACGGCGACGGACGCAGCTTCCCGATCACCGTGATCCTGGTCCACCAGCGCTCGCTGATCGACAGCGAACTCGACACCGACGCCGGTCATCGCGTGCGCATGAAGCGCCAGGCCCAGGCCGAGTTCCTCGCGAACTTCATCCAGCAGCGCCAGTTGGCCAACCCGGCCGAACGCATCGTCACCCTCGGCGACTTCAACGCGTTCGAGTTCAACGACGGCCTGACCGACGTGATCAACACCGTCGCCGGCACGCCGACGCCGGACGATCAGACCGCGGTACCCGGCGACGGCGCCGACCTGGTCGAGCCGAACCTGAGCAACCTCGGCGAGCTGGCCACGCCGGACCAGCGTTACTCGTACACCTTCGGAGGCAATGCGCAGACCATCGACCAGGTCCTGGCCAACCAGGCCCTGATCGCCGCAGCGACCGGCCTCAAGCTGGATCACGCGCGCATCAACGCCGACTTCCCGGAGATCAACCGCAGCCTCGGCGATTCGCCGTCGCGCCTGTCCGACCACGACCCGGTCATCACCTACATCGATTTCCGCCGCCGCGCGGATCTCGCGGTGACCGCTTCGACCTCGACCGCCTCGGTGCGCGTCGGCCAGCCGGTGAACTTCAGCGTCGCGCTGAACAACGCCGGTCCGGAACAGGCCGACTACCCG
This sequence comes from Lysobacter sp. CA196, assembly GCF_052078695.1. Classification (NCBI taxonomy): domain Bacteria; kingdom Pseudomonadati; phylum Pseudomonadota; class Gammaproteobacteria; order Lysobacterales; family Lysobacteraceae; genus Lysobacter; species Lysobacter sp. CA196. The sequence continues at coordinate 62,981 of NZ_JBQJIN010000022.1, read as the reverse complement.
GGTATCGGCTTCGCCATCAACGCCGAACTGCCGGCCTTGAGCGTGGTCGCCCCGGCCGGTTGGAGCTGCGATGCTCCGGCCGTCGTCGACGGTTCGACCAGCGTCGCCTGTAACCGCAACAGCCTGGCCAACGGCGAAACGGCGACGTTCGCGCTGTCGGCCATCGCCAGCGAAGCGATGATCGGCAAGACCACCACCCTGGCGGTCGCGGCGCAGTCGCAGTCGCTGGACCCGGTGCCGGGCAACGACGGCGCCAGCGTCAGCATCGAAACCACCGCACGCGCCGACCTGGCGATCGACGTCGACGGCCCGCGCGCCCTGCGTGGCGGCCAGAGCGGCCAGTTCGCCGTCACCGTGCGCAACCGCGGCGGCGACGTCGCGGTGCTGCCGAGCCTGAACCTGTACGGCGATGCGCCGGCGGGCAATGTCTCGATCGCCGCACCGAGCGGATGGACCTGCACCGTCGCCGCGCACGGCAACGGCTTCGAAGCGACCTGCGACGGCACCCGTTTGGCTGCGCGTAGCGAACAGCGTTTCGACTTCGTCATCGTCGCACCGCGTCCGCGCCTGTGGGATCGCAGCCTGACCCTGCTCGGCTTCGCCGCATCGGCCGTGGAAGATCCGAATCCGTTCAACGACTTCGCCCTGCACCACGTCCAGCTCGCCGGACCGTGGTGGTGGTAAGTCCGCGGGCGGCGCCACGCCGCCCGGCGCGATTCGATCGGTAATAGAAAAGCGCGGCTTCGGCCGCGCTTTTTTTGCCCGGGGTTCTTACGCGCGATGCGTCCGGCTCGCTTGGCTCGGGGTCGATTGGAAACACCCAGGCAAGCACCACAGGCGCAAGCTTCGACGGCTTTGCCGGAATGGGCGTCTGCGCGAACCGCCTGCGCAAGCGCGCGCAGCACATTCCGTACTGCGCCGTTTCGTGCGCTGGCCGGCGCACAAAGTCGTGAACGCCATCGCAGCGTTCGTCTCGCCGCGATCGATGTTTCGTTTCCGCAACCCACCGCATCGCGCGCGAGCGGCGCATCGCCGCCCAAGCCGCCGCGAGCACGGGCGCGCGCGCAAGTACGCATCCGGCAACGGAAAAGCGCCGCCGGCCGCAGGTGTGAAGACGGCGATTCAAACGCCAAACCCCCTTGCGCCGCACACGGCGAGTGCGACGCCTAGCCGGTTTCGCCTCGCAATGCATGTCGCAGCGCGCAACGGCGCTTAACACGCGTTTCGGTATCATCCGCGCCATGACGCAGCGCCCGGCCAACCGGGCGCCGCGGCTTTAGCCCGGCCCGGAATCCCTCGTTCGCACGGAGAATCCGGACCCAGCCAGTCTGAAGCTGACCAGCGCGCCCGGCACTGGATCCGGGACCGGAATGATTCGGACCTCATCCCTATTCTGAGGACCTTCCCCCGATGACCGTCGCCGCGACGTTCGAAATCGAGTATCTCCAATACCTCGGCGCAGACGGTCGACCCGTCGCCGAGATTCCGGCCGCGTTCAAGGACGCCAACACGCTGCTGCCGCTGTTCAAGCAAATGCTGTTCGTGCGCACCTTCGACACCAAGGCCATCGCCCTGCAGCGCACCGGCAAACTGGGCACTTACGCCGCTTGCCTCGGCCACGAAGCCACCCATGTCGGGATCGGCGCATCGATGCTGCCCGACGACGTGTTCGCACCGAGCTATCGCGAATACGGCGCGCAGTTCATGCGCGGCGTGCAACCGCGCGAAGTGCTGATGTACTGGGGCGGCGACGAACGCGGCAACGACTTCGCCGGTCCGCGCAAGGACTTCGCCTGGTCGGTGCCGATCTCGACCCAATGCCTGCACGCCGCCGGCGCCGCGCTCGCATTCAAGCTGCGCAAGGAAAACAACCTCGCGGTCGCCTGCTGCGGCGACGGCGGTTCGTCCAAGACCGACTTCTACGCCGCACTGAATTCGGCTGGCGCTTACCAACTGCCGCTGATCCTGTGCGTGATCAACAACGGTTGGGCGATCTCGGTACCGCGTTCGGCCCAGACCGGCGCCAAGACCCTGGCCCAGAAGGGCCTGGCCGGCGGCCTGCACTGCCTGCAGGTCGACGGCAACGACCTGATCGCGGTGCTCGAAGGCATGCGCCGCGCCGCCGAACTCGCCCGCAGCGGCCAAGGCGGCAGCGTCATCGAGTTCATGACCTATCGCCTGCACGACCACACCACCGCCGACGACGCGCGCCGTTACCGCGACGAAGCCGAGGTCAAGGACGCGTGGACGCGCGACCCGATGCCGCGCCTGCGCACCTATCTCACCGCACAGGGCGTGTGGAACGAAGAACTCGAAAAAGCCTGGGCCGAGGAATGCGGCAAAAAGGTCGACGTCGAGATCAACGCCTATCTGGAAACCCCGGTGCAACCGGTCGAAGCCATGTTCGATTACCTCTACGCCGACATGCCGGCGGACCTGCTCGCCCAACGCGCCGCCGTACTCGCTCTGGAGGGCCGTCGATGAACGTCGCCACCAAGACCACCGTCGATACCGCCCAGCCGGTCGCCACGCCCGCCGCGATCACCCTGATCGAAGCGATCACCCAAGCGCTCGCCTATGAGATGCGCCACGACGACAGCGTGCTGGTGCTCGGCGAAGACGTCGGCGTCAACGGCGGCGTGTTCCGCGCCACCGCCGGCCTGCAGCAGGTGTTCGGCCCGGAACGCGTGCTGGATACGCCGCTCGACGAAACCACCATCGCCGGCCTCACCGTCGGCCTGGCCGCGCAGGGCATGAAGCCGGTCGCCGAAGCGCAGTTCGACGGCTTCGTCTATCCGATGCTCGACCACATCATCTGCCACGCCGCGCGCTTCCGTCACCGCACCCGCGGCCGCCTGACCTGCCCGATGGTGCTGCGCGTGCCGTGGGGCGGCGGCATCCGCGCGCCGGAACACCACAGCGAAGCCAACGAGGCCTTGTTCACCAACGTGCCGGGCCTGCGCGTGGTGCTGCCGTCGTCGCCGGCGCGCGCTTATGGCCTGTTGCTCGCCGCGATCCGCGATCCGGACCCGGTGATCTTCTACGAACCCAAGCGCATCTACCGCCAGTACAAGGAAGTCGTCGCCGACGACGGCGAAGCCTTGCCGCTGGACGTGTGCTACGTGCTGCGCGACGGCACCGACATCACCCTGGTCACCTGGGGCGCGCAGGTCAAGGAAGCGTTGGAAGCGGCCGACAAACTCGCCGGCGAAGGCATCAGCGCCGAAGTCATCGACGTCGCCACGCTCAAGCCGCTGGACTTCGCCACCATCGCCGAATCGGTCAGCAAGACCGGCCGTTGCGTGATCGTGCACGAGGCGCCCAAGACCGCCGGTTTCGGCGCCGAGATCGCCGCGCGCCTGGCCGAGGAGTCGATGTACGACCTGCTCGCGCCGGTCGAGCGCGTCACCGGCTACGACACCCACATCCCGCTGTTCCGTCTGGAAATGAAGTACCTGCCGAGCGTCGACAAGATCGTCGCCGCGGCCAAGCGCGCGATGGCCAACGGCTGACGCGCGCGCTTCGACACGACGGGTTCCCACGAACGCATCGTCCGGTCGCCGACCGGCGATGCGCAGCATGCAGGACGAAGGCCGAACGCGGGCCTTCGTCGATCACCCTCCTAGAGAACGAGTCATGAGCGATACCAAGACCTTCCTGCTCCCCGACCTCGGCGAAGGCCTGCCCGACGCGACCATCGTCGAATGGTCGGTCAAGGTCGGCGACACCGTCCGTCTCGACGACACCCTGGTGTCGATGGAAACCGCCAAAGCCGTGGTCGAAGTGCCCTCGCCCGTGTCGGGCAAGGTGATCAAGCTCGCCGGCGCCGCCGGCGACGTGATCGTCACCGGCACCATGCTGGCCGAGTTCGAGATCGACCCGAACCTGCCGCAGCGCGCCGACGGCCAGGACACCGGTCATCATCACGGCGGCGGCCATGCCCCGGCAGCGCAGGCCGAAGCCGCTCCCGCCGCGGCCAAGCCCGCCGAAGCCGCGGAACGTGCCGACAGCGGCACCGTGGTCGGCGCGATGCAGTCCTCCGACGCGGTACGCAGCGAACAAGCGGTCGCGGTCGGCGGGGTCAAGGCGATGCCGGCGGTGCGCGCGCTGGCGCGCAAGCTCGGCGTCGACCTGAGCCGCGTACGCGCCACCGGCGCCGACGGCGTGGTGACCATGGACGACGTCAAGCGCGCCTCGGTCGACGGCAGTGCCCAGGCCGGCGCAGCGCCGGTGCAGCGCGCGGCCGATCGCGCACCCGCGCCGGCCGCGGCACCGGCTGCGGTCGCCGCACCGGTACGCAGTGCACTGTCGGCTTCGGGTCGGCCGATGCGCACCCAGCCGCCGGGCGTCGCCGTCACCGGTCAGCCGGAACAGCTCAAGGGCGTGCGCCGCAACATGGCGCGGGTGATGGCCGATGCGCACAGCAAGGTCGTGCCGACCACGCTCGCCGACGACGCCGACATCAACGCCTGGCAGCCGGGCAACGACATCACCGGCCGCTTGGTGCGCGCGATCGTCGTCGCCTGCAAGACCGTGCCCGCGCTCAACGCCTGGTTCGACGGCGACAAGCTCACCCGCACCCTGCATCCGCAGGTCGACATCGGCATCGCGGTCGACACCGACGACGGCCTGTTCGTGCCGGCGCTGCGCAATGCCGACGTGCTCGATTCGCGCGGCGTGCGCGAGGCGATCAACCGCCTGCGCGCGCAGGTCGAGGACCGCAGCATTCCGGCCTCGGAGCTCAGCGGCTACACCATCTCGCTATCGAACTTCGGCATGTTCGCCGGCCGTTATGCGACGCCGGTGGTGGTGCCGCCGACGGTGGCGATCGTCGCCGCCGGCAAGGGCCGTCACCAGATGACCCCGGTGATGGGCGGCTTCGAATCGCACAAGGTGATTCCGCTGTCGCTGACCTTCGATCACCGCGCCTGCACCGGCGGCGAAGCCGCGCGTTTCCTCAAGGCGATGATCGACGACCTCGCGCGTCCGAACTGAGTCCTAGCGAAAGACACCGCTCCCGCATCGCGCGGGAGCGGTTCGGGCGCCTGCAGCGCTCCCGATCGACCACCACGGCGCCGGCCCCGCGCGCCGTGCTCGCGGACCGGCCTCGCCTTCGCACGAGCGCCACCCACGGCCGCCCTGACCCACTCCGGGTCCTTGAAGCTCCATTTTCTACCCGACCTCCCCCGCCGCGCCTGCGGGGCGGCCGCTGCCGCCTGCCCTCCGGCCTCCCGACCGGCATACCGCAACCGCGATAAGCATCACGCTCGCGGCTTCGATTGCGTTTCGGAATAAATAATTCCCTAAATCAATTAAACAGGAATCGCGCTAGCGTCGGCCCGCAATCCCGGCGTCGGGCGCCTGCCTCGGAACCCCGGCCCGTCCTTCCCGTCCTCATCGTCAGTCGAGAGGTTCCAGCATGAAGCGTTCCCTGCGCACGATCCTGTCGTGCATTTCACTCGTGGCGTTCGGCCTGATCGCGCCGGCCGCCAACGCGGCCCGGCCGGCCTTCCAGATGCCGTTTCCCTGCGGCCAGACCTGGTACGGCGACACCTATCCCGGCCACGGCCTGCGCTATGCGGTCGACCTCAACCACCAGCCGCGTCCGCTCAGCGACGCCGACCTCGGCTCGACCGTGGTCGCCTCGGCCGGCGGTACCGCGCACACCTACAACCCGCATCCGGGCACCGGCTACGGCAGGTTGGTGGTGATCGATCACGGCGGGGGCTGGCAGACCTATTACGCCCACCTCAACAGCATCTCGGTCGGCAACGGCGCCAGCGTGTCGCAAGGGCAGAAGATCGGCACGCTCGGCAAGACCACCCGTCCCGGCAACAGCATCTCCGCGCACCTGCACTACGAACAGCGCCTCAACGGCGACGACCAGAAGATCGTCTGGAACGGCGCGACCATCGTCTACGACCAATATGAAGTCGCCTACAAGAGCCGCAACAGCTGCAGCGCAGGCGGCGCCACCGGCACGGTCAAGACCAGCGGCACGCCGCTCAACGTGCGCTCCGGCCCGGGCACTGGCTACAGCATCGTCGGCTCGCTCGCCAACGGCGCCAGCGTCACCATCCGCTGCCAGAAGACCGGCGAATCGGTCAGCGGCACCTACGGCACCAGCAATCTGTGGAACAACATCGGCGCCAGCGGCAGCAACCGCTATATTCCGGATGCCTACACCTACACCGGTTCCGACGGCCGCGTCGCACCGGATTGTTGATGACCCCATAAATAAGCGCGACGGCGCAACGGGGCGGCGGCACAGCCGCCGTCCCGATGTCCGCTTCGCATCGAGGACGCCGATGACCCACGCCCACCGTTCGCCGACATGAGTACCGCCCGACTGGGCATGGCGCTGCTGACCTCGGCGCTGATCGGGGGCTTGGTCGGCGCGGCGATCACGCGCTCGTGGATGGCGCCTGCGACGCCCCCGAGCCGCGACGCCGCCACGCCATTGCCCGTATCGGACCGCAGCGCGAACCGGCCGCAGCACTCGGCCCTGGCCGACGCCCTGGCCGGCGACGGCCCGCGCAGCCGCGGCGCCGACGACCTCGACCGCAATATCCGCCGCGCCGCGCAAGACCCGGGCCATCTGCGCGAACTGCTGCGTCGCTACAGCTTCGAGACCGATCTCGACCGGCGCGGCGCCTTGCTCGCGATCCTGCAGGGTGTGGCCAACGACGAGGTGCTGCAGCTCGGTCGGCAACTCGCCGGCAATCCCGACCCGGACATGCGTCGCAATGGACTGGCCCTGCTCAAGGCGTTTCCGCTCGACGTCGCCGCAGTGCGCGACACCTTGGCGCGGCAGTTGCGCGACGAGCGCGACCCGGCGCTGCTGAAGGAAAGCATCGACATGCTGGCGCCTGCGGTCGTCGCCAGCGAAGACGCAGCGCCCTTGCTCGAACGCCTCGCCGCTCTGCGCAGCCATGCCGACGCCGAAGTGCGCGCCAGCGCGGTGCTGCAATCGGTGCGCTGGAACAAGCGTGGCGACGACGCAGCCATCCTCGAGGCGGCGCTGATCGATCCGGACATCGCCGTGCGCCGCGCCGCCATCGCCGGCATCGAAGCCTCCGGCGCGCGTTCGGATCGGCTCAAGATCGCCTTGCTCGATATCGCCGGCGATGCCCGGGCCGACGCCGAGCTGCGCCGCTCGGCCGCGTTCGCTCTGCAGAACTTCGCCCTCGATCGCGATGAGTACGCCTTGTACCGCGATGCGCTCGCCCGCGCCGACGGCCAGGGCCAGGCACTGCCCTTGCACTGAATCGCGACCGCCGCTCGCCGCTAGGATTGCGCGCCGCATCGCATCGCCGGCACTGCACCGCCGGCACTTCCCCGCCCGCGGCCGGCGCGGCAACCTGCACGTCGGTCCACTTCCTCACGGAGCACTGCCATGACCCATCGCAGCCGCCTGGCCGGATTCATCATCGATTGCGAAACCGGCGACCTCGACGCCGCCGCGAATTTCTGGAGCGGCACGCTCGGCCTGGCCCGGGTCGAAACCTACGACGACGACGGCGCCGAGTACGTCTCGCTCGCCGACGGTCCCGCCCACTTGCAGATCGAAGTGCAGAAGGTCGCGCATCCCTCGCGCGTGCACCTGGACATCGAGAGCGACGACCTCGACGCCGAAGCCGCGCGCCTGGAAGCGCTCGGCGCCAAGCGCGTCGCCTTCGTCAAGCGCTGGTGGGTGATGGAAGCGCCGACCGGCCAGCGCTTCTGCATCGTGCGCATGAAGCATCCCGAACAGGGCGCGCCACCGAACGTCTGGGACTGACGCCAGGCACTGGAGCGTCCGCTCCCGGCCGTTTCAGCTGTCGTCGACGACCAGCCGGTCGCGGCCGCTCGATTTCGCCCGGTACAAAGCCTGGTCGGCGCGATCGAACACTTGCTCGGGGCGGTCGCGTTCGGGCTCGCCGCCGGCGATGCCGATCGACACGGTCAGCGGAAACGGCAGCGATGAGCGCCCGATGCGCTGACGGATGCGTTCGCCGACTTCGGCCGCCGTCGCCAGATGGGTGCCCGGCAGCACCACCAGGAACTCCTCGCCGCCGAAACGCACCGCGACGTCGCCTTCGCGGATCGAACCGGCGACCGCATCGGCGACCGCGCGCAGGGCGCGATCGCCGAGCAGATGGCCATGGCGGTCGTTGACCATCTTGAAGTGATCGACGTCGATCAGCATCAAGGTGTAGGCGGCGCGGCGCAGGCTATCCATCGAGTCCTCGCTGCCGAGCAGTTGCGCGAGCGCCGTGCGATTGAGCAGGCCGGTCAGCGGATCGTGACTGGCACTGTGCTGGAGCAGGTCGTGGCGCCGCTGCAGATCGGCCTGGGCCTGTTCGAGTTGCTCGGCGAAGGCCTCGCGCTCGGACAGCAGGCGCCGTTGTTCGATCGCATAACGGCGCAGCTCGAACAGATGCTGGACCTGACGGGCGATCGCCGCCAGGCCGTCGCGCTGTGCGCCGCGTAATTCGCGCGGCACGTTGTCCATCACGCACAAAGTGCCGAGCGCATGACCGTCGGGGCTCAGCAGCGGTGCTCCGGCATAGAAGCGCAGCGGCCGGCCTTCGAGTTTCAGGCCGAGACCGGCGAAGCGCGGGTCGTCGGCGACGTCCTCGACCACCAGTACCTGGTCGGGCTGCGCTTCGGCGATCAGCCGATGGCAGATCGAGTCGCTGCGCGGCCGCTCCGACTCCTTCAGCCCGACCCGCGCCTTGAACCAGACCCGGCCGTTGTCGACCAGGGCGATCGCCGCCGCGGGAGCCTGGCACAGCGTCGCCGCGAGCCGGACCAGATCGTCGTAAGCGCTCTCGGACACACTGTCGAGCAGACCATAGCCTGCGAGCGCGAGTTGGCGGCCGGACTCGTCTCCGGATTCGGTCGGCATCGGTTGCGGACGCAACGGCACGACGGACATCGGCAGGTCGGGGCGTAGTTTTCCAGGCCCTGGACGCTACTCCGGCGCCGATTCAGTGTCCGTGAACGATCCGACCGGGTGCACACTTCGGGTGGACCACGGTTCAGCCCGTCGCCGCCGCAGCCGAGACGGGGGCTTCAACCCCGGCGATCGAGCCACACGCCCAGGCCCTGGGCATTGAGCTCGATATCGACCGCCAGCCCAGCGTGGATCTGCGCCTCGCTGAGCGGGCTGCCGTGGGCCAGGGCGCGCTCGGTGTACAGCGCCCTCAGCGCTTCGCTCAGGCGCGCATGGCGTTCGCCGTCGGCAGCCGGGGCTTCGCGACCGATCCGCACCATCGCATCGATCTGTTCGATCAGTTCGGTGCCGAGCCGCTGCACGTCGCCGACGCGGCCGTAATGGGTCAGGTACATCGCTTCGGGGTCGCTGGCCAGCATCATGCGAATCGAGGCCTTGAGCGGCTCCGGCTCGAACTGCACCGGCGAGCTGGTCGGCACGATGAAGGGCCCGCGCGCCGAATCGAATTCGCGATAAGACAAGCCGAAGGTGTCGCCGGTGAACCAACTGCGGCTGCGCTCGTCCCACACGCACAGGTGATGGCGCGCGTGCCCGGGCGTGTCGACGCACAACAAAGGCCGTCCGCCGAGAGCGACGATGTGGCCGTCGCGGGCGATGACCACGCGCTCGGCCTCGATCGGCACGATCTCGCCGTAGCTGCGGGCCATTTCCTGCGCGCCGTAGACCGCGGTCGCGCCGGCGATGAGGCGCGCCGGGTCGATCATGTGCGGTGCACCGCGCGGATGCACCACCAGGCGCGCATTCGGCAACTGCCGCATCAGCGCGCCGGCGCCGCCGGCATGATCGAGATGAACGTGGGTCAGGATCAGCCAATCGATGTCGGCCGGCGTCAGGCCCTGCGCCGGCAGCGCGGCGAGCAAGGCCGGGATCGAATGCTGGGTGCCGCAATCGATGAAAGCCCCGCGGCCACTGTCGACGAGCAGGTATGCGGCGTCGAAGATCGGCCGATGGAAGCCGGTGTCGATGGTGACGATGCCCAAGGATTCGCTCATGACGGCACTGTGCGGCGGAGTCGGCACCCAGTCTATGCGCTGCGCGCCGCAGCGACATGCGGCTTTGGTCGGAGGATCGTGCACCTCCTGCCCGCTCGAGCCAGGCCACTCAAGCCGGGCCATTCAAGCGAAGGCCTTCAGCCGCGCGTCTTCAATCGAGAAAGTTGGTCAAACGCCTCAACCAGCGCCAACGCACCACGCCGGCGATGGTCAGCGTCGCCAGGAACACCCCATAGCCCAGCGAGGTCGCGAAGATCTGCGGCCACATCGCGCCATAGGCATCGCCGGCGTAGCGATGCGCCCAGCGGATCGCCAGCACGAAGGCGCATACCGACGCCGCCAACGACACCGCGTCGAACAAGCGCCGCGCGGCATTGCGCGGCTGCCGCGGGTACAACCAGAACAGCGCGCCGAGAATCGCGAACCAGGGCAAGAACAGGATCAGCGCCAGGTTGAGTTCGACGAACCGGCTCACGACGTCGCGCTGTCCTTCGCCGCCTGCGCCTCGGCTTCGGCTTGGACGATCGCGGCCAGGGCCGCGGCCACCGCATCGCGGCGCGCGTCGTCGACCGCATCGGCGGCGGCCAGCAAAGCCGCGACATCGCTCTTGCCGGCCTTGAGCGCGGCGATCAGCTGCCCGGCATCCTTCGGCGAGGCGAAGCCGCGGCTCTGCAGCAGCACCTCATCGCCGTCGGCGAGCTTGAAATAGAACTGCCCGTCGGCTTCGCGGTACTGCTTGAACACCGGCAGGCTCGCCTTGCTCTCGGCCCTGGCCTTGATCGAGGCGTGGCTCGGCGCCTGCGACAGATCGCGCAGGCCGACCGCTTCGCGCAGCGCCTTCATGCGCGGGCTGACGTGCTGGGCGCGCACGCGGCGTGCACCGTCGACCAGGATCGCTTCGATGTCCTGCGGGCGCGCCATCAGGGTTTCGTACTTCGCGCGCAGCGGCGCGATTTCGCTGTCGATGCGCTCGAACAAGGCCTGCTTGGCTTCGCCCCAGCCGATGCCCTCGGCGAAGGCGCGGCGCATCGCATCGGTTTCCTCGGCGCTGGCGAAGGCCTGGTAGATCTGGAACAGGGCCGAACCTTCGGTGTCCTTGGCTTCGCCCGGCGCGCGCGAGTCGGTGACGATCGAATAGATCAGTTTTTTGAGCGTGTCGCGCGGCGCGAACAGAGGAATGGTGTTGTCGTAGCTCTTGCTCATCTTGCGGCCGTCCAGGCCCGGCAAGGTCGCCACGCTTTCCTCGATCAGCGCCTCGGGCAGGACGAAATGCTCGCCGTACAGATGGTTGAAACGCTGGCCGACGTCGCGCGCCATTTCGATGTGCTGGATCTGGTCGCGGCCGACCGGCACCTGGTTGGCGTTGAACGCCAGGATGTCGGCCGACATCAGCACCGGGTACATGAAGAGGCCGGCGGTGATCGCGGCATCGTCGTCCTCGCCTTCGGCACGGTTCTTGTCGACCGCGGCCTTGTAGGCGTGGGCACGGTTGAGCATGCCCTTGCCGGCGACACAGGTCAGCAACCAGGACAGCTCCGGAATCTCGACGATCTCGCTCTGGCGGTAGAACCAGACCCTGGCCGGATCGAGCCCGCAGGCCAGCCACGCCGCCGCGATCTCCAGGGTCGAGCGCTGCACGCGCTCGGGCTCCTGCACCTTGATCAGCGCGTGCAGGTCGGCGAGGAAATAGAAGCTTTCCATGTCCGGGGCGAGGCTCGCGGCGATCGCCGGGCGGATCGCCCCGACGTAGTTGCCGAGGTGCGGGGTGCCGGAGGTGGTGATGCCGGTCAGGATGCGGGTCTGGGTCATTGCCGATCATGGGTGGAACGTGGCCGGCCAGTGTACCCGCTGCCCGCCGGGGCCCGCCTCGTCCGCAGGTCCGGCGGATTCGCGTCAGGGCGGCGCCAGGCCTGCGCCGGTGCCTCTGCGCCTGAGCGCCAGCTGAGCGCCGCATGGAGCCGCACACGCCGCACCCGCGGACTTTGGCCGCGGTAACCCCGTTGCGGGAACCGGTGCGTTTGCATGCACGACCACCCAGGAGACACCGCCATGTTCCGCACCCTCGCCCTGCTCGCCGGTGCCGTGTTGACCGCCACCGCCTGCACCCCGGCTTTCGGCCGCCCGCTGGTCGACCTCGCGGTGATCGACCGCGACAGCGGCGACTGGCTGCCGGCCTATCCGCACCGCGGCCAGCAATGGATCGCCGGCACGCCCGGGCACCGCTATTCGGTGCGCCTGACCAACACCACCGGCCAACGCGTGCTGGTGGTGCTGTCGGTCGACGGCGTCAACGCGGTCAGCGGCCAGACCGCCAGCCCCTCGCAGGCCGGCTACGTGCTCGACGCCTGGCAATCGACCGAGATCAACGGCTGGCGCAAATCGCTCGACGACGTCGCCCAGTTCGTCTTCACCGATCTGCCCGACAGCTATGCCGCGCGCACCGGGCGCCCCGACAACGTCGGCGTGATCGGCGTGGCGGTGTTCGAGGAACGCCCCGTTTATCGCGAAATTTATCGCGAACCGCCGCGTCCCTATCCTTATCCCTACCCGGCGTCCCCGCCGTATGGCCGCGCCGAGGGCATGGCCGAGGCCGAACGCCGCGCCTCCAACGGCGCCGCCGCGCCGGCCGCCACTGCCTCGGCAGCGGGCAAGGCGCGCGAAGCCGCCGCCGACAGCGCGGCCGCGCAGTCCATCGGCACCGGCCACGGCGCGCGCGAATGGTCGCCGGTCTCGCAGACCGACTTCGTCCGCGCATCGCGTTCGCCGGCCCAGGTCATCCAATTCCGCTACGACGATTACCGCAACCTGGTCGCACGCGGCATGGTGCCGCGTTACCGCGCGCCGTATCGCGATAACGAACCGCGCGCCTTCCCGAACGGTTTCGTCGCCGACCCGCCGCCGCGCGGCTGGTGATGTCGGATCGAGCCAGCGCTCGATCGAGCAGTCTGCGGCGCAACGAAAACGGGCCGGACGAATCCGGCCCGCTTCCCCTTCTTTGATTCCCGATCGACTCTCGCACGCGGTTTAGGGCATGCTCGCGACGACGATCGGTTTACGCCTATTTATGCCAGGCGCATGAGCGCATCGCTCAGTTCAGCGTCTTGCCGAATTCCTTCACTTCCTTCTCGGCGCGATCGCGCTCCCAACCATAGCGCTCCTGCAACTTGCCTGCGAGGTATTCGGAGTTGCCTTCGGCGATATCGAATACGTCGTCGGTCAGATCGCCCCACTTGGCCTGGGCCTTGCCTTTGATCTGGGTCCACTTGCCGGCAATGATGTCTTTGTTCATCGATAACACTCCTTCGTTGGGGGAAGTCGGATTCGGCACGACGAGCAATGCATGCAGCGCGTCGTTGGCTCGCCGATATCGCCCGAACAGACTCGCAGCGCGGACGTTCCGATGAGGTCACGATTGCGTTAGCCGCGGCTTGATGTCGGTGAACGGCATGAATCCTTCAGTCCGTTTTCGTGCGCGCGGTTGCGCTTCCACTGTTTGCTCGGCAGTGCCGATGCCGCCATCCGGCGCCAAACCCCAGACATGGAAAAGGCCGGATCGCTCCGGCCTCTCCACTCGTCTCGTTGGACCGAACGGCTTATTTGCCGTCGCGGACCTCTTCGGCCTTCTGCTCGACCTTTTCACCGGCCTTCTTCACGTCCTTGCCGGCACCGGCCACGGTGTTGCAAGCGGTCAGGGTGCCCATCGAGAACAGGGCCAGCAGCAACAGGGCAGTCAAACGCTTCATAGGATCTCCTTGGTCGATTACGGGTACCAGATCGGGCCGCGCACGCAGTCGCGTCCTGGCTGCATCAAACGCGAGCGAATGTGAAGCCGATGTGCAGCGCCGGCCCGAAACCCAAGCAAACAAAGCCCTCCCGCCGTATCGCCGTCAGCCGCGATTCATCGCCGAGGCGACGCCCGCGGTCATTCGCGCATCAGGGTCGATTTTCCGAACAGGCTCTCGACCAGATCGACCGCGAGCTTGGCGGTGCGATTGCGCTTGTCGAGGATCGGATTGAGTTCGACGATGTCGAGCGAAGCCAGGCGGCCGCTGTCGGCGATCATCTCCATCACCAACTGCGCTTCGCGATAATTCGGCCCGCCCGGCACGGTGGTGCCGACACCAGGCGCGATGCTCGGGTCGAGGAAGTCGACGTCGAAGCTCACGTGCAGATGGGTGTTTTCGTCGACGCCTTCGAGCGCTTCCTCCATCACCCGCTTCATGCCGATCTCGTCGATGTAGCGCATGTCGTAGACATCCAGCCCATGTTGCTGGATCAGCTGCTTCTCGCCGCGATCGACCGAACGGATGCCGATCTGCCGGATCTCGTCGGCGCGCATCGCCGGCGCCGAGCCGCCGAGGTGGGTCAGCGCTTCCGGGCCGAGGCCGCACAGGCACGACACCGGCATGCCGTGGATGTTGCCCGACGGCGTGACCTGGCTGGTGTTGAAGTCGGCGTGCGCATCGAGCCAGAGCACCCGCAGTTGCTTGCCGGTTTCGCGGCAATACTGCGCGACCGCGGTGATCGAACCCAGGCCGAGGCAGTGATCGCCGCCGAGCAGGATCGGCATGCGCCCGTCGCGCAGTTCCGCGCCGACCGCATCCATGACCAGACGGTTCCAGGCCACCACTTCGGGCAGATGCCGATAGCCTTCGACCGGCTTCTGCCAGGGATTGCGCGGCCCGTCGAGGTTGCCGCGATCGACCACGTCGACGCCGCGTGCGCTCAAGGCTTCGCCGAGACCGGCGATGCGCAAGGCTTCCGGTCCCAGGCGCGCGCCGCGATGGCCGGCACCGACGTCGGTCGGCGCGCCGATCAAGGACACCGGAGGATAAGTACGACTCATGAGACTTCCTCTTCCCTGCGCCGGCTTGGCGACGCATGAGGGATATCGATAGTGAACGCGGACGATGCCCGCGGCATCGCGCGATCGCCGCAACAGGGCCGCGCGTTGCGCTGCGGCCGCCGACGATGCCGGCATTCTAGCGCAGGGCGGATGCGGGGCTGTTGCGCTGCGGCGCTGCAGCAGGGGCTGGGTACGGGATGGATGGAAGAACGACGGCTCGGCCTGCCTTGGCGGCATCGCGGATGGTGACCCGCTGCGGGGCGTTCGCGGTCTGGACAAGCACCGGAACGGTTCGGGCCGTTGGATGGATTTACCGGGCGGTTGTTTTTATCGGTATTCACGTGGTGCCGCTTGTCCGAATCGAACGGACGACCGCTCGCTTACAAGGCGAGTGCTCTACCAACTGAGCTAAAGCGGCAAGATACGTGACGGCGCGTCGTGCGGACCGGGTCCCGGGGATCGATACGGCGACGGCAGGCGCATTCTACGCGCCCCCGCCGCCCACGGACAGCGCGCGCTCAGCCGAGGGCGCCGCAGGACACACTGCGCCAACGCTGGGCGCCGGCGGCACGGCGCAAGGCATCGCCGTTCGAGGTGGTGGTGGCGGCATCGATCCAGGTCGCCGACGCAGTTTCACCGAGCGCTTCGACCCGCACCGGGAAACCGGCCTCGCTAAGCGAGGACGCACGCTTACGCGCCGACTCCTCGCTGCGGAAACGGCCGAGGGCGATGCCGTTGGCGTCGGCGCCGCCGCCCATCACGAACAGATCGCTGAAGCCGGCGGCGCGGATGCGCTGCGCGGTCGCCTGCGCGGCCTCGGCGCTCGCGGCCGGCGGCAGATACACCCGCCAACCGCGCGAAGGATTCGAGCTGCCGGCTTGAGTCCGCGTCGCCAGCTTCTGTGCGAGCGGCTGCAACTTCGCCCGCGCCGCGTCGGCGGCCGCGGCATCGGCGAAGGGGCCGATGCTGAAGCACTGCGCTTTCGCCACTTCGGCCGGCGGCGGCACCGGCACCGGCGCCGTGGCGACAGTCGGCGGCGGCACTGCGGCCAGTGGCGTGCCGCTGGCGGCGTCGAGCTTCGCGGCCGCGGCCGCGGTCTTGGCCGCTTCGCCCTGATCGGCGTCGGGCTGGCTCGCGCTCGCCACCGGCAGCTTGCCGGCGCTGTCGACCAGGGCCGCGACCGGCGCCGATGGCACGGCCGCGCCGACTTGCGCCGCAAGCTTGGATTCGTCCGCCAGTTGCAGGCGCGCGACGCCGAGCGGGAGCGTTTCCTCGACTGCGGCAGCCGGGACGGGACGCGCGACCCACCAGGCGGCAACGCCGATGTTGAGCGCGATCAGCAGAACGATGAGGGCACGGACGAGCATGCGCGGATTCTATCGCCTGGGTTCAAGGGGAAGTTTCGATGCCGGCCCAGATCGCGAGTCCTTGCAGGACCAGCGTCGGGACCAGGCTCGGCGACGGCAGTCCGGCGGCCAGCGCATCGGCGCCGCCGCCGTGCAACAACAAACGCGGCGGCTGGCCGAACTTCGCTGCCGCCGACGCCAGGCTGCGTTCGATCAGCGCCAGTGCCGCACCGTCGCAACCCGAGGCCAGGGCATCTTCGGTATCGGCGGCGAAGTCGAGCGTGTCGCCGCCGTGCTCGGGCAGTTGCGGCGCGCGCGCATGCAAGGCTTCGCGCATCAGGGTCGGCGACGGCGCGATCAGGCCGCCGTGATGCAGTCCGTCGGCGTCGAGCAGATCGATCGTGAGCGCAGTACCGACGCCGCAGATCAAGGCCGCGCCCTCGCCTTGCGCATGCGCGCCGAGCAAAGCCAGGAAACGGTCGGCGCCGAGCTTGCGCGGCTCGGCATAAGCGATGCGCAGCGTGTCGGAACGCGCCGCGGCGAAGCCCTGCGGCGAACGGAAGCTCGCTTGGGTGCGCGCGATCGAGATCCGCCGGCAGCGTGCGGTCAGCGCTTCGAGCACGGCCAAGCGCAGCGCCGGATGCGCCACACTGGCCAGATAGGCCACCTCGATCCGCTCGGCCGGCAAGGCTTCGGCAAGCGCGGCGGCGACGTCTTCCTCGCGGTGCGGCAAGGCCACGGCGTCACCCGGGCGGCCGTCCGCGCCGAGCGGCGCGCACTTGAGCCGGGTGTTGCCGAGATCGAACAGCCAAGCGCTCAACCCAATGCTCCTTGCGCGCGCCGCACGCTGACTTCGCCGGCATGGAAACGCCGTTCTTCGCCGTCGTCCAGGCGCACGCGCAGGGCGCCGTCGTCGGCCAGGCCTAGGGCGATGCCCTGATGCGTCGCGTCGGCGCCGTGCACGCTGATCGCTTGCCCGGCCAAGGCATCGAACGCGGCGTAGCGGTCGAGGAACGGCGCCAGCCCGGCCGCGTCGAATTCGTCCAGCGCCGGCAGCAAACGTTCCAGCAAAGCCGCCGCGACCGTGTCGCGGGCCAGGACGCGTCCGCCGGCGAGGCCGGACAGGTCGCTCCAGGGCTGGTCGATCGACGCCGCCGCGGCAGCCGGCATGCGCACGTTGAGCCCGAGCCCGATCACCGCGCGCGCCGGCCCGGCGTATTCGCCGCCGCCTTCGATCAGCAGGCCGCCGAGCTTGCGCAGGCCGTCGCCGTCGAGCACGACCAGGTCGTTCGGCCATTTCAGCCGCACCGCGGCATAGCCGAGGCCTTGCAGCGCCTCGACCGCGGCGATGCCGGCGACCAGGCTGAGCCCGCCGAGGCGCGCGAGCCCGCCGCCGAACGAACGCGACAGCGAGAGGTACAGATGCGCGGCCAGCGGCGAAGCCCAGACCCGGCCGCGGCGCCCGCGTCCGCCAGTCTGGCGCTCCGCCAGCAGCACCGCGACGCCTTGGGCCGGGGTCGGCCGGCGCAGCAGTTCGCTGTTGGTCGAATCGATGCTCCAGGCCACTTCGAGCGCGGCCAGCCGCGCCCGCGTCGGCGCCGTCAGCGCGGCGCGGATCGCTTCGGCATCGAGCAGATCGAGCGGTTGCGACAACGCGTAACCACGCCCCGGCTTGGCTTCGATCGCTACACCAGCTTCGCGCAAGGCTTCGATGCGCTTCCACACCGCGGCACGGGTCTGCCCGGCGGCGCTGGCGAGCGCATCGCCGGTGGCGGGACCTGCGATCAGATGCTGTAACAGCGCGCGGTCGTCCATCAGCTCCGACGCCAACGGTGCAGCAGACGCGCGCCGGCGAAGCGCGATTCGGTGCCGGCGCGCAGGCGCGCGAGATTGCCGCGATGGGTGAACACGACCAGCGCCGCGGCGGCTATCGCGAAGCATTGCCGCGGCAGGCCGGCATCGCCGAGCCAGGCGAGCACAGGCAGGCACAGCGCCGCGATCACCGT
This sequence comes from Lysobacter sp. CA196, assembly GCF_052078695.1. Taxonomy (NCBI): domain Bacteria; kingdom Pseudomonadati; phylum Pseudomonadota; class Gammaproteobacteria; order Lysobacterales; family Lysobacteraceae; genus Lysobacter; species Lysobacter sp. CA196. The sequence continues at coordinate 44,793 of NZ_JBQJIN010000022.1, read as the reverse complement.
GGCCAGGCCGACATAGCCGCTGGCGATCAGAACCGCGGCCCAGACCAACAACAGCAGCGGAACCGCGAACGGCCACAGCACCATCAGCCCACCGACCAGGGTCGCCGCACCCTTGCCGCCGCGGAACCCGTGCCAGATCGGCCAGACATGGCCCAGCACCGCGGCGAACGCGGCGAGATAACCGTGCGCGGTCACCGACAAGCCGGTGCCGACCGGGGCGTAACGCAGCGCGAGCCAGGTCGCGAGCGCGCCCTTGCCGATATCGATGAAGACCACGGCCAGTGCGAAACGCAGGCCTTGGGTACGGAAGGCATTGGTGCCGCCGGCGTTGCCGCTGCCCTGCTCGCGGATGTCGATGCCGCGCAAGCGCCCCAGCAGCAGGCTGCCCGACAGGGAACCGATGGCGTACGCCGCCAACAGCAAGGCCACCGACAACGGCGCCACCGCGACGGCAGCGGACAGGGACGATGGGAGGGCAGCGAACGACATGGGCGAATTATGCGCGAGCCGATACGAGAGCCGATACGGATTCGAGCACCGTGCCGGTCAAGACCCTGCGATGTCGCCAGGCGCCTGAAGGGTAGGAGCGGCGCCAGCCGCCACCGCCATCCCACACCTCGCCACGCAACGTCACGGCGTGGCCTCTCAGCCCTGCCCGGTTCCCGTCCCCGGCGCCGGCTGCACCGACACCAACAAGGCTCCGCGCCCGGCATGGGCGCCCAGCGCCGGCCCGGTCTCGACCAGCCAGGCCTGTTCCAGATCGAGGCGGCGGCGCAGGGCTTCGAGCAGACGCTCGCCATCGCCGAAGGCGTCGCAATGGCCGACGATCGCGCGCCAGCGCTGCCCCTTCGGCAGCCGTCGCGCCAGATGACGGGCAAAGGCTTCCGGCGCTTGTTTCCTGGCGAACAGACCGCCGCTGACGCTGAGCCGGCCCTCGGGTTTCATCTTCGCGACCGGGGTCAGGCCGGTGTAACGCACCAGCGGCTCGGCCCAGGGCGGAATCCGGCCACCGCGCACTGCGTGCGAAATATCCCGCGCCATCGCCCAGGTCCGGGTCAGCGGACGCAGCCGTTCCAGCTCGGCCACGATCGCCGCCAGTTCGCCCCCGTCGGCGGCCAATTCGGCCGCGCGCCAGGCCAGCAAGGCTTGGCCGCCGGCGGCATTGAAGCTGTCGAACACCTGCACCCGGCGCGCATCGGCGCGCGCGGCAGCCTGTTCGCCCGACTGCAGGGTGCCGGAGACCGCACGCGACAAGCCGACGTACAAGACCTCGGCGCGGTGCCCCAGCAGGAACTCGAACGCGCGGCGGAAATCGCCCGGCGGCGGCTGGCTGGTGCGCGGCAAGTCGGCGCTGCTCGCCATGCGCCGGTAGAACTCGGCCGTAGCCAGGCCGATCTTGTCGAGATAGTCGCGGCCGTCGATCGACACCCGCACCGGTACCACGTGCAGGCCGTAGCGTTCGGCCAGGGCCTCGGGCAGATCCGCGGCGCTGTCGGTCACCACCGCCACCCGCTGCACACGTTCGACGCTGCGTTGCTGCTGCAGCATGTCGTCGGCCTTCATCGCCTCGACCGCGCCGAACGCCGCGCAGGCATCGAACAAACGCTGCGGCGCGCCGACGTGAGCATGCACGCGCATGCGCGCCTCGCCGCCGGCCAGGACCAGCGAATCGGCACCGATCGCTTCGAGCGCGGCGAGCAGCCGGTTGCGTTCGATGCCGCTGCCGATCACCAGGCATTCGCTGCACCAGCGCCGCTGTGGGTCGACCGTGTCGTGGACCGGCGTCAGCGCCTGCTCGTGCTCATGCCCATGCTTCGGGCCGGCTTCGTTGGCGGCGCTGAGGCTCGCATGCACGCGCAGCACGCGCGGGCCCCCGTCGACGAATTCGGCGATACCTTCGAGCAGGTCGACGAAGCCCTTGGCGCCGGCGTCGACCACGCCGGCCTTCTGCAGCAGCGCCATCTGCTGCGGCGTGCGCGCCAGCGCGCTGCGGGCCTGGATCAGGGCGGCGGCGAAACCCGGGCGCGGGTCGCCGTCGCGGCTGGCCAGTGCGGCTTCGTCGAGCGCATCGGCGAAAGCATTGATGACGCTGAGGATGGTGCCCTCGACCGGATGCGCCAGCGCAGCGCGGGCATTGACCGCGCCGTGGCGGACCGCGGCGGCCAGGGTCGCGGCGTCGAGCTCGGGCTGGCTGCGTGCGTACTCGGCCACCCCGTGCAGGAACTGAGCCAGGATCGCCCCGGAATTGCCGCGCGCGCCATCGATGGCGTCGTCGCCGATTCGCAGCAGCAACTCACCGATATGGCGGCTACGCCGGCTGAGCGCCCCATTCAGCAGACTGCCGAGGGTATGCGCGAGGTTGTTGCCGGTGTCGCCGTCGGCGACCGGGAACACGTTGATGCGGTTGAGCAGGTCGCGCCCGGCGATGACCCGGCGCGCCCCCGCGATCAAGGCCCGGCGCAGGGCAGGCGCGGTCAGCGGAGGACGGGCGGTCGCCATGGCGGCAGTCTGCGGCAAACCGGCGGTGGCGCCTGCTGCGGCGCAGCATCGATCTTGCGCGGCCGGAGGCGGCCTCAGGTCGCAGTTTCGCGCTATAGTCGAGAAATCGCTCGACGCCGGATTCCGGCCGGGCCGATCAAGGATTCCGCCATGTTACGGATCTGCCTGTGCCTGCTGTTCGCCCTCGCCAGTGCGACCTTGGCCGTCGCGGACGTCAACGCACGCGAAGTCAACAAGCTCAGCCCGAACGACGCCTGCCCCGAAAGCAGCGCATCGCGCAAGGACACGGCGGCCCGTCCGAACGGCCGCAGCGCCGCGCCGCCGACCGCGCGCGACACCAAGGCCAAGCCCAGCGTGCACAGCGACGCCGAAGGCAACAACCGCCTGCAGTCGCCGCGCTGGCACAACTTCCTGCCGGGCATGTTCCGCTGATCCGCTGACGGCACCGCCTTTGTTCGACCTGTTGCGCCGTCTGCGGCGCCCGCCCCTGATCGATGACGCCTTGTGGCGCGACGCCGTCGCCGCCTTGCCGTGGGCGCGTGCGCTCGACCCACAGCGGCAACAACGCCTGCGCGAGCTGGCCGCGCGCTTTCTGCACGAAAAGACCATCAGCCCGATCGGCGAGCTCGAACTGGACCCGCAGCAGCGTTGCCTGCTTGCGGCCTTGTGTTGCCTGCCCCTGCTCGAGTTCGGCCGCGAAGGCCTGCGCGGCTGGTCGCAGTTGATCGTCTACCCGGATGCGTTCCGGGTGAACCGCAGCCACACCGATGCCGCTGGCGTGCTGCACGAATGGCAAGACGAACTGATCGGCGAGTCCTGGGAAGCCGGCCCCTTGATCCTGTCCTGGGCCGACGTGCTGGCCGACTGCGAAGCACCGCGCGCCGGCTTCTGCGTGGCCGCGCACGAAATGGCGCACAAGCTCGACGCGCTCGACGACCTGCTCGACGGCACCCCGCCCTTGCCGCGCCCGTGGCAGCGCGAATGGGCGCGCGATTTCCAGCAGGCCTACGACGCGTTCGTCGCCGACGTCGACGCCGGCCGCGAAACCGCCATCGACCCCTACGCCGCCGAAGCGCCCGAAGAATTCTTCGCCGTCGCCACCGAATACCACTTCAGCGACCCCGTCCTGCTGCGCGAACAGATGCCCGCAGTCGCTGCGCATCTGAAGCGGTTCTATGGGGTGTCGCCGTTCGCTTGAGTTACACGGCAAGCGATTTCGCAGGGCAAGCATCGAAGCGGCCAATGCGGCGCTCTACCCCCTTGTAGGAGCGACGTCAGTCGCGATTGCGGGACGCGTAGAGATAACGAGGCCGTTATCATTCGCCGAAGCGGCGCGCTCTTCGCCGGGGTAGGTGCGACGCAAGTCGCGACCGGGGGCGCGCAGAGATAACGAGGCCATCGTCATTCGCCGAAGCGGCGCGCTCTTCGCCGGGGTAGGAGCGACGCAAGTCGCGACCGGGGGCGCGTAGAGATAACGAGGCCATCGTCATTCGCCGAAGCGGCGCGCTCTTCGCCGGGGTAGGTGCGACGCAAGTCGCGACCGGGGGCGCGTAGAGATAACGAGGCCATCGTCATTCGCCGAAGCGGCGCGCTCTTCGCCGGGGTAGGAGCGACGCAAGTCGCGACCGGGGCGCGCAGAGATAACGAGGCCATCGTCATTCGCCGAAGCGGCGCGCTCTTCGCCGGGTAGGAGCGACGCAAGTCGCGACCGGGGGCGCGCAGAGATAACGAGGCCATCGTCATTCGCCGAAGCGGCGCGCTCTTCGCCGGGGTAGGAGCGACGCAAGTCGCGACCGGGGGCGCGCAGAGATAACGAGGCCATCGTCATTCGCCGAAGCGGCGCGCTCTTCGCCGGGGTAGGAGCGACGCAAGTCGCGACATCGTCCTGGCGGCCTCCGGCGCAGCCTTCAAGCAAGAGCAAAGCTTCCGTCCGCTGACGCGGCCGGGTTACTTTCTTTTGCTAAGCCCAAAAGTCCCACAGGGAGTTCCTTCGGTCAAAGCTAACCAAAGAAAAGGGCTCTCCTTGCAAGGGCACAAGCCCGCACGATCGATGCCGACGCAGGGATGCTCCAGACAGGCCATCCATGGCCTGCTTGCGCACGGCCCGCATCCATGCGGGCCGCCCTACGGGTCTTCAATTGACCGGGAAAGCGGAAAAGCGGGAAAGCCAGGCAGATAACGATCGCCGCGAGACCGTCGCAGCGTGGTCGCGACTTGCGTCGCTCCTACCCAAGCGAAAGTGCGTCGCTTCGACGAACGACATCAGCTTGGTCACCTCTACGCGTCCCGGTCGCTCCTACAAGGGAGATGCCCAGGACGACGCGAGGTGGAGACATGCCGGTCGCGGCTTGCGCCGCTCCTACCCTTTGAGCCGTCGTAGCCGTGCGTTGCCGTTGCCGTTGCCGTTGCCGTTGCCGTTGCCGTTGCCGTTGCCGTTGCCGTTGCCGTAAAGATTTTGCTATTGCTGTGCGTAGCCAGGCACTAGCGAAGGCAATCGAAGACCCGGAGGGCGGCGCGCAGGGAGGCGCGCCGTTTTTCATCGGGACATGGATGTCCCGTATGAAAAAGCCCTGCGTCGGCATCGCTCGCGCGGGCTTGTGATTCAAAGAGAGCATTTTTCTTTGGTTACCTTTCTTTTGTTGCTTTAGACAAAAGAAAGTAACCCGCCGCTTTAGTGGCGGAAGCTCTTGGCGTTTGATCTAGATATTGATCTTGCTTGAGCGAGACGCCGCAAGACCGAAGCAGCGCGGTCGCGGCTTGCGCCGCTCCTACAGAGGGTTTCCCTAAGACGACGCAAGGTTGAGACATCACGGTCGCGGATCACGCCGCTCCTACAGGGGCCGCCCCAAGACGACGCACACGTGGCGATTGCATAGCGCGACCGCGCCGAACCACCCCAACGCCTCACAACCCCGGCGGCAACTTCACCTCAAAACGCGTACCGCCGAGCTCCTCGGACGGAATCACATCGAGCGTGCCGCGATACCCCCTCACCAGGTCCTGCACGATCGCCAGACCGATGCCGTGGCCGTGCACGCGCTCGTCGCCGCGCACACCGCGTTGCAGGATGGAGGCGATCTTCTCCGGCGGAATGCCAGGGCCGTCGTCGTCGACGGCGAGCAGCAGGCCCGGCCGGCGGTTGGCCGCGGTCTCGCCCGACTGCACGGTCAGCAGCACCCGCGAATTCGCCCACTTGAACGCGTTCTCGAGCAGATTGCCGAGCAGCTCCTGCAGGTCGCCCGGCTCGCCATGGAATTGCACGCCCTCGGCGACGTCGAACTCGCACAGGATGCCCTTGGACGAGTACACCTTCTCCAGGCCGCGCACGATCTCTTCGGCATGCGGCTCGATCGCGATCGGCGCGGCGAACAGCGCGTGCCCGCCCGACGCGGCGCGCGCGAGCTGGTACGAAACCAGGTCGTTCATGCGCCGCAACTGCACGTCGACATCCTCGCGCAGCCCGGCGTCGATCGCCGCGCCGCCGTTCTGGTCGTCGTCCAGGCGCGCGCGCAGCACCGCCAACGGCGTTTTCAGGCTATGCGCCAGGTCGGCCAGGGTGTTGCGCTGGCGGTCGAGGTTCTCGCGCTCGCTCTCGATGAAGGCGTTGATGCTTTCGGTCAGCGGTTCCAGCTCGCGGGGGTGGCGCTCGCTCATGCGCGAGGCCAGGCCGCGCTGCACGCGCTTGAGTTCCTCGATCACTCGCTTCAGCGGGCGCAGGCTCCACTGCATGATCAGCGCCTGCAACAGCAGCAGGATCACGCCGGCGCCGCCCAGGTTGCGCCAAAGCGACAGGCGGAACACCGCGACCTGCTGGCGCAGCGCGCTGGTGTCTTCAAGAATGTAGATGGTGTATTGGAATTCGGACTTGGAATCGCCGTCGACGCTCCAGATCAGGCCGCGCCCGTAGCGATACGCCTCACCGGCATGGCCGTTGATCTCGGTGATCGGCAGCGGCCCTTCGAAGGTCTCCTCGGCGGCCTTGAGCATGCCGCCGTCGGGCAGCACCGGCCCTTGCGCCGACATCGAGTCCCAATGCCCGTTGGGCAGGATCACTTCCGCGTACAGGCCGCTGCCGGGCCGGTCGAAACGCGGGTCCGGCGGGTCGTAGGGCGGAATGATCTCGCCGCCGCGGCCGAAGTCGGTGTCGGCGGCGTAGGCCAGCGCATAACTGGTCAGGCGCTGGCGCATATTGCTCTCAGCCGTTTCCAGGAACGCGCGGTCGAGCGCGTAACCGGCCAAGGCGAGAAAGGCGAGCAGGCCGAGGCTCGCGGCCAGCAGCTGGCGCGCGCGCAGCGAGCGGGGCTGACCCCAGCTCATGGCATCGGACGGGCCGGACGGCCCGCATCAGGAGGAGACGCGGGCCGCATAGGGGTCCGGAAAGGTTCCTGGATCAGTCGCCGCTGCGCGGAATGGCGAACCGGTAGCCGCGACCGCGTACGGTCTCGATCGGCTTCAGGGCGCCGTCCGGATCGAGCTTCTTGCGCAGGCGGCCGATGAAGACCTCCAGCACGTTCGAGTCGCGGTCGAAATCCTGCTGATAGATGTGCTCGGTCAGGTCGGCCTTAGAGACCAGCTCGCCGGCGTGCATCATCAAGTATTCCAGGACCTTGTACTCGTAGCTCGTCAGGTCGACGTTGCCGCCGTTGACGCTGACCGTTTGCGCGGCCAGGTCGAGCATGACCGGCCCGCATTCCAGGGTCGGCTTGCTCCAGCCCGCGGCTCGGCGCACCAGCGCGTTGAGACGCGCCAGCAGCTCCTCGACGTGGAACGGTTTGACCAGGTAGTCGTCGGCGCCCTGCTTCAGGCCCTCGACCTTGTCCTGCCAGCTCGACCGCGCGGTCAGGATCAACACCGGGAACTTCTTGCCTTCGTCGCGCAGGGCCTTGATCAGCTCCATGCCCGACATCTTCGGCAATCCCAGGTCGATGATGCCCAGGTCGAACGGCACCTCGCGGCCCATGTACAGGCCTTCCTCGCCGTCTTGCGCGGCATCGACCGCGAAGCCCTCGCGCTTGAGGCGGGCGGCCAGGGTCTCGCGCAGCGGCGCTTCGTCTTCGACCAGCAGAATTCGCATGGGCACTCCCTTGTATAAATATCGGCCCGACAGGATCGTTTGGGCCGTCGAAGCGAAGGTTAGTCGTTGTTATTGTCGTCGCCGCGTGTAGGGCGGTCGTCGTCGCGGCGCCCCCGCTGCTGCGGGTCGTCCATGTATATCCGGACCCGGCCGCTGGAATCGACGACCTTGACCCGGTTTACGTCACGGCCGTCGAAAGGGATGCGCTCGGCGCTCAGGACCTGGCCGCCGCCGCTCTCCCGCTCGACCCGACGGATGGCGTCGGACAGGGAGCGATGGTCGTCGCGGCGGTCGTGCCCGCGGCCGCCGCGGCCGTCGTCGTGCTGAGCCAGGGCGTTGCCGGCCGCGGCGCACGAGGCGACGAGCAGCAGCAACGACAGGACGCGGGTGGACCGGATGCTCATGACGATCTTAGGATGCCCCAGCGGAACAATAATGTGCGAACTTGCGACGTGGGGGCATTTTCGGAACGGGGCAGTGAATCCGATCTGAACTTTTCGGTTGCATCCGAGCTGCCATTCAGGCCGGTTCGACCGCCATCACACGTGGAGCGGGCAAAGCGACCGCGCAGCTGAGAGTCATTCCTAATAAATCTCGCCGACGCAGCAGCGCAGCGAGCCGCCCCCAGCCTCGATCGCGTCTAGTTCGACCGTCGCCAGCGCGAAACCGGCCGCGTCCAGGCCGGCCCGGGTCGACGCGGCGAGCGCCCGCCCGGCGGCGGCGCTCATCCAGACCCGGTCGGCCGACAGCGCGATCGAGTTCGCCACAAAGGCGGCATGCTCGGCCGCCGACAGGATCAGCCCGTGCGGGGCATAGAAACCGGCGACCGCCGCCGCCAGCGCCGGTTCGGCGAAGCCGGCCGGGCTGACCAGCGCGGCGCGGCCGGCCAGGACCGCCAGCACGACATTGGTGTGGTACTCGCCAGGGGCCAGTTCGAACAGCAGGGTCGCGCGCAGCCCCAGCGCCTCGTGCATGAGCCGTGCGCCGGCCTCGTCGCAGCGCTCGGACAAGCCGGCATAGCCCAGGCCGCGGGCGCGGTCGATCACCAGCGCCCCGGTGAGTTCGCAGGGGTGCGCCTGCACCGACAGATCGACCTCCTCATAGCCCAGCACCTGGCCGAAGAAGGCGCGGATGTCGCCGCGCCCGGCCTCGCGCTGGCGCACCGCGTGGCGCATCCGCCCGACCAGATAGCGCGGCGCCCCGCCCGGCTCCCGCGCCGCGTCGGGCCGTCCGGTCGCGAACACGTTGTTCGGGAACAGCGCGTCCGGGGTGTCCGGATCGCCGGCGAAGCAGATCGTCGGCAACACCGCCGACAGGCCGCGCTGCAGCTCGCGATGCTGGGCGCTGGCGCGGCCGGGGTCGAAATCGGCGGCCTGCGCCATGTAGCGGTTGTCGCCGGCCGACTGCTCGGCGCGGGCGAACCCGTCCGGCGCGACCAGGAACGCGGCGCGCGCCGTGGCCGGGCCGAAATCCGGCGCCAGCGCGCGGGCCTGGGCGAAGAAGAGGTCGGGATCGCGGGTGATCATGCGGGTTCGCTGGGAGGCGGCGGTGGGCGATGACGCTCGGCGGTGGGCTCAGGGCAACCCGAAATCCCGGGATCTGGATATTTGAAGAACCGCGACCTCAGGCGGCGTCGCGCGCGGCGAAGGACTCGGTGACCGTCAGGGCCTGCTCGATCAGCGACCAATCGGCACCCGGCTTGTGCGCGCCTTCGCTGAGCACCTGGCGGAACGCCCGGCCACCGCGCTCGCCATGAAACAAGCCGAGCATGTGCCGGGTGATGTGCTTGAGGAACACCCCGCGTTCGAGTTCGGCCTCGACATAAGGCCGCAGCGAACGCAGCAACTCGGCGCGGCTGCGCAGCTCGCCCCCGAACCAGGCGGTGTCGATCCGGTGCAGCACGTAAGGCTCGTGATACGCGGCGCGGCCGAGCATCGAGCCATCGGCGTGCTGCAGATGCGACGTCGCCTCCTCGGCCGTGGCGATGCCGCCGTTGACGAGGATCTTGAGCTGCGGCCGCTCGCGCTTGAGCTGATAGGCCCAGTCGTAGCGCAGCGGCGGCACCTCGCGGTTCTCCTTCGGCGACAGGCCCTTGAGCCAGGCATTGCGCGCATGCACGACGAACATCGTGCAACCGGCCGCGGCGACCTCGTCGATGAAGGCCAGAAACACCTCGAAACGATGATCGTCGTCGACACCGAGACGGCACTTCACCGTCACCGGCACATCGCAGGCCGCGATCATCGCCGCCACCGACGCGGCGACCAGAGTCGGCTCGCGCATCAGGCAGGCGCCGAAACGCCCGGCCTGGACCCGGTCGGAGGGGCAGCCGCAATTGAGATTGATCTCGTCGAACCCGCGCTCGGCGCCGATCCGCGCCGCCTGCGCCAACAACGCCGGCTCGCTGCCGCCGAGCTGCAAGGCCACCGGATGCTCGACCGGGTCCATCGCCAGCAACCGCGCGCGGTCGCCGTGGATGACCGCGTTGGCATGCACCATCTCGGTATACAACCGCGCATGCGGCGCCAGGGTGCGGTGAAACACCCGGCAGTGCGAATCGGTCCAGTCCATCATCGGGGCGACGGACAGACGAATCGCCTGCGATTCCAATATTTTCCCGGTTGCTTCGATCACTGCTGAAACCCGCCTGCCCTGTTGAGTCCCCGGATACCTGCCGAACTCAGGCCGAGATAAGGCGTAAGTGTAGCAATGGCGGGGGTTGCGCACCTGAAAGCGATACTCGGGGTTGCGTTAATTTGCACCCGGCGACAGCTGGCGCGCCGCGCGCCTTGCGGGAATATCGAAACGCCGGGTAATTACCCGAGACCCATGTAGGAAAAGTCTGATGCTACGACGGCAGCTCCTGAGCGATACTCCATGCGGTATTACGAGGCCGAGCGGGCAAATACGGCAGACCCGCGTCGCAGGGAAGGGGCTATCAGGATGACAGCGAATGAAGGGACGTTCGACTGGGTGCAGTTTCCGCAGGGGCGAGCGCGCTTTGCTGGCGGCGTTCGTGGAGCCGAACAAACAGGCCACGACACTTTCGCCATCGAGCTGGACGGCAACGAGTACTTCGGCGAAATAAGAAACACCTGGCCCGACAGAGAACACTTCAACCTCGAAGTCGTGTCGTTCGGCCACCATATGCCCGAGAACATCGGCATGCCGATGAGCGTTACCAACCCTTTCATTGCGAAATTTTCATCCGATCAATTACGAACGGTCCAGACATTGATTCTTGGGCTCGTGGAAACATTCGCGAAGCGCAAGCACAGGCCGGCCATCATGTACATGGAGAACGAAAGCCAGTTCCTGGGCAAGGTCACTTTTACGGACGACTGGGCGCTGACGGCCCCTGGGCATTGAGGGTCGATTCCGGACCTCCCTCGTCTAGTGGCCTTCTATCCAAGAGCATCGTTATGACCCGTCTTTCACCACAGCCCGTGCCGAAGAATTTACAGGAGATGCTCAAGGACTACCCCGGGCATATCAAGCGACTACAGCAACAACTCAATTGCGTAGCCGAAGAGCCTAGATCGGTGAGTCCGAAATTTGAAGTTGCGATTTGGATGCTGCAAGGGCAACTCAAGGAGTTCATTCGCGAAGCGCAGGCCGAGCTTGAAGATGCGCGCGAGGATGGGAACAGCAGCATGATCGCCATGGCGAAAGAGAAGGAAGTGCTGATGTTCAGGGCCAGATCGAGCAATGGGGGCATGAAAGATCTGCACGATCTATGGGACTATTTCGAAGAGAACAAGGACGCTTCCCAATGAACCGAAAGCGCAGTTCTCACGACCGAAGAATCCCCGAGTACGTGGCCAGCCCCCGGATGCAATACCCTGCAGAATGGAAAGCATGGCCATGACGAACGACGTTGCTCCCCCCTCCCCTCGCCATAACTCACTTCTGCCGCCTATACCCAAGCACCTGACGGAAATGCTCAAGGACTATCCAGAGCATCTGGACCGACTGCAAGAGACGCTTAATCAGGTAGCAGAAGAACCACCCTCGGTGAGCACCAAGTTCGAAGTTGTGACTTGGATGCTACAAGGCCAGCTAGAGGAGTTTTTCCGGGAGGCTCGAGCCGAGTTGGAAGCAGCACAGGCAACCGAGGATGGCGATGCAGTTGCGAGAGCTAGGGAGAAGGGGCGATTGATGTCGCAGGCGTGCTGGAAGCACATCTGGATCGGCGACGAAGCGCTTTGGGAATACTTTCAGTCGAGCTAGAACATTTAAAGCTCCGTCCATAAGATTAAAAATGCACCAATCGACAGCCGACGCTCCGAAATAGGGATTTTGTCATGACCAATCTTTCGCCCCCACCAGTCCCCGAGAAACTGCAAGAAATGCTCAAAGACTACCCGGGGCATATCGAGCGACTACAGGAAGTGCTGAACAACGTCGTTTACGATGGCCGGGTACTTCTCATGCCGTTCGACCAGGCAATTTGGGCACTCGAAGGCCGCTTGGAAACCTTCATTCGTGAAGCCAACGCAGAGTATGAAGCATTACAAGCTAGCGGCGACGCGGAGGCGATTGCCCGAGCCGAGCAGAAGAGACGACTGATGTCACAGGCAAGCTGGAAGCATGTCTGGCTCACCGACGAAGCGCTTTGGAACTATTTCCAGCAGAATTAAGGATGCATTCTGATGAGCGACAACCCAGACAAGCTGAATAAAGAGACCCACAAGCACATCTTTCTCGAGAAAATCGTCCCGGAAAGCAACCTCAACTCAACGAATGCACAAGAAAGACCTAAGGCGATTGTCTTGGCGGGGCAGCCGGGCGCTGGCAAAGGCGGATTGGGCCGAGCGGCAGCATTTGAGTTCAAGGGCGACGTCGTCCAAATTGATCCGGATGAACTCCGCAAATATCATCTGAAGGCCGAGGAATGGCAGAAATCCTCCCCTTACGGCTGGTCGCAGCAGACCAATGCAGACGCAGGCCAATGGGCACGGGAACTCCGCGAGGCAGCGATCGAGGGCCGCAAGAACATCATCGTCGATACGACACTCGGAAATGCGAAGCCTGCGACCGAGATGATCAAGGAGCTGCAGGCCGCGGGCTACGAAGTCGAAGTTCGCGCAATGGCGAGCCATCGACTGGAAAGCGAATGGGGTATCGATCAGCGGTTTACGGACAAGATCGATGCGGAAGGCGTCGGCCGTGATGTGCCTTTGGCTTTCCACGACGACGTGTATCGGGACCTGCCCGACAACCTGGATAAGGTGCGCGGCGCCACGGATATCCCGGTCCGCATTTTCGACCGCAGCGGCGCCGAGCTCTATGACAGCCGGACTGCGGCGATACCGCCCAGCGTTGCATTGCGCGATGCGCGCGATGCGCGCCTGCAAGACCCTGTGGTGACGGAACGCTTGAGAAACGCCTGGCAGGCGCAAGCCGAATGGCACCGCGACCTGCCGAACACCATCGCACAGAACGACAAGGTTCCTGCCTCGACCGCCGAAGCGCTGCTGCGCGAACAGGCGGATCGCGGCAAGGTGGTTCACAGTGCGCAACGCGCCGAAGCCGCCGCTACGCTCGACGCGTTGGTACGCCCCGGCGCGCCTCTGGCGCATGCGCCGACGCCCGATGCGACGGGACCCAATCTGCGCAAGGTAGCGACGCTCGCCGGCGTTTCGGCACTGGGCGTGGCCGCCAGCGCCTACGACGCCAAACAAACCGGCGACCGCATCGGCACCTTGCTCGCCCAGGACAATCCCCTCGCCGCGCAATCGCAGTTCGCTCATTACGCGGCACGCGGCACCGGCGGTTGGCTGGGCGGCGCGGCGGCCGGTCTCGCGGTGGGTTGGGAAACCGGGCCGGGCGCCATCGCGTTCGTGGCGGTCGGCGCGATTGCCGGCAGTCAGGTCGGCGAGAATGTCGCCCAGTGGTGGGACGATCGTCAGGTCTTCAACCAGACCGACCGCGACGGTGTCGATTGGAAGTACAACGGCAAGCAATGGCTGAGGCAGGAACCCGGCGACCTGCGCGACGACGGCGTCACGGTTGCCGAGAAGCAGTCGTTCGCCGCCCTGCCTGACAAGGCGCGGGAACTCACCTACCTGGCCAGCAATTCGTCCAGCGCTTTGGCGATGGGCAAACTGGAGCCGCCGCGCGACCCTTACGTGCTGCCTGCCAACGAGACCGACAAGCACAGCTTTGCTCAGGCCGACTGGCAACGTAATGGAGAGACCGGCGACTGGGTCCGCCAGGTAGTGATCGCGCGTACAGACCGTGGCCACCCACTGGTCAACCCGGAAAAGGCTTCGCCCGAACGCGCCGCGGAGCTGGATCGGATGTCGGAGCAAGTGGTCCGCGAAAACATCGCCAGCGGCCCGGCACCGATCGCTGCCCGATACGAGCAGGCCTATCGCCGCAACGGCTGGGACGCGTTCGGACCGATGCCGGAGCCCGTGCTGGCAGCGCTCGCCGAGCCGAACAGTCTGCAAGCCTCGGATGGCCACCAGTACCGCCGCGATGACGAAGGCCAGTGGCAGCGCCAAGACGGCCTGATGGCCGGCCGCCAGGCGTCGGGCAATCTGCAACGGGAGCTCGACACCACGCGCACCGAGTTGCAGACCCAACTCGTGCAGCACGATCGACACCTTTTGACGATTCCGCAGTGGCAGGCGCCGTCGTTGGACGAACAGGATCGCGCCAACGTGATGTCGACCTATGCCGCGCTCGGCATCAAGCCGAATCCGGAGCGCTTGGACGCGGTGATGGATGCCTTGCAGCGCACGCGGGAGGCCCACGGCATCGACCCGCATGCCAGCTCGCTGCACGTGGAGCGCAGCCCGAACGGCGGCTACGACATCGACAGTCCGCTCGCCCACCTGCGTCGCGACAATGGCGTGGTCCAGATCGTCGCGGTGACGAGCACCGCGGAGATCCAGCAGGCGTTGGCGGACCGGCGCGAGCGCGCCGCTCCCATTCCCGACACCCCGGAATTGCGCGTCGCCAACCTGTCGCCGCAGCAACGCGAGGCGCGCCAACAGGCCGAGCGCGAAGCCAACCGGCAAGGCCTGTCGCGCGACGAGGTACAGCAGGCAGCGCAACAGGCCGCGGTGGCGACCGCCTCGCCCGAGGTCGCGCCGTCGGTTTCCGCGCTTGATGATGTGCAGCCCGTGCGTACGACCGGCGCGCCGGTTCCGCCGTCGGACCTGCGCCGAGAGGCCGAGCCCGCGACGGCGCCCACGCCTACGCCCACGGTCGTGGCACCCGCACCGATGACCGAAGCCGTGCCGGAGCCCAAGCGCCCCCAAGCCGAAACCGCTACGCAAGCCCAACCCATTGCAGCCGAATCGCCCCAGGCCGAGGTGCCGCCACGCGCACCCGAGCCGGCGGTACAGCCGACCGCTTTCGTGCCGGCCGCTTCTATCGAAGCCGCCCCTATCGAAGCCGCTCCCGTCGCAGCCACTCCTGTCCAGCCCGCTGCCATCCAGCCTGCAAGCGTCCAGTCCGAGTCCGCGCAGTCCGCCGCCATCGCTCCTGCAGCCGCAGCCAGCGCCGCTGGGGACAAACAGGACGACGTGCTTCGCCCCGGCGACCGTGGGCAAGAGGTGGAGCTGTTGCAATACCGCTTGGATCGCGTCGGGTACCGCGGGCCGGACGGTGAGCCCCTGGTTCGCAACGGCGAATACGATGCGGCCACCGAACAGACGGTCCGCCAGTTCCAACGCGACCAGGGCCTCGCCGATACCGGCTTGGCCGACCCGACCACGCAACAGGCGATGTCGGCGGCGCAGCACGCGCGGATCGAATCGAGCAGGGCGACCGGGCAAAGCCCCTCACAGGAGCCAGCGCGCGCTTCGCTGCCGCAGTCGGATATCGCGCCGGAACGTCCGGCCGCCATCGCACGACAGGACGACGCAGCGCCCTCGCCGACCGCGCGCGAATTCGAGCCTCGCACACCGCCGAACGAAGAAGCCGCTCGAATCGCACAGCCTGCCGAACCCGCGCAGCCGACCGCGGTCACCGAACAAGACGCACCGGCGGTGCCGCGCTCCAGGAGCGACGAAGCACAGCAATCCCCGACGCGCGAGGCCGCCGATCTGGCTGCCCAGCAAGGCGCACAAGCGCCGGCCCGGCCTTACGAACCGGCGCAGTACGACGATGCGCCGGCTTCGTACTCGCAGCGGACCGTATCGCCCCGCTCGGACGACACCCTGGCCATCGAGCCGACGCGGCAGCCCGCACGAGAACCCGCACTACCCGCGTCGTCGACCAGCCCCGAGCCACTCTTCAGCCTGGCGCGGCTGTCGCCGAACGACCAGGCCATGTTCGCCAAGATTCGCGAAGGCGTACCGGCGAACGTGACCGATGAGACCGTGGCCAAGGCGATGCTGGAAGCCAAGCTCAACGGCATCCCGGACGCGGAACGCATCGACAAGGCCGCGGTGGTCGACGGCAAGCTGTGGGTCGCGGGCACCACGCCCGGGTTCTACGCCGGCGTGTCGGCGGTCGAACAGGCGCCGGCGATGCAGGAAACTCTGCGCGAGACCCAGGCGTTCAACCAACAGCGGGACGAGCGCTTGGCGCAAGAGTCCCCCCAGAAAACCCAGGACGAACCCGGGCGGGCCGCGCGCACGCAGTGACGGCACATGCAGCGACGGGCCGGCAGCGGCTGCGATCGGCGGCCGTCGCGGAGTGGTAGCGCGCTCGGGCGATGCCTCGAACGGTCGGGCAGGCCGCCCCGCTGCCCTGCGCGAGCCACTCGATCGAGTCATCCCAACACGGCCGGCCCGGTCGCTTCGCACTGGGTTGGCGCCGCCGGATAGTGCAAGCTATCGGCAGGAGTAATTGGCAGGAGCCGCACGTGGGTCAATGGTTCGTCTCGCTGGGCGCCGTCGAAGTGATGGCCGTAGGCGTGTTGTATTTCGCCGCGCTCTATCTGCTGAGCGGCAGCCTGAACTGGTGGCTGACCCACACCGTGCTGCCGGCGCTCGGCTACGGCCGCCGCCTGGACACCCGCCCCTTGCCGCCCGGCCAGCTACGGCGCGAGTTCGGCGCCTCGACGGTCTCGATCCTGATCTTCGGCATCGGCCTGGTCGTGCCCTGGGGCCTGCTGCGGCTGGGCTGGGCGCGGTTCGCGGTCGACCCGCCGGCCTGGCGCGTGGCGCTCGAAATCGCCGTGCTGTTCCTGTGGAACGAACTGCACTTCTATCTCAATCACCGCGCCCTGCACACGAGCTGGCTGCGCCGTTTCCACGGCATGCACCATCGCTCGCACGTCGCCACGCCATTCTCGACCTATGCCTTCCATCCGGTCGAGGCGGTGATGCTCGGCAGCGTGCCGCTGATCCCGATGCTGCTGCACGATTTCAGCTTCGTCGCCGTGGCCAGCCTGCCGGTGCTCAGCATCGCCCTCAACAACCTCGGCCACAGCAATTACGAAGCCAGTCGCACTGCGCCGGCACGCGGATGGCGCGGCGCCAGCCGCCGCCACCATCTGCACCACGCGCGCTACAACGGCAACTACGGCTTCCTGCTGGAGGTGTTCGATCGTTGGGCCGGCACGGTGATCCAGCCCGAGGCCGAAGACGCCCGCCCGGCGACACGCACGCGCACGGACCGCGCCGCATGAGCGACGACCCCGCCCCCAACTCGGCAGGCCCCAATACAGCGCCCCCCGAAAGAACGGCCCCCGGCATCGGCGCGCTGCGGCATCGCCGCGACCTGCAAAGCCTGCTCTATCTGCTGGCGCAGCCGCTGCTGGCGCTGTGGCAATGGCGGCACGGCTTCAGCCTGCCCTTGTACGGCCTGATGCTGTACCTGGCGATCGCGATCAGCGTGATCCACCACAACCATGCGCATCTGCCGATGTGGCGCGGGCGTTGGCGCAACCGCGCCACCGACTTGTGGGTCACGGTGCTGCAGGGGCACCCGACCTTCGTCTTCCATCCGGCGCACAACCGCAACCACCATCGCCATCGTCACGGTCCCGGCGACGTCGCCCGCACCTGGCGTTTCGGCGATCACAACCATGCGCTCGGCTGGCTGCTGCATCCGCTGCAGGCGATCGCGGTGATCTATCCGTTCCTGTTCGCTTGGCTGCGCGGCGTGCGCCAGCGCGCGCCGGGCGCGTACCGCTGGTATCTGCTGCAGTACGCCGCCTGGCTGGGTTCGTGGGCGGTGCTGCTGGCCATCGACCCCGGCAAGGCGCTGGCGCTGGTGATCCTGCCGCAACTGCTCGGCCTGCATTGGCTGCTCTCGGCCAACTACCTGCAGCATGCCCATGCCGACGATGCGGCGCGCTTCGGCTATGCGCGCAATTTCGAGGGCTGGCTGAACCCGCTGCTGTTCAACATCGGCCTGCATACCGCCCACCACGAACACGGTCGCGCGCACTGGTCCGAGTTACCGCGGCTGCACCAACGCTATCGCCCTTCGATCGACCCCCGCCTGCTCGAAGCCAGCTTCGCCGGCTACGCCTGGCGCGTATTCGTCCTGGGCCCGTTCCTGCCGCAGTATCGCTCGCGCTCCTTGCGTCCGGCCGATACCTGCGCGGCCGTCGACGGGCCTGTAACCACCTCCAAGGATTGTTGATGCCCACCCGTTTCGAACGCACTTTCATCGAGGGCAGCGGCCGCTTCCTGCCCGGCGCGCCCGTCGACAACGCCGCGATGGACGCCTATATCGCGCCGCTGACCAAGCTGTCGGACCGCATCAAGCGCCGCATCCTGGCCGAGAACGGCATCCTGACCCGGCATTACGCGGTCGATGCCGAGGGCCGCACCGTGCACTCCTGCGCCGACATGGCAGCCACGGCGATCCGCCAATGCCTCGCCAGCACCGAGACCGCGCTCGACGGCATCGGCCTGCTCGCCTGCGGCACCTCCGGCGGCGATGCGCTGATGCCGGGCTTCGCCTGCATGGTGCAGGGCGAGCTGGCGGCGCCGCCGATGCAGACCCTGTCCGCGCACGGCATCTGCGCCTCCGGCGTCGGCGCCTGGGAAGGCGCCGCGTCCGCGGTCGAACTGGGTTCGCACCAGCGCGCCCTGGTCGCGGCGGCGGAAATGCCGTCGCGTTTGTTCAAGCGCTCGCGCTATGCCGCGCGCGACTACAACGCCGACTTCGACGCGCACTTCCTGCGCTGGATGCTGTCCGACGGCGCCGGCGCCTTGCAGCTGAGCTCGGCGCCGAAGCCGCGCGACGGCCTGCGCCTGCGGTTGCGCTTCATCCATCAGCGCTCGTTCTCCGGCGACTATCCAGTGTGCATGCAACTCGGAATGACGCCGGACCGCACGCGCAGCCACCTCGATTACGACTCCTGGCAGGCCGCCGAAGCCGATGGCGCGCTGTTCCTGCGCCAGGACATCCGCCTGCTGCCGCATCTGTTCGACGTCGGCGTACACGAGTATGCCAAGCTCGCCCACGCCGGTTGGTTCGACCCGGCCAAGATCGATCATTTCCTCTGCCATTACTCGTCCGAGCGTTTCGCCCCGGTGGTCGACGAGCTGATGTGCAAGGCCGGCCTGGAGATTCCGCGCGAGCGCTGGTACAGCAACCTGACCTCGCGCGGCAACACCGGTGCGGCGTCGATCTTCATCATGCTCGACGAGTTCCTGCGCACGCGCACGTTGCACGCGGGCGAACGCATCCTGTGCTTCATCCCGGAGTCCGGCCGCTTCACCGTCGCCTTCGTGCTGATCGAAGTCGAAGCCGCCGATGCGCCCTTGCTCGCCGGCACCTCGGTGGCTGTCGCTGCGCAGGCTGTCGCGGCAATGCCCGATGCCGACTTGATCGCACCGCCGCACGACCCGGCTGACGCGCCCGCGGCCCTGCGCCATCTGCTCGGCGAGCTGGCGACGATCTGGCACGACTACCGCTCGCGCGCCTGGCGCACGCCGGTGATCCGCAAGCTGCGCGAGCGCCGCTTCGCCACCGCCGATTACGTGCAGTGGATGCAGCACTGGATTCCGCAGGTCCGCGAAGGCAGCAAGTGGATGCGCGAAGGCGCCGCGGCGGTGCAGGCGCCGTACACCGAGCTCAGCGCCCTGATCGAGACCCACGCCGGCGACGAGCAGGACGACTACATGATCCTGTACGAGGACTACCGCAAGGCCGGCGGCGCCGTCGCCGACATCGACGCGCTTCGCCGCAATCCGGGCGGCGAAGCGCTCAACAGCTACCTGCACGCCTTGGCCGCCACGCCGAACCCGCTGGGCCTGCTCGGCGCGATCTACATCATCGAAGGCACCGGCCAGCGCATCATCCCGGCCCTGCTGCCGTTGATGAAGGCCAGCCTGTCGCTGCCGGCCGACGCCTTCCGCTTTCTCGAATACCATGGCAGCAACGACGAGCACCATCTCGCCCGCTGGCTGCGGGCGATCGAGATCGTGCTCGAACACGACGCCGACGGCGAAGGCGCCCGCGCCATCATCGCCACGGCACGACGCACCGCGGAGCTCTATCTCATGCAGTTCGATCACGTGATGCCGGCATGAAGTACCAACCCGAGTTCCTCGAGCAGGCCTACGACCCGCGCGACCCCAGTCCGTGGCTGGCCTTGTACCTGGATCGCAGCACGCCGCTCGACGACGAGGTCAAGCGCGCCTGGCTGGCCGATTCCAGCTCGCGCTCGCGCCAGTTCGTGTTGCCGTTCATGCGGCCGCTGGCGCGCACCCTGATCGTGCTGATCCAGGTGGCCAAGGTGTTCGCCCCGCGCCGGCTGGCGTTCTCGCGCACCCTGCACCGCCTGCTGGCCTGGGGCATGGAGAACTTCCTGAGCCCGGAGGCCAATTGGCTGATCCTGCGCCACTTCCATCTCGGCTCGCAGGTGCTGGAGTTCATCGGCAAGAACTCCGGGGTCGAAGTGCAGGGCAACCCGCTGCGCCCCGCGGCGGTGGCCGACGTGCGCGAGGACATGTTCCTGGTGCACGACCTCAACCTGTTCAATTTCGTCATCCGCCTCAACCAAAACCTGCAGGCGGCGGGGCGGCAACTGCAGTTCGTCGCCGACCCCGACCTGTCGATGGTCAAGCAGCCCGAGCTGCGGCTGGAGGACATGCCGCGGCGGTGGCGCAACTTCCTCGATCTGCAAAGCTCGATCGAACTGTTCACGCCGATCTACCAGTTGCTGCTTACCGACAGCGATTTCTGGCGCGCGACCAACTCGCTGCAACTCGACGAGACCATCGGCCTGTACGTGGCGACCATCCTCGATGCGCGCTCGCACCTGGTCCTGCTCAACAACCGCCATCCGCTGGTGCCCTTGTCGACCCTGCGCGCCGGCTTCCGCCTGACCCTGCACGGCCTGTCGACCGAAATGCTGCACGCCTTCCTGATGAACAAGCGCGAGCAACAGCAGGCAGCCGCGACCACGACCGCGGCCTGAGCGGCGGTCGCAGACTGCGCGAGGCCGCGGCCTCATCCGGTGCCCGGCCCCTCGCAATGAGTGGCCGGGCCGCCGCGGCTGGTGAGGTATCGCTCCCAAGCCGACCAGCCCGTCCGGCGCCACCTGCAGCGACGCGTCCGATGTGCCCGAATCGTGCATTCGGCCAGGCTGACTAGGGTTTCCCCCGATTTACCGGCGCCCGGCGGCTGACTAGGCTGCGACTGCATTGCAGTCTTCCCCCCGCGCCGCGGCCGATCTATGGCAACGCCGGCGCGACCGCCGATCCGCCCCGACCGGGCCAGGAGCCGTTCCATGAGCGTCGATTCCGCCGTTTCCGTCACCCAGGACAAACTCAGCCAGGGCCTGTTCGATTGGGACGTCAGCAAGGGCGACCTGGACGCGATCAATCGCGAGGTCGCCAACCTCACCCCGGCCGAGCGCAACGAGTTCATCGGCAAGCTCAGCAACGACGACATCAAGAACTGGACCCAGGAAATCGACGGCGCCATGGGTTCGCTGAGCGCCGGCGAACGCGGCGAGTTGTTCAACCGCCTGGCCGAAGGCCTGGACGGGCCGCAGACCACGCGCTTCGTCGAAGCCTTCGACGGCAGCTCCGGCGGGCTCGAAGCCTTCGCCGACGCGATCGCCAGCCACGGGGGCAGCGACGCCAAGACCGCCTTCATCGGCGCGGTCAAGGGCGACATCAATAGCGAATATAAAGCGACCCAGGGCACCTGGGGCAACAGCGAGACCGAAGCGGCCGGCAAGGTCCTGGCCAGCCTCGCCAACGACCCGCAGGCGTTCCAGCAAGCGGTCGGTTCGCTCAGCAAGGAGCAACTGCAGGACGTGATGAACGTGGCGATGGGCCGCAAGTACATCGTCGACTTCAGCGGCCGCACCGCCGGCACCACCCAGTACGACCCGAGCGTGCTGACCGGCATTCTCAACGCCGCCCAGGGCGCCGACCTGGCGACCCGCACCGCCGTGTTCGAAGCGGCCATGCCGCAATTGCAGACCATGCAGGGCGACAACGTCGGCCTGCTCGGCGCCGAACCTTATGTCGACGGCGTCGCCCAGGCCATGGGCAAGGTGCTGAGCCGCGACGAGGCGGTCGAAGCCGGCCTGCTGAAGATTCCGGAAGCGCCGGCCGGCGTGTCGATGGACGCCAACATCGCCGACACCCACAAGCATGAGTTCCCGAATCCCGGCGACATGGTCTGGTTCAAGGAACAAGTGCAGGGCGGCGGCCCGTGGGACTACAAGACCCAGGGCGCGCAGTACGAGAACTACGGCAACTTCCACTTCGGCGTGGTCGCCGCGGCGATGGACATCCCCGAGCAGATCGGCCTGCGCGGCGCCGGCTACGTGCAGATCCAGTCCGAGACCTCGCAGGACGGTTGGGGCAAGCCCTACGACCTCGGCGACAGCAGCTACGGCGACGACCCGCGCGACCAAGCCCAGATCAAGGCCGGTTACGACTACTACAACTCCGGCATGTGGCGGGTCTGGGCGGATTGAGCGCTCGACCGGTCATGAACACGAAGGCGTCGGCACTGCCGGCGCCTTCGTCGTATTGGGCGTCCGTGCACTACTGCTCGACGCTGCACGCCCGTAGGATCGTGCCGACCCGGCCGCCCGAGACGAATCGCCTCAGATGAAAGCACGCATAACTTCGGTACTGACGATGCTGTTGGCGGCGCTGCTCGCCGTCGGCTGCAGCCACGACGCGATCATGCCCGACGTCGAAGTCGCCCGCATCGCCTCACCCGACCTGCAGGCCGACGCGGTGCTGACCGAAGCCAACCCCGGCGCCACCGCCTCCTTCATCTATCGCATCCGGATCGTGCCGCACGGCGCCGACTGGCGCTCCACGCCGTCCGCCGCCGAGTTGTACGGCGCGACCCGCAATGCCCAGGCCTATGGCATCGATCTGCATTGGCAGGACGCGAACAGCGTGCGCGCCGACTACCTGCAGGGCCGGGTGATGAAGCCGGCCTCGGGTCCGATTGCGGTCGCGGGGCGCGCGGTGACGCTGCAGTTGCGCAGCGGCGTCAGCAACCCGGCCGCACCGGCCGGTGGCATGGCGCCGACGGAGCCTGGGCTAGCCCCGTGAACGGCGCGCGACGGCTAGCCCCGTGAACGGCAGCGCGACGGCAACTGCCGCCGCGCCGTTTACGAACGCACCATCACTCGCCAGCAGTGCTTCGCCTCCTGGGTCCAATCGATCTCGACCGGTAAAAACTTCTCGATCAGGCGCGCGTTGCTGACCAAGTGTTCGCTGAGCGCGGCGGTGGTGAACTCACCGCCGCCGGCCAAGGCCATCGGCAACAGCAACTGGTCCGACAAGTGCTCGCCGACCGCGGCCGGCGACGACAGATAAGCCGAGGCCTGCTTGACCAGGCCGATCGCGACCTGCTCGGCACTGAGCCCGCGTTCGCCCAAGGCACTGAACAACTCGCTGTGGCGCTCGCCGTGCACGCGCAGCATCAGCACGTTGGCCGGGCTTTGCGCATCGGCGATGCGACGCAGATGCTGCTGGTCCAGTGCCAGCCCCAGGCGCTCGGCGACGACCGCCAATTCGCGGTGGCCGATCTGATCCTGCAAGGCCGACAGCAACACGGTCGCGTCGAGACGCGGTTCGGCGTCGCGCTGGTCGAACACGCAGCGGCGCAGTTGCGCGCACGACTCCACGCGCAGCTGCAGCGCACCGCCGCCGGCCGGGAAAAATCCGTGCCACTGCAAGGCGAAGCTCGCCTGCACGCCCATGCGCTGCAAGGCCGGCAGATAGGCCTCACTGATGAAGTCCGCACACGGCGCCAGCGGGTTGTGGGTGCCGCCTTCGACAAACACCTCCGACGGCTCGGCGCACTGCCACAACGCCGGCAGCACGGTCTGCAACACCAAGGTTGCCGAACCGGCACTGCCGATCGAGAAACGATAGCGGCCGGCGTTGATCGCGCCGGGCATGAAGCGCAGCGTGGTCGCGCCGAGTTGCGCACCGTGGACGTGGGCGCAGCCGATCTGCGCCGCGGCGCCGACCGCGGTCAAATGTTGGCGCATCAGCCCCGGGCGCGAGCGCTTGGCACGAATGTGCTGCATCTCGAACGCGGTGCCGGTGCACAGGCTCAGGGTCAACGCGGTACGCAGCAGCTGTCCGCCGCCGTCCTGCCCGCTGATTTCGATCAGTTCCATCTTGCGATCCATACATCGGGGCGGCCTTGCGGCCGCCCATGCTCCTTTCCGTTTTCGTTTCGCGGCGGCCGTCGTGGCCGCCGCCGTCATTGGCTTGCGCGGGTCGCGCGAAGCCGCGTCGCGGGGTTCAACCCTTGACGCACACCACCTGCCGCAGCGTATGCACGATCTCGACCAGGTCGCTCTGCGCGGCCATGACCGCATCGATCGACTTGTAGGCGGCCGGCGACTCGTCGACCACGTCGGCGTCCTTGCGGCACTCCACGTGCGCGGTGGCGCGTGCGTGCTCTTCCAGGCTGATGCGCTTCTTCGCCTCGGTGCGGCTCATCACCCGGCCGGCGCCGTGGCTGCAGCTATGGAAGCTGTCGGCATTGCCCAGGCCGCGCACGATGAAGCTCTTCGCCCCCATGCTGCCCGGGATGATGCCCAGCTCGCCCTTGCGTGCGCTCACCGCGCCCTTGCGGGTCACCAACACGTCCTTGCCGAAATGATGCTCGCGGTTGACGTAGTTGTGATGGCAATTGACCGCCTCGGCCTGCGCCTCGAACGGCTTGGCGATGACCTTGCGCACCGAATCGACCACGTGCTTCATCATGATCTCGCGGTTGCTGCGGGCGAAACGCTGCGCCCAGTCGACCGCGAACACATAGTCGGCGTAGTGGTCGCTGCCTTCCGGCAGATAGGCCAGGTCCTGGTCCGGCAGGTTGATCATCCAGCGGCGCATGCCTGCTTCGCCAGCTCGATGAAGTGGCTGCCGATCGCATTGCCCACGCCGCGCGAACCCGAGTGCAGCATGAACCACACGCGCTGCTCCTCGTCGAGGCAGACCTCGACGAAGTGGTTGCCGGTGCCGAGCGTACCCAGGTGGCTGAGGTGGTTGCTGCGCTCGAGCTTCGGGTGCTTGGCGACGATGCGCTGGAAGCCCTCGTGCAGGCTCGACCAGCTGTGCAAGGACGCCTCCGGCGGGTTCGCCCAGGCGCCCTTGTCGCGCAGGCCGCGGCCGACGGTACGGCCGTGCGGCACGGCCTTCTCGATGGCCGCGCGCACCTCGCCCAACTGATCCGGCAGATCCTGCGCGGTCAGGCTGGTACGCACCGCGATCATGCCGCAGCCGATGTCTACGCCGACCGCCGCCGGCACGATCGCGCCGACGGTCGGCACCACCGAACCCACGGTGGCGCCCTTGCCGAGGTGCACGTCCGGCATCACCGCGACCCAGCGATGGATGAAGGGCAGCTTGGCGATGTTCTGCAGCTGGCGACGCGCCTCGTCCTCGAGCGGCACACCGCGGGTCCAGTGCTTGATCGGCACCGCGCCCGGCTCGTTGATGACATCGTACTGACTGGTGTTCATGGTCTTGCTCTCTGTTGCGCACACAATGAAGGGGGATCGCTCGAAGGGCCAGCGCCGTTGCGCCAGGCCTGTGCGACGGCCGCGGTTGCGGCTGGGGAACGATCGATGCACGACGGCAAAGCTCGTGCACCGGCCGGCGGACCCCAATGTCCGCCGGCCATCCTGTAACCGCATCGCACGTCCCTTGCGCGTGCGGCCGACGGGGTTATCGCCCGTCCACACGAACACCTTCCCTGCGTTCGCGTCGCAGCGCGTCCTTGCGCTGCGGTGGCACCGATCCCTGGTCCACCTCGGACACGGATCGAACCGATCCGTTCCATCCTCTTTGCATCGCCGCTCTGTACTTGCGCGCGCCGGTCGGCACGTCGATGCCGAATTCTTCGATGCGCTATGCCGCGTACATCGAGACTGCCCATCGGGGCATTCCGGTTCGGACTCGCAGGTAGTAGCGCAAACCCCGTGCCAACCGCCGCAACATAAATCCATCTTATTGAATTAAAAGATATTTAACTCGACCAGGCGATCTTTACTCGCGCATCCGGACATTCACTATCTATACTCTGTAATCGCTTTATATACGGATGTATAAACATGAAACGCCAGGTCGTGGTCGGCATGCTCGGCACCCAGCTCGACGCCGCGCTCGGTCCGGGCCGTTGGGAGAAATGGCGGCCAACGGTTTCGCTCGGCATGCACGAGGACCTGCTGCTCGACCGCATCGAGCTGCTGGTCGACGAGCGCCGCTACGGCAAGCTCGCCGCCGTCGTCGCCCAGGATCTCGGCCAGGTCTCGCCGGAGACCCAGGTCCGTTGCCACGACACCTACCTCGCCGACCCCTGGGATTTCGAGGCCGTGTACGGCGCGTTGCACGACTTCGTGCGCGGTTACGACTTCCAGCCCGAGGAAGAGGACTACTACGTCCACATCACCACCGGCACCCATGTCAGCCAGATCTGTTGGTTCCTGCTGACCGAAAGCCGCTTGTTCCCGGGGCGCCTGTTGCAGACCGCGCCGCCGCGCAAGCAGAACGGCGGGGCGCCGGGCAGCTATGCGGTCATCGACCTGGACCTGTCGCGCTACGACCGCATCGCGCAACGTTTTGCCGAGGAGCGCCTGCACGACCGCGACCTGCTCAAGAGCGGTATCGCCACGCGCAACCCGGCCTTCAACCGCATGATCGAGCAGATCGAGACGGTGGCGACGCGCTCGAAATCGCCGATGCTGCTGATGGGCCCGACCGGCGCCGGCAAGAGCCAGCTCGCGCGACGCGTATTCGAGCTCAAGAAGCAGAAGCATCAGTTGCCGGGCCGCTTCGTCGAGGTCAACTGCGCGACCCTGCGCGGCGACGGCGCGATGAGCACCTTGTTCGGCCACATCAAGGGCGCCTACACCGGCGCCTCGACCGACCGCGCCGGCCTGTTGCGCTCGGCCCACCAGGGCCTGTTGTTCCTCGACGAAATCGGCGAGCTAGGGCTCGACGAACAGGCGATGCTGCTGCGTGCGCTGGAAGAGAAGCGCTTTCTGCCGGTCGGCGGCGACAAGGAAGTCGAGAGTGACTTCCAGTTGATCGCCGGCACCAACCGCGATCTGCAGGAGGCGGTGATCGAAGGCCGCTTCCGCGACGACCTGCTGGCACGGCTGAATCTGTGGACGTATCGCTTGCCCGGCCTGGCCGAGCGCGCCGAAGACATCGAGCCGAACCTGGATTTCGAACTCGAACGCCATTCGCGCGAGAACCGGCAGCGGGTGACCTTCAACCGCGAAGCGCGCGAACGCTATCTGAGCTTCTCGCGCAGCGCCGAGGCGACCTGGGGCGGCAACTTCCGCGACCTCGGCGCCTCGGTGATGCGCCTGGCGACCCTGGCCGAGGGCGGACGCATCCGCACCGATCTGGTCGAGGAGGAAATCGGCCGCCTGCGCCGGCAATGGCACGGCGCCGGCATCCGCCGCTCCGTGCTCGACGAGGTCCTCGGCGAACGTGCGGCCGGGCTCGATCGCTTCGACCGCGTGCAACTGGAAGACGTGCTGCGCGTCTGCCGCCAGGCAAAGTCGTTGTCGCAGGCCGGGCGCGAACTGTTCGCGGTCTCGCGCGCGGCCCGCACCAGCACCAACGACGCCGACCGCCTGCGCAAATACCTGGCGCGGTTCGGGCTGGATTGGGAGCAGGTGCGCGGACGCGCTTAGTACCGTCGGCGGCGTGCCTTAGCCGGCCTGCTCCTCCGCTTCGACCGGCCGGGAAGCGTTCGCAGGCGACAGCCTGGCAAGAAACTCGCGGCCGCGCCGGCCCGGCGCCATCAGGATGCCGGAGGTCGCCAGGAAGAAGCGCTCCAACTCGAACGACACGCAACTGGCCACGCAGAAATCGTCGCCTTCGCTGTGGTTGACCGCGTAATACAGCTCGATGCCGCGCGCTTCCAGATCGGCCACGACTTCGGGCAACAGCAAGTCCGGCGCCAGCCTCGGCTTGTCCGGATGCGGCCAGTCGACACGTTCGAGCCGGTCGCGATCGACCTCGAAATAAGCGCAGGCCTGCAGCCGGGGATAGGCGGCGAGCGCGTTCAGCGCGAGCTGGTCCAGTTCGGCCAGGTGCGCGGAATGCTGTTTGATGTCCACGCACTGCACCAGCTCGCTCAAGGCGCGCATCGCCGCATAGTGCGCATACGACGACGCGCCGCAACCGTGCGGGTAGACGATCTCCTCGGGCCTGCGCTCGTCGACGGTGGCGATGAAGGTCGGATAGCCGAGGTCGGAAGTCACGTCGATCAGCAACACCTTGCGGCCGAGGCGGCGCTCGGTCAGGCGCAGCACCCGGCCGACTTCGTCGGGCAAGGAGGCGTGATCGATCAAGGCGCCGTAGCGACCCGGCCCGCCGAGATAGTGCGCGAGCAGGAACAACGACCAGGCGTCGCGTTCGACGATCTCGCCGATGCCGTGCAAGGCGGCTTCTTCCAGGCTCGCGCCGATCGCGGTGCCGCTGTTGGAGCTGTAGCGGATCACGCTTTGATAATCGAAGTCGTCGCGCCGGCCCGACTGCGTGTCCAATTGCGCGCCGACCGGATAGTCCGGAAAGCTCAGGAACAGCGGCACCTGGATGTCCCGGCGGCCGGCGAAGAAAGAACGATAGCGACGACAGGCCAGGTGGCGGCCTCGGTTGTCGGCGAACGCCGACAGGAACGGCAAGGCGGCGTAGCGCGGATCGTCGATGAAGTGCTCGGCGGCGACGTATTCGACCGGCGTGGAGACACGGCCCGCCTTGCAGTAGTAGTGCTCGACCGCCTCGTGCAAGGCGCCGGCCATCGAAGTCGCGGCATCGCCCTTGCCGAAGCCGCGGCTGACCAGTTCGCCTGCGGCGTCGCGCAGGCTGCATTTGACCGTCGTCAGCGGGCCGCCGAAATCCTCGGTTTCCACGCTCCAGCCACGGCGGGCGATGCAGTCGCGGATGATGCGGTTGGCGTCGTCCAGACTGCGCTCTCGTTCGTACGGAATCATTCCCTGCTCCTGCGTCGCCTCGTCGTAAAGACCGCATGGCGCGCCGCTCGCGACGCGCCATGCGGGATCGCTCGGGCGAGGCGCTTACTTGGCGAACTCGTCGAGAAAGGCCTGTTCCTGCACGGTCGGCGAATTGAGCTCGGCCATCGCGCTTTTCAGTTCTTCGCCGGATGCCGAGCCGTTGGCGCGGACGGATTCGGTGACCGGGATGTACTTGGGCTTGATGAGCGACGTCTTATCGAAATCGATGCGCGTGGTACCCATGACGAAACCTCCTGTTTGGTCGAAAGGAAACTGCGAAGCGCGGCCTCGCCCTCCGTCCGGCGAACCGGCACGGCGAAGCCCCCCGCGGTGCGGTCGAAACCGCATGCGAGGGTTACCGGTTGGAGCGGCTTCGAGTCCTTGACTCCCGTCACCGAAACGGAGGCCGTCGGTTGCAAACTGCGACCGACGACTCTGCGAATGCTCATGCGCCTGTCGGTTCCGACAGGGCGGCCATTCGATTACAGCCCGACGCGCGGCCGGCGGGCGCCGCGCGATCGTCCGATGCCTGAAGCCCGGATCAGAACACGTTGGCGCGACGCAGCTCGCGTTCGGCCAGAAAAACCGCGGCGTTTTGCGGCAGGCTCTTCGGACCGGTCACACAGCTGACGAATACGTACTCGCGGGTGCCGCGCTTGACCTGGCCGACCAGCCAGCGCACGCCTTCCCGGCCATCCATCACCGTCGAGGCGCTCTTGGCCGCCACCGAGGTGTCGTCGCGCGGAGGCGAAGCACCGAACGGCGCCACCCCGAAGCTGCCGACCACCACGCCCGACGGCTGGCGCAGGCCCGAACGCACGTCGGCGATCGCCTGCCGGCTCACGCTCAACTCGTCGCGGAAGAAGCGGCGCAGGAACAGCAGTTGCTCGTCCGGCGACACCTTCAGCGAACCGCCGTCCCAGAAGTTGGCGGCGCCGCTGCTGGTGTCGGCGTTGCCGTAATTGAAGCGGACCATGTACTCGCGTTCGCGTTGCGCGCCGAGGCGCTGGGCGATGCGCTCGAAGTACCAGGGCGCAGAGAATTGCAGCGCCGTGTCCAACGTCTGGTCGCTGCCGCTGGCGTTGCCGCCGCTGTCGGCGCCGATGCGCTCCTGGGCCCGGACGATGCCGCCGTCGAGCGCTGCGAGCGCATGCGGGATGTCGAAGGTCGCGCCCGGGCTGACCCGCCGGCTGCACGCAGCCGACGGCGTGCGGCTGATCTCGCCGCCGCTCAGGTCGTACAACACGAAACAGGACTGGATCTTCGGCTCGCTGCCGGGGGGGCCCATCGACTGGGCATGGGCCTGGGTGGCCGGGCCGCAGAACGAAACGGCGAACAATGCCGCGGTGAGGACAGCTTTCATGCCTGCGGTGCTCCTTGCGAAGGCGTAACGACGGGGGGCAGGCCGGCCGGACGCGAACCCCGGAGGTATCGCCGTCGCATCGACCCTGCTCGCCCCAGGATGCCATGCCTTATACGCGTATTTCGAGCGAGGCGCGCGACCGCGGCCCGGGAGAAGCGGCGATCGCTTGACCTGAAGCGCAGTCGAGGTCCTATGCTCGGCTTCCCTCTTCCAGGCACAGGACGGCATGGCCGCCATCCCTCCCACCAGCGAACCCGCCGCCGACACCGACGGTGCCGCCCCGGTCGCCCGCACCGCCGGGCGCCGCGGCGAATGGTCGGTGATCGCCTCGCTGCTGCCGTATCTGCGGCCTTACCTGGGCCGGATCGCGATCGCACTGGCGATGGTGGTGGCGGCCAAATTGTTGAACCTGTACGTGCCGCTGGCGCTCAAGCAGCTCATCGACCGGCTCAACATCGAAGTCACCCCGTTGATGCTGCCGGTCGCCTTGCTGCTGTCCTACGGCGCGGCGCGGATCGGTGTGACCTTGTTCACCGAATTGCGCCAGGTCGTATTCGCCCGGGTCATGGCGCGGACCTCGCGCCAGGTGACCTTGCAGGTGTTCCGGCATCTGCACGGGTTGAGCCTGAAGTTCCACCTCGCGCGCCGCACCGGCGGCGTCGCGCGCGACGTCGAACGCGGCGGCAGTTCGATCGCCGACCTGCTCGACTGGACCATCTACACCATCATCCCGGTGATCCTCGAAGTGGCGATGGTCACCACCGTGCTGGTGTGGATCTACGACTGGCGCTACGCCGCGATCACCCTGGGCACCTTGTTCGCCTACGGGCTGTGGACCTTCTCGGTGACCGAGTGGCGCACGCGCTATTACCGGGCCTCGGTCGAGGCCGACACGCGCGCCAACGAGCGCGCGGTGGATTCGTTGCTGAACTACGAGACCGTCAAATACTTCAACAACGAAGAGCACGAAGCGCGCCGCTACGACGACAACCTGCGCCACCTGGAGAATGCCCAGGTCATGTCGATCAAGACCTTGGCGGTGCTCAACCTGGGCCAGAGCCTGGTGGTGGCGATGGGCGTCACCGCGATGATGTGGCTGGCCGCCAGCGGGGTGGTCGCTGGCGAAATGACGGTCGGCGACCTGGTGCTGGTGAACGCGTATCTGCTGCAGTTGTCGGCGCCGTTGTTCATGCTCGGCATGATGTATCGCGAAGTGAAGCAGGCCCTGACCAATATGGAGCGCTTGTTCGACCTGCTGGACGAACGCCAGGACGTGCGCGACTCGGCCGACGCCGAGGTGCTGGCGTCCTCGCATCCGACGGTCGCCTTCCGCAACGTCCGCTTCGGCTACGACCCGCGTCGCGAGATCCTGCAGGGCATCGATTTCGAAATCGCCTCCGGCGCGACCGTGGCCGTGGTCGGCCATTCCGGCTCGGGCAAATCGACCCTGGCGCGGTTGCTGTATCGCTTCTACGACGTCGACGCCGGCTCCATCGCCATCGACGGCCACGACCTGCGCGCCCTGACCCAGGCCTCGCTGCGCGGCTCGATCGCGATCGTCCCGCAGGACACGGTGCTGTTCAACGACAGCATCGGCTACAACATCCGCTACGGCCGGCCCGAAGCCGCCGAGGTCGAAGTCGAGGCGGCCGCACGCGCCGCGCATATCCACGACTTCATCGTCGGCCTGCCCGACGGCTACGATACCCCGGTCGGCGAGCGCGGCCTGAAGCTGTCCGGCGGCGAAAAACAGCGCGTCGCAATCGCCCGCGCCCTGCTCAAGAACCCCTCGATCCTGATCTTCGACGAGGCCACCTCGGCGCTCGACTCGAAATCCGAACGCGCGATCCAGTCCGAACTCGACCGGCTCGCGATCGGGCGCACCACCTTGGTGATCGCCCACCGGCTGTCGACGGTGATGGACGCCGACCAGATCCTGGTGATGGACGCCGGCCGCATCATCGAGCGCGGCACGCACTCGCAATTGCGCGCGCTCGACGGCGTGTATGCGCAGATGTGGGAGCTGCAGCAGCGGCAGGAGGACGCGGCCCTGGCCTGAGCCCGGACACCGCCCACGGCGAGCGCTCAGGCCGACGCGTCGGGTTCCCAGACCATGTAGACGTCGGCGCGCTGATAGTGCGAGCCCGGTCGCGGCGCTGGGCGATGGCGGAAGCCCACGCTTTCGTAGAGCTTGAGCGCGGGCCCGAGACGGGTACTGGACTCCAGGAACAACTCGCGCCCGCCCATCTGCGCGAACGCATCGATCGCGCCGGCCATGAGTTTGCGGCCGATGCCGCCGCCGCGCAGCGACGGCTCCACCGCCATCTTGGTCAACTCGACCAGGCCGTCTTCGTGGCGCATCAAGGCGACCGTGCCGAGCACCTGGTCGGCCTCGTCGACCGCGAACAGGACCCGGCCGCCAGCGGCGAGCAGATGCGTCTGCGGATCGCCGAGCACCTCGCGGTCGACCGGTTCGACCGTGAACCAGCGCTCCAGCCACTCGATGTTGAGGCGGGCGAATTCGCTGCGCCAACGCGGTTCGAAATCGACTACGCGGACGGTGCCGACCACCTGTTCGGAGGCCGGCGCGGAATCGTTGGAGGTGTCGTCGCTCATGCTTCGATCATAGACCGGCGAGCGCCGCGTTCGCAGCCTCGGAACGGCATCGGCGGCCGTAGCGGCCGTAGCCGCCGCTGTCGAAGCGCCCGACCCGAGCGCTCAGCGCTTGCCCTGGCCCTGCTCGCTCTTGCCCTGCCCGCGCGCCGATGCGGCGCTCTTGCCCTTGATGGGTTTGTCTTTGGCGGCCTTGTCTTTGCTGGCCTTGTCCTTGGCGGCCTTATCCTTGGCCGCCTTGGCCAGGTCGCGCTCGCGTTCGTAGTCGCGATAGGGGCGGTTCGGATAATCGCGGCGCAGTTCGGTATCGATGGTGATCGGCCGGCCCCAACGGTCGTAGGTCGGCACGAAACCGCGCTTGAGCCGATGGAACTCCGCCGAACCAGGCTTGATGCCCAAGCGTTGCGCGATCGCGCCCCACCCTTCGGCGTGGTCGCGGCCCCACTCGTCGACCACGTAACGGCAGGGCCGGCCCAGCACTTGCGCGATCGCACAGGCGTAGTACACGTCGCCCGGCGTCCAGCGGCGTTGGTTCAACAAATCGCTGACCAGTTCGCGTGGCGCGCCGTAGTAGCGGACCATTTCGTCGATGAAGGGTTCGCGGTAACGCGCGCCGTAGCGGTTGATATCGCCCAGCCAGGCGTCCA
This sequence comes from Lysobacter sp. CA196, assembly GCF_052078695.1. Lineage (NCBI taxonomy): Bacteria > Pseudomonadati > Pseudomonadota > Gammaproteobacteria > Lysobacterales > Lysobacteraceae > Lysobacter > Lysobacter sp. CA196. The sequence goes on along the minus strand of NZ_JBQJIN010000022.1, from coordinate 11,197 downwards.
CCCACACGTCGCCGCTGCGCGGATTCCAGCCGGCCGGCAGGTCCTGGGCCTGGACCGCTCCACCGCCGAGCAAGGCCGCGACGGACGCGGTCAGGGCGAAGAAATGGGTCTTGAGCTTATTGGGCATGGGAACCTCCTGGCGGGCGGGCACGCGGTCGATGCGTGCCCGTAATCCGTTGCTGCGATCGCCGATCGGTGCGGCGAAACGCCGCGCGCTCAGCGCGAAATGGTGAACTTGCCGAAGGCCACACCGATGTCCCAGCCTTCGCCGGTGCCGGCCAGGGCCAGCGACACTTCGCCCTTGGTCATGACCTGCGCCTTGCTCGACTTGGCCGCGCCGGCATGGGCCTCGGCGGTAGCGTAGCTGCCGAGGGTTTCGGCGATGTTGTGCACGCCGGAGAACTCGCCGGTACCGTTGACGATGCGCGACTTGCCGAAGCTCAGGCCGCCGCCCTTGGCGCTGATCCGCACCGACAGGCTCTGGCCGTTGCTGCAGCTGATCGTGCCGTTGCCCGAGGAGGTCTTGTAGAACACCGACCAGCCGGACATGTTGAACTTGAGTTTGCAATCGACCGAACCGCGGGCCGAGGCGGCGCCGGGCACGGCGATCGCCGCCAGCAGCAGCGCGCCGAGCAAGGCGCGTCGCGGCCGCAGGCGGGACGACCGACCGCGAGGGGAGACGGCGGGGTTACTCGCGGGGTTCTTTGCGGTGTTTTCAGTAACGCTACGCATGGGCGGGCCTCGAACGATGGCGGAACCGGTCATGGACGACGGCATGTCGTGCCGGTGAGGGAGGCTAACACTGCCGGGTTGCAGCCTTCCCGGACTCGCCTCCTGACCGGTCAAACGACGACGGCGCCGGAGGCGCCGTCGTGTGGCTGCGAACCGACGCCTGGATCAGTCGTCGTAGCGATCGCGCCAGCGGCCGTTGTCGTGGCGGCCGTAGCGGTCGCGGTCGTGACGGTCATGACGGTCGTAGTAACGGTTGTCGTAACGATGGTCGTAGCGCGGATCGTAGTAGCTGGTCTTGCACTTGCCGCGATGGTTGCAGTCGCGGTCGTAATAGCGCGGGCCGTAGCTGTAGCGCGGCGGCGCCGGGCGATAGCGGTGCTCGACGTAGCGCGGCGCATTGCGGTAATAGGTCGGCCGGCCGTAGCGGTCGTGCACGACGATCAGACGGTCGGCGTAACCGTAGTTGCCGTAACGGTAGTACGGGGTGTTGTTGCGAACGATCACGTCGGCGATGTCGACGATCACGCGAGCCAGGTCGTCGGCTCGGGCCGGTGCAGGGATCGCGACCGCGCCGATGCCGGCGGCGATGACGATCGGTGCAAGCCAGCGGGACAAGGCGGTCATGTCAGTCTCCTGTAACGCCTGCTCCTCGGCAGGCACGGTGCGAATGTGCCTCCGCCACCGTGAACCGGCTTGGAATGGTTCCGGGGTCAGCGCCGGCCGCTCAGTCGCGGTTGCATTGGCCGCCACTGGGGTCCGCTCGGGTCTCGCCGACCGGCCCGGAAAGGCCGCACGCTCGCCCACTGCGCAGCCGGCGTTCAGGCGCCAAACGAAACCCGATCCGGCCCACTCGGCGGCAACCCCCGCCTTGTGCAACGGCCGCCGTCCGGCACGGCGACGGCGGCTTTGCAGGAGCTGCGCAAACCGCAGGCGTCGCTATCGCGAATGCCCGACCGGGTTGCCGGATCGGTCCGAGGCGCTATGCGGACCGGCGCGCATCCGCCATGCCGGTGCAACCCGCCCCAGCCTCACCGTCGCCGACCTCGCCTCAACGCCGCGCCCGGACCGGCCGATACCGCTTGTCGTCGCCGTAGGCCTTGGCCTTCGTGTCGATGTTCGCGCACAGGCGCCCCTCGCACAGGGACACATCGGCCTGGTTATAGGCGCGCATCAGGTCGGCCTTGACTCTGTTCTCGCTGACCTCGGCACGGTAGTGCCACGACAGCCAGCCGCCACCGGTCAGCAACAGCAGAACGCCGGCAAACGCCGCGACGACGACTTTCCAGACCAATCGCCCATGCAGCGACTCCAGACGCTTGATCTGCACCGCCAATCCCAGCGAACCCTGCTGCAGCAGCACACCAGCCCGCTGCAGCCGCTGCTCGTACGCTTCCACCGGCTGCGATAGCCCGCCCTCTACCTTGTCGATCACGGCTCCGGACAGACCGCGCAGACTCTCGTCGGCCGACTGTAAGACCGTCCCCGCCACCTGCTGCGACAGCTCCTGCAACTGCACGCAGGTCGCGCGCTGATGCTTTCCGATTTCCTCGCAGCGGCGTTCGAATTGCTCCATCAAGACCGCAGTCCTGCCGAGCAGCGCGGTCAACTCGTCTTGCCGCATTCCAGCGCTTCCCCGGTGCATTCCCGAGCCGAGCCTGCATCTTCCGGACCCGACGCCTCATCGGCGCCGGATCGCGGATTGCCGATCACTTGATGCGCGGCCCGCTCGGGCCCGGCAGGGCCTGTTCGACGGCCTGCTGCTGATGGTCGACCGTCGCCACCGCCTCGCTGCGCAGCTCGCGTCCCGGCGCAGCCGCCGCGGCTTGCTGGGTCATTTGCCGGAACGCATCGCGATCGCCGCTTTGCGAAGCCGTCAGCATGCGATCGACGAGGGCGGAAGGATGGCTCTCGGCCGACTGCGATGCGGCGGGAACGGGCGGTTTCGCAGGCGTATCGTCGCGCCGGCCGTATTTCACTATGCCCGGCTTCTCCGAATCGGCGAAAGTCCTGACGCCATCGGGATTCCAGGTTTCCTTTATGTGCGCCCCGACGCTTCGATAGTAGTCGGCGAGCTGCTGGGTATCTTGAATCATCGACCATTTGCCGCGATCCACAATCGCCACCGGGAACTCGCCCGGCTTGGCGACCGCCCCCAAAAATCCTCCGTCCTTCTTCACCACCCCGGCCTCATGGCTGACCATGTAGCTGGAGAAACTGACCTGCGGACCATGGCGGATCACGTTGTGCTCGATATCGACGACCGGGCGATTCCCATCGACTGCAGCCACCGCACTGTTGATCGCATGTCTGATCGCCAGCTCTTCCTTTGAACCGACCAGCGGCGTATGCGGCAAGCCGGCTCCGCGGAACGTCAGCATGTCGTGCATGTCGTAGTCGCCTGTGAACGGCAGCGCCCTCCAGCTTTCCTTTGCTTTGAGCGGTGCCAGCGACTCCTCCAACCGATTCATGTCGATGGGATAGATGTTCCCCTTGACCCTGTCGCCCAGACCGTGACCGCTGCTGAGATAGATGCCGGTCAGTTCTCCGCTGCCCTTTTCCCAATGACCGACATAGCCCTCGATACCGGCGTCGCGCACCTTCTGCAACATACCCGCGGCATTCGCCGGATATGCCTTGGCTATCGACGATTGCTTGATGGTTTTCTCAAGAATATCGTGACCTTTCGCCGCCGCCCCTTCTTCGAGGGCGGCCAGGGTAGCGGCGCCCGCCGCCCGGAAGCTGACGGCAAAATTCCCTTTGCGCGACGCCTCTTCGATCGCAACCCGATGTTGTGGCGTCAAGAACTCCCTTTCGACCTGGCTGACGACATCCTCATAGTTCTTTCCACCGGCATTCTTGCCCACGACGATCTCCTGTTCAAATTCGATGTTTCCACAGGATATTTTCCTGCGGCTGCGGTGCGTCCGCGCGAACGTTGTTCGAAGATGCGGTTGACTGTTCATTCGCCGATTCAACCGGGCCTCAATCGCACGGCCCGGCAACGGCTACGCCCTTCCTTGGATGGAGCTGGAACGCCGCATCTTTCCGCGAGTACGCATTAAAGGTCAGTTCCATCGAATATGGCATAGGGAAAATTCTTAGCTCACCCGCAACTCTCCACCACCAACCCATGCGCTTGCGCGTTTCGTATGCACAGCAACTCCCGCAGCGGCCATACGCAGCATGTCGCTACCACCGGGTCCGGATAGATCCGACACAGTTCCGAATCGACAAGCACGCAAACCTCGCCGAGCTGTCGGAAGCTCGCCGTGGATGCATCGGGCCATACGGCTGGCCGGTTCCAACCCCGCTGATGCAGCGGCAGGAAAACGCAGGCCCTGCGGTTTCAGGCTTTCGTCCGGCACCGACGACGACGCGCGATCGCAAGGACGATGACGCCGCATGCCGAATCGGCGACTTCGTTCTTTCGATCAATTCCGCTCGCTCGAACCCATTCGCCCGATCGGACCGCTTCGCGCCTACGACCGTCGCTGCCTGAAACACCGGGACGGGTGGCCGGAGCCAAGAGCCGTTGCCTTGCTGGAGGGCACCGCCACGAAGCGGCGAGTACCACTCTTACGTCACAAACCGACGGGCGGCTCCCGCCGCCGGCCGCTCCATCGGAGTCGCGACCTCCGCCAGCGCCTGCCGGGCCCGGGTCTGCGCGGCCTCAGGCTCCGCGATCGAAGCGCGCGATCGCCTCGGCGATGGCGTCGGCACCGCCTACCGTCTGCAGGCGTGGATGTTCGCCGCTCATGCCGTGCTCCATCTCGTGCGCCCAGGTCACGTGGTAGGGCATGTGGATGCCCCAACCGCCCAGCGCGATCACCGGTTCGATGTCCGACCTCAGCGAGTTGCCGACCATGGCGAAAGCACCCGGCGCGACGCCGAATTCGGACAGCACGCGCGAATAGCTGGCGTCGTCCTTCTCCGAGACGATCTCGATGCGGTGGAACAGATCGGCGAGGCCGCTGCGGGCGACCTTCTTTTCCTGATGGAACAGGTCGCCCTTGGTGATCAGGACGATGCGGTGGCGGGCCGCGACGGCTTCGACCGCCTCGCGGATACCGGGCAACAGCTCCACCGGGTGGTCGAGCATGGCCTTGGCCAGCAGCACGATCCTGTGGATACCGGCGGCCGAGATGCGCGATTGCGTGATGTCGATCGCCGCCTCGATCATCGACAGGACCATGCCTTTGACGCCGTAACCGAACAGGGCCAGGTTGTTGCGCTCGACGGCCAGCAGGCGCTGGCGTATCGAAGCATTGTCGATGTCGACCCAGGCGCTGAGGATCTTGTCGAATTCGACCGCGGCCTCCTGGTAATAGCCCTCGCTATGCCAAAGCGTGTCGTCGCCGTCGAAACCTACTAGTTCCAGCATGGGTCTGCCTTGAAGATCGGTGCGCCGCTCGCTGCGCTGGCCGGGGTTGGACCGGGCCCTCGGCCTCGGTCGACACGTCCGCGACGCAGGAGCCGCCGCGGTGACGCGCCATTATCCCGTAGCCCGCAGTGCCGCGCCTATGCGGCAACGGCCGGGAACGCCGGCCGCCTCGGTCGTAACGGCCTCAAGACAGCGGCCCGGCGGCACGGAGAGAAGTGCCGGCACGGGCCGCCAAGGAACGCTTCGAGGAGCGATACGCCTCCGCCGGGTCGACGCCCGGTTCGGTCGACTGAAGCGAGAGGTCGGGCGGGGCCGCCGGCAGGTAGAAGAAGGCGCCGCCCCGGACCCTGGCCCGGCGGCAAGCGGCGCCTTCCTCCATGGCCAGGGCCCGCGATTCGCACCCGTGACCATCCCCAACGCAGAACCTTCAGTTCTCGTGCTCGCCGCCCTCGTCCAGGAAGTTGTTGCGCCGGCCGAACTTACGGTGGCGCTCGAGCTGAGAGTTCATGTAACCGGAGATCAACGCCGCCAGTTCGCTGTCCGGGCCAAGCGCATTGATCACCGTCAGCCACATGCCGCGATAAATCCAGCGGTTGCTGCGGACGTAGTTCTTGCGCCAGGGCCCATAGACCGTCTCGGGCAGTTCGGTCCAGAAACGCCCGGTCGCCATGACCCACAACGCCGCCTCGACGAATCGTCGTGCGTCGTCGGCGCTGGCGTTGCGCGTATAGACCGTCCGCGGCAATACGGCTTCGATGGCCGCCCACTGCTTCTCATCGAGCCGGGTGAATTTCAATTCCTCGCTTTCGTACTGGGGCATGGGCTCGGCTACCAGCTCGTCCACGGGATCGTCGATTTGTTCGCTGCTAAACGGATGGATATTGCACACGGCGTGATCTGCTTATGGGTATGTCTAGGGGGGTTCCGAAGGGTCCTTGCCGACATGGGCGATTCCATCGACACAAACCAGGATCGGAAGACTGGACGCAGTGCATTACCTCCTTGGAATCGGACTGCTTCGATTCGTGTCGCGGCCTACGACGGATTGCTCATACCGGGCTTGCGCCCTTGCTGGCCCAACGCTTGTTTCGTCCACGACCGCCATCCTTGGCCTCTCTTGCTGGGAGTGCGCCGCCGGATAGCGACGCAAACTAAATGTTCTTTGGTGCACACAATGTGCATGGCACGAATGTTTGAAGCGTGCGTTCAATATGGCCCGAATCGAAATGAAAATTTGATATGTGCAATGGATTTACGCATTGATTACTCGCGATTATTTACCTGGCCGAGCAAACCCGATCGCCTCCATGCCCCCCGACACAGCCAGTAGCGGCCTGCCAATTCATTACATTTGAAACTCTGATCTAAAGCATCCCATCGCAATCTTTATCTCGACCGTTGCGCATCAAGGCAAAGGCGGCGATCGGAACAGGCGCTCGCGAATATCTCGACCGCCTGCTCCACACCCCTCGACACCAGCGCACCAAGATAAAAGCAGCGCACCGGAATCTCCATGAGCGAAATCCACTACGCGCCGGCTTTTTATGTTGTTGGCTGAATCCGCTCCCGCCCAGCGTCCTGTTACGCTAATTGGCTGGTATGGATATCAATACAAATTCTGTGCCAACCGTCACGTTTTTGGCCAAATTTGGCAAAGTTTCGTCAACTTCGCGATGAAACGGTTTACATCGAGCGATAAAGCGCTCTTCGTGCCAGCTACGTGCCAAGTGCACCTCACCCTTACCCCGTCCGACCCACGCATTGGGGCGCTAATTGACGGTAAATGTCAGCGGCGTGACACTGAACCGGGGTTTTCGAAAGAAACACCTGACCAAACTTGTCTTTTAACCGGCGTGGATAGCCAAACGCCGATCAAATCCGATACAGGTCCGGGTTTTTCGCAGGATCGTATGGATTTAATGCACACCACAGCCCATTACCGAGCCGAGGCCGCGACACGCAAGGAATAAGAAAGGTGTGACATTGCGGCGCAGCCTGGATCGGCCAACGCAGATTCGCGGGCGAGATCAACGAGCGCGCGTCGCCGGATACCGGACTGCATGGCAGTGCGGGCTGATTGCCATGACCGGGCAAATAGCCGGCATGCGAGCCGGGGGAACGCAGCTGACTGCTATCGATACGCCGCCGGCGATCCGGCGGCGCTGGCAGTCGCCGATTCAGTCGACCGTGCAGGTCAACGTCACGACCACGGATGCTCCATTGGCGAGCGCTCCCAAGGCGACGCCGCTTTCCAGCTGAGCCAAGCTCAAGCCCGGCGGACAAGCCGTCCCGCTGCAACTCGGCGGCGCGGTGCAGGTCAGGCCGCTGCGGCCTGCGGCAGGATCGCTCAACACCGCACCGGTGACCGTATCCGGGCCGCTGTTGCTGACCGCGATGGTGTAGATCGTGGTCGCGCCGCGCGTCACGGTGTCGTTGGCTTGGTCGCTGGGACCGGAGCCCGGCGTATTGGTCTTGGTGATGACCAGGTCGGCCAGCGGGTTGCGCGTATTGGTCAGCGTGCAGGTCAGATCGTCGCCGGCCGCCAGTGTGAGGTTGAAGCTGCCGCCGCTGCCGCTCGGGGTCTGTCCGCCGGCCGATGCATTGGTGCAGGCATAGGTCGTGACGTAGTTGGCCAGGTTGGCGCCGGCTGCGCCCGCTTCGGACAGGGTGTAGACACTCGCGAGCGTCGCTGGGCCGAGAATCGCGATCTCGGCCGGCGTATTGGTGCTGCCGGTCGTGGTCACGCTGACCGGCCCGCCGGCACCGCTGATCGTCAACGCGAACTGATCGCTGCCGACGAAGCGACCGAGCGGCAAGGCCTTCTGCAAGCGAAGCACGGCCAACCTGCTATTGCTGTAGGTGCAGGTAACCGTTTCGCCCGAATCGATGTCGATGGTCGCGATTCGCCCTGCCAGATCGATGGTGCTGCCGTTGTCGGGATCGACGCATGTGAGCGCACTCAATACCCAACCGCCGACGATGGCTTCGGTCACGCTGTAACTACCGGCTTCCAGACCGGTGAAGGTACGCGTGTTCGGCAAAGTCGCATCCGCATCGTCATCGAGCGAGAACGCGACCAGGCCGGTGCCGGTCGTGGCGAAGGCGAAGTCTTGTGCGTTATTCGGTATCGCATCCTTGACGATCACGATGGTGCCGGTGGGGCTGTCGCTGTCGGTGGCGCTGTTGTTGGCGGGCGTGGCATCGCTGGTGCCCGCGCCGACCGCCACCGCCGCGACATTGGTCAGCGCACCGGTCGCGCCCACGGCAATGGTGCCGGTGACGGTGAAGGTGACGCTGCTCGACGTGTTGCTGCTATACGGCAGTGAAGGAATCACGATGCCGCTGCCCTGCATCAACGAGACGGTAGTGTTGGCCACGCTCGGACAGACGCCTCCGCCGGTCGGGGTACCACAGGTCACCGCACTGACGGTGAAGTTGGGAATCGAAGGGTCGGTAAAGACGGCATTGGCCGCGCCGAACGGGCCGGCGTTGGTGACCACGACGGTGTAGCTGCGTGCGGCACCGGGCGTGTAGCTGTCGGTCGCCAGGTCGTTCGGGCCCGAGGCCGGCGTGTTGGTCTTGGTGACCTGAAGGTCGGCCCCGAAGGTGATGTTCGCGGTCGGGCAATTGGAACCGTCGTTGGAGCTGGAACCCGGAGCGCCGCTGATCAGGGTGGCCACGCCGGTAGTGAGGTCGAATTTGTAGAAGCCGCTGGGCGGGTTATTACCCGAACCGTACAGCCCGTTCGGCGCCCCGTACATCGCACCGAAGAATCCGGCTGGCAGGCCGTTCGGCACACCGATGTTGGTCACCGCACCGGTACTCGGATTGACCGACACCAGCTGCCCGCCGTTGGTCACGCCGTAAAGCAGCCCACCGACCCAGGCCCAGTCGGCGATGTTGATCGCCGAACTGAGCGTAATCGGCGTCGCCGTCAACGTCGTCACGTTGACCGCATACATGGTCGTACCCGCGGCGACGTTGTCCTTGACGTAGAGAATGTTGCCGGCCGTGCCGAACGTACCGGTGATATAGGTCGCGGCCGGCAGGCCGGTGACATTGCCGACCGTGCCCGCGGTGCCGTCGGCACCGATTCGCACCAGGGTGTTGGTGCCGGTGGTGACGATGCCGTACTGGTAGTTATCGCTCGGGTTATATCCGACCGCGTTGTACAGCAGGTTGGCGCTGCCCTGCGCGTTGAACACCAGGGGATTCACGCTGGTATCGATCTGATACAGCGTCGTCGGCGTCGGTGAGCCCGGCGACTGCTCCAGCCATAGCCGCGAATCGCAGGTGCCAAAACTCGGCTGGGCGACGGTCAGCGTCGCATTCGGTGACAACACCAGATTGCCCACCGTGCTCGACATGTTGCTGGTGTTGTTGATGTGGCTGCCCACCACGCTCGAGGTCACGTTGACGGTCAGGGTGCAAGTTGCATTCGCCGGTACGGTGAATCCACTAATCCGGACGCCCGTGTCGCCGGCGGCCAAGGCGCCGCCGCCCGCATCGAGGAAGGTCGCGCCGGTACAGGTGCCGCCCGTCGTGGCATTGGCGATAGTCACGCCGGCCGGCAGGTTGTCGGTGAAATTCAAAGGGCCGATCGCGGCTGCGGTGGCTGGGTTCGTACCGTTCGTGGCGTTGGTGTTGTCGATGGTGAAAACCAGACTGCTCGTGCCACCCGGCGCGATCGAGACCGCGCTGAAAGCCTTGGTGAGCGTCACCAGCGGAAACGACACCGACCAGCGCCAGCCATCGCCAAAGGTGCCCGCCAGACCCGGAGTGGTGTTGACCGCAGTCCAGTTCTGGATCAAACCGCCGCTGAGCCGAAAGCTGCCGCAACCGCCGACCGGATTCGCTCCGGCATCGGTCACACAGCCGGTCTGATCCGCGACCTGGACGGTGCTGTTGAAGGTCGTGGGAAAAGTCGCACCGGACACTTCCATCGCATTGTTCTTGACCAGTTGGACCGGCGTCACCGCGCCACCCGTAGTCGTGGTGCCGCTGACCGCATAGGTGCTGGTGTCCAGGTTCACCATATGCAATACGGGTGCGATCACTGGCTTGTTGAAGCTGAAAGCGTACGACACTCCACGTGATACACCGGCCGTGCTCAACAGACAATGTTCGATGGCGGCACTGCCGACCGGCGGATCGGGCTCGAGGTAAGTCGTGACATTGGTGCCCGCAAGCTGTCCGATTCCGGTCGAATGGGCGGCGAGCGCTAGGCAACCGACTGGAACATTCGTCGTGCCGGTCTGCGAATAGGTACCGGTGACGCCGTTGCCGAAGGTCAAGGCGATGGAATTGCCATTGACGGTTGTGCTGCCGGTGGCGTTGGTCATCCACTGGTCGGCGTGTGCAAGCGGAGAGAGCATCATCGCCGCGAACATGGCCGCCGTAAGCGATCCTCTGCCCAGAGGACCGTTCGACGGACTGTTTCGCGCGCCTCTCGTTTTCATCTACGCAGACTCCAATCACTACGAACAACGACTGTGAAATCCATCGGATCGATTGCCGCCCCTCCCTGCGCGCCGCGTCCGCCTCCGTTCTGACCCGCTACCGCATACTGCTATCGCGTCTCGATGAAACCGCGACTCAAGGCGATGGTGATCGACGCGCCAATATCGAGCGCCCAGCGCGATACCGTTCTCAAGTTCCGAGAACGTCAATGTCGCCGGATCGGCCCCGATCGATTTCTCGGCGGTCGCGGCAGAGGCCGCGCCGCCCCTGCACCGCAACCGAACTCGATCAGTAGGTTCCGACCAGATTCAAGAACCACCCCTTGTGGTCGTAATCGAAGTTGGTCAGGTCGTCGCTGAACTCGGTGAAGTTGTAGCCCACGCCGACGCGGAAGTTGCGGCCGATGTCGCGATCAACGCCGATCAGGAAGCCCTGGCGCTCGCCGCCGTCGCGCACGCCCAGCCAGCGGTACTCGGCCAGGGCATGCCAGGTTTCGGCGAACTCGTAGCGGGTCTGCACCGCGGCGAAGGTCGTCGCCGAATCGGCCCACTGGCCTTCGAGGCGACCGTAACGCACTTCGCCTTCGCGACGCGCCAGCTTGCCGGCGAACTCCCAGTGGTGGTT